>CALCHX010000145.1 GCA_937906875.1 uncultured Gemmatimonadota bacterium | reverse complement strand
ATCGCCGACACATCACCGTTGGCGACGTACAACCGGAAGCGGTTGTGGCGGCGCTGGAGAGCACGGGCCTGACTCCGCAGACTGCCGACGACATCTACTACCTGACCTCACTGGCCCGGTTCGATGATCGGTTCGTGATCCCGGCCGCGCACCGCGAGCAGGCCATCGAGTTGATGGAGTTCGCCGGCGACGTGAAGGGCAACACCGGCTTCGGCTTCAAGACCGGCACCGCGAAGAGAGGGCCCTGACGATGCACCCACGAAGTCACTACGAACACCTGGCAAAGTTGTTCGACTACCCTCGACATGACTACGCACGCTGGGTTCAGGCGTGCTACAACCTGCTCGAAGACCAGTATCCTCTGGCGGCCGCCGGGATCGAGAAGTTCGCGCAGGCACTGCCTACCGACAGCGAGGAGATCTCGCCGGAATCGTTGGACGAGATCCAGGAGATATTCACCCGAAGCTTTGATGTTCAGGCCATCACGACCCTCGGGGTGGGCTACGTGATGTTCGGGGACGACTACAAGCGGGGAGAGGTCCTGGTGAACCTGAGCCGGGAGCACGACGCCGTGGGCATCGACTACGGCGACGAGCTGCCCGACCACCTTCCCAACGTCCTCCGCCTCATGGCCCGCTGGGAAGACCGCGAACTGGCGGCGGAATTCGCCCAGGAGATCCTCTATCCCGCCCTGGAGCGCATGGTCGCTGAATTCGAGCCAGAGCGAAGCGAGGAACGCGACAGCCTCTACGAGAAGCATTACCGGACGCTGATCGCCTCATCCGCCAGACGGCGCATGATGTTCCGTGAGCCGCTGCGCGCCGTTATCGCGGTGCTCAAGTCGGACTTCACCCTCACCGAGTGGAAACCGCCGGAGCACGCGAACGACTTCCTGCGCGCCATCGGGCGCGAACTCGAGATCGAAGCGAGTGACAGCCTGCCGACCGGGACGGGAGGAGCAAGATGAGCGCGAATGTATTCAACCTGTTCTTCTTCGTCGGCCTGCCCTACGCGGCGCTCATCGTGTGCACGGTGGGAATTGTCTATCGATACCGACGGAGGGGCTTCACGGTATCCTCCCTCTCCTCGCAATTCCTCGAGGGGAAGGAACTCTTCTGGGGCTCCGTGCCCTTCCACGTGGGGATCCTGGTGGTCTTCTGCGGCCACCTGGCAACATTTCTCTTCCCACGGACGACGCTCGCCTGGAACAGCATGCCGGTGCGCCTGATCATCCTGGAGGTGACGGCCTTCACCTTCGGCGTGACTGTGCTCATTGGCCTTGCGGCGCTGATGTACCGCCGGTTCACGAACCACCGTATCCGCTCCGTGACGAGCGTCATGGACATCGTGCTCGAGGTACTCCTGCTGTTGCAGGTCATCCTCGGGCTCTGGATCGCGCTGGGGTACCGGTGGGGTGCGTCGTGGTTCGCGTCCGACCTGTCGCCATACCTGTGGTCCATCTTCAAGCTCAGGCCGGATACGGCCGCGGTGTTCGTCCTGCCCTGGGTCATCAAGGCCCACATCATCGGTGCCTTCACGATCATCCTGATCCTTCCCTTCACGCGCCTGATCCACTTCTTCGTGGCACCGCTGCATTACATCGCACGTCCGTACCAACAGGTCATCTGGAACTGGGATCGACGGGCCATAAGAGACCCCGCGACTGCGTGGAGCCCCACGCGGCCGCGGAACGACTGAGACCCGGCTTCCCTTCGCCATCGCCATGTCCTCCAGTCGTACGGATCCCGCCCCAGCTTCAGCGTCCGGAGCCACGGGTCCAGCAGAGGCAGGCATCGCTGATATCGGCGATCCTCGTCAGCTCGGTCCCGCGCCAGGGGGCACTCCGCGTGACGCGCTCGTCAGCGCGACCCTGGGGTTCTTTGTCGGCTTCGCGGCCGTCGCGCTCTTCAGCGTGACCGCTGAACGCTTCAAGGTGGCCATGGGGCTGGGACCGATGCAGGTCGGGCTCCTGGTGGCCATGCCCGCCCTGTCCGGTTCGCTGCTGCGAATACCGTTCTCGGCCTGGGTCGACACCACCGGTGGGCGTCGACCGTTCCTGGTGCTTCTAACGCTCTCGATCGTGGGAATGCTGGGCCTGACCGGGGTTGTCACGATGCTCTATCCCGACCGGCTCAGCGGCGGCATGTACCCCCTGCTGCTGGTGCTCGGGCTGCTGTCCGGCTGCGGCATCGCTGTCTTCTCTGTCGGTGCCAGCCAGGTCTCCTACTGGTTTCCCCGTGCCAGTCAGGGCCGAGCCCTGGCGGTGTATGCCGGAGTGGGCAACCTGGCACCAGGCATCTTCTCCATGATACTCCCCGTCATCCTGGTCGGATGGGGTCTGGCCGGTACCTACGTCGTCTGGCTCTCCCTGCTGGTGGTCGGTACGCTCATCTACGCTTCACGGGGGCGGAACGCCTGGTACTTCCAGTTTCGCAAGCTGGGTGCGGAGCCGCTGGAGGCCAGGCGGCGAGCCGCCGCGATGGGACAGGAACTGTTCCCGTCGGCGAGTCTTGCCGGAGGCCTTCGTATCTCGGCGCGCAAGTGGCGGACGTGGGTGCTGGTCTGCGTGTATTTCACTTCCTTTGGCGGGTTCGTGTCGCTCACCGCCTGGCTTCCGACCTACTGGATGTCCTTCTTCGGCATCGGTCCGCTGGGTGCGGGACTGTTGACCGGTCTCTTCGCCGTGCTCTCCTCATCGATCCGGATCGTCGGTGGCGCGATGTCCGATCAGTTGCGGCGAGGCGGAGAGAACACGGCGATCCTGGCGCTCCTGATCATGCTCAACGGTGCGGCTCTCATGACCCTGACCGACCAGTTCGAGGTTGCCGTCCCGGCGGTGCTCCTGATGGCCGTGGGGATGGGGATCTGCTCGGCCGCCGTCTTCAAGATGGTGCCTCAGGAGGTGCCCGAAGCAGTTGGCGGCGCCGCCGGGTGGGTGGGCGGGCTGGGGGCCTTCGGGGGATTCGTCATCCCGCCCATCATGGGGTTTGCCGTACGGCAGCACGGCGCCCAGGGGTATCCCCTGGGCTTCGTCACCTTCATCGTACTGGCCCTGTTCGGCCTCTCAATCATGTGGGTGCTGAAGTACACCGATGACGCGCGCGAAGAGGGACGGGTGGCTGAAGCGGCGTCCGGTGTATGACGGGCTCGGAACGGTCGGTCCGGGTCGAAGTCGCGCGGGGAACCCTGGTGACCGGAACATCGATCGGTTCACCGCCTCTGCTGTTCGCCATGGTGCGCCACGAGATTCGTCATCTGTCGCCGGCCTATTTCGCGCTGGTGATGGCGACCGGGATCGTGTCCATCGCGGCCAACTCGGCCGGGATGCGCCTGATTGCGCTGGCGTTGCTGGGGCTGAACGTGGTCGCGTATGTCGTCCTGTGGGTGCTCACGGTTCTCAGGATGGCCTGGTTCACGACAGAGTTCCTGCAGGACCTTGGCGACCATCGGAAGAGCGTGGGATTCTTCGCCACCGTCGCCGCGACCTGCGTGCTCGGGAGCCAGGCCATCCTCGTGGCTGGAAGCTACCTGCCTGCGATGCTGTTATGGGGCTTCGGGATCCTGCTCTGGATCGTCTCGACGTACAGCATCTTCACCATCCTCGTCGTCAAGGAGCACAAGCCGTCACTCGCTGAAGGAATCACGGGTGCGTGGCTGCTGGCTGTGGTCGCCGCCCAGTCCATCGCCGTGCTGAGTGCGCTGCTGGCGTCGCACTGGGGACAGCCGCAGCGACTGGAAGCGAATTTCCTTGCGCTGTCCATGTGGCTGTGGGGCGGCATGCTGTACATCTGGATGATCTCGCTGATCTTCTATCGCTACACCTTCTTCACCTTCCAGCCGGGCGATCTTGAAGCCCCGTACTGGATCAACATGGGCGCCATGGCCATCTCGGCGCTGGGTGGAGCGACGCTGATCGCCAACGCGTCGGACGCGTGGTTCCTGCACTCGCTGCTTCCGTTCCTGGAGGGGTTCACGATCTTCTTCTGGGCCACGGGAACCTGGTGGATTCCCATGCTCGTCATCCTCTTCGTCTGGCGTCACGCATACCGCCGATTCCCGCTGACCTACGACCCGTTGTACTGGGGAGCGGTCTTCCCGCTCGGCATGTATGCCGTCTGCACCTTCGAGGTCTCCGGCACCATGGGGCTGACCTTTCTCGGTTTCATTCCACGCACATTCGTCTACATCTCCCTGGCCGCCTGGCTGCTGACCTTCATCGGCATGGCACACAGAATCGGCAGCAACATGCTCGGAGCGCTCGCCCCCTCGTCCCCATTCCGGGCTGGCAGCAGCCACTGACGATGTCTGCGCGCTGAGCTGTCCTGCGGTGGTCAGCGGCCCGCTCCCGGCCCTGCTGATGTACCGGGGTTGGCCGGGTTCAGCGTCGCCCAGCCGCCGGAGGGTGATCCGCCAACGGCGACTGCCGTTGCATGCAGGCCGATCGGAGCATCAGCAGCCGGGGATCTGCCCTGGCCTCGTGGAAAGCGATGCCGTCGGCCCGCGCGAGCACGGCCAGCGCCTGTGATACCTGACCGCACTTGAGCTTCGCCTCGGCCAGGTCTGCCACGGCACGCAACGCCTGACCTCGGACGTGGACGGCAAAGCCGTCCTGCCATCCACCCGTGAACTCGCCGGCGAATACCTCTCCTGAATACAGGGACACCGCCTCTTCGAGGAGTCCGATGGACCGCTCGATGGGCCGCGCTGCCACCGCGGCCTCCCGGATGAGTTGGTGAAAGTGCCAGAGATCCACGAATACCGCCGAATCCGCATCCAGGCTGTAGCGCACTCCATCACGGCGGATGTGGAGGGCGCCAGGTGTACCACCTGGCTCGATCGCGCGCCGCAGAGCGGAGAGCGTCACATGGAAACGGTTGCGGGCGCGTTGGAGGGGAACGTTGGGCCAGAGCTGCTCCGCCAGGTGCTCGAGTGACCGGGGACGGCCGGATGACGCTATCAGGAGGGCGAGTAGCTCACGCGCCTTCTGTCGGCCCATCTGTGACCGCTCGACCGGACGGCCGTCGACGGCGATAGAGAGACCCCCGAAGCAGCGGATTCTGAGCCGTGTCTCCCTGCTCGAGCTCATCGCCGTGCCACGAACAGTGGCGGCGGAGCGGGTATCGGATGGGGACAGATCTTCGGTCAGCCAGAGCGCCGCTGGTAGCTGTCGCGTGTGCGGCAATGGCGGCGGGTCGCGAAACGCGACGGTAGCCACGGCCCACACGGTGGCGTCGTGCTGGAGCGGAATGCAATAGCGGGCGGGTGCCGTACAGCCGGCTTCCCGACAGCTTGTCGGCCAGCCCATCCTCCCGCCAAGTACCTGCACCTGTCTCGTGCGGTGCGCCGGGCACATCGGAGCATGTGCCTGTGAGTCGGCGAGATGCAGGGTCGGGTGGTCGTTCCCCTCCATGGGTTCGCCGTTGTGTGACGCGAGGTACCGTAGCTGGCGCATGCGCAGGTGCGCGCGCATCAGGTCTATCGCCGTCCCGATGGGCACGGAAGCGAGGGCCGCCAGGCGGAGGGCGGCCGCCATGTCTGGAGGGGGATCCTTCCATGCCAGGAAGATACTTCCCGGCACATCGGTTCCCGGCCCGAGCGGCGTACATAGCGCAGCGGTGTATCCCAGGGATTTCACGCGGGCTCGCAGAAACTCCCTCTCCTCCAGGAGTCGATCGGTGATGAGCGACGCCGCTCGGGACAGTACCATCCCCGGAAGGCCTTCGCCGGCGCCGAAGCGATCCCGCCTGCAGAATGCATCGAGATCGGCGCCCTGGTGCGAGACGAGGAAGACTTCGCGATCACCCGCCGCGGCCAGGAAGAGCTCACAAACGTCGGCGCAGCTTCGCTCCCTGAGGTGTTCCAGGGCGCCGTCCAGCGCATCGAGTTCGCTGCACCCCTGCAGCAGCATCCCGATCTCACCAACCAGCGCCAGCTCCGACGGCTGGGCACTGGACCAGGTGGCCCTGACATCGCATGGAATGGCTCTCACCGGGGAACCCCTCTCGCCGCAGGAAGCACACGACCGCTCCACGGGCCAGGATCCTGGGCGCTCGACACGGGCCATCCACGGTGAGACGACTGGTTCAGGCTCACGGATGTGCCCGGATCGATCGCGAATATCCGACCGAACGCCCGTTCCACGACAGCATAACCATTCACCCCCCATGAGGCCAGTTCTGCTCAGCTTCGGTCCGCGACGACCTCACCCATGGACGAGAACGGCCCCCATTCCCGCCAGAAGGCCGGATCGATGATCTGGACATCTGCCCAACTCCCTTGCGCGAGCTCAGCCTGGTCGGCAGGAAAGACGAGCAGGCCGTTTGCTTGCACCATGGAGAGGAGGACACCGCTCGACTGGTTCCCGGTGGTGTCCACGGCGAGGCCATCCCGTACTCGCGTGACGATCACGCGAAGGAAGGCCGTACGGCCAGGCTTCTGTCGCAGCGTCCGGGAAAGGCGGGCCCGCACGACGGGCCGGAAGATGTGCCGGTGGCCCATCATGCGAAGGAGTGCCGGACGCACGAACTGCTCGAACGAGACCATGCAGGACACCGGGTTACCGGGCAGACCGAAGACAGGCTTGCCGCCAAGGAGTCCGAAGGCCAGCGGATGGCCCGGCTTCATGGACACGCGCCAGAACTTCATCTCGCTGCCAAGGTGACGCAGAACGTCGTTGACGAAGTCGTAATCGCCCACGGATACGCCTCCTGAGGACAGGATCACGTCGCAGGTCATCGCCTCGCGAAATCCGGCTTCGACCGCTTCCCGGGTATCCGCGGCTATGCCCAGCACGACAGGAATCGCGCCACACTCACGCACCTGTGCAGCAAGGCTGTACGTGTTCGACGCGATGATCTTCCCGTCCCGTCGGTCGCCGTCCACGTCGACCAGTTCGTCCCCGGTGGAGAGCACGGCCACCCGTGGTTGCTGATTGACCCGCACGAAGGCGCGTCCGAGACTGGCGAGCATGCCAATCGCGGCGGGCGTGAGCATGATGCCCGTCTCGAGTACTGTCTGGCCTCGTTGCACATCCTCGCCCGCACGGCGGACATGCTCTCCGCGCTGCACCGCCACCTGCATCAGGGCCAGCGACCCCTCCGAGCGCGAATCTTCCATCCGCACCACGGCATCGGCTCCGGCGGGTATCGGGGCTCCCGTCATGATCCGGATGGCCGTCCCTTCACCCACGCTCCTTTTCGCGATGCGGCCGGCCGGCAGCTCCTCGATGACCTCGAGCGATACGGGATGTTCGGGCGACGCCCGAACGAGCTCGGCAGCGCGCACAGCGAATCCGTCCATCGCCGAGTTGTCGACGGGCGGAATGTCCCACGGTGAGGTCACCGTCTCGGCGAGTACTCGCCCCAGACTCTCCGGAATCGGGATCTTCTCCGTCCCGACCGGATGCACGTCCCCGAGGACTATCTCGCGCGCCTCACCAACTGTGATCGACTGTTTCACGAGCCCTCCCAGGCCGATCCCGGCAGGCGGCAACGAAGTACCGCGATTCGTTCTCGAACCGCTCACGCGTACCGGCGAACCTGGCAGTCCCGCCACTGCCGGGAAGCTGGTCAGCGATCATGTAGTCGTCCCTTTGAGGTAACGCGCGTGGTCGAACGGAGTGTTCAGATTCTCAAACATGTCGCGGCCACCGAGCGCACGCAATTCATCCTCCCCGATGTAGCGAACGTTGATCTCCGGTCGTTCGAGCCACCCGACCAGACTCATGCCACCCGTGTCAGCGGCCGCGCGGAGCGCCGGCGCGAGCGATTGCCTGTAGAAGGCACAGGTCACCTGCGCGAATCCGTCCGACCTCGGCACGAGTGCCTCCGGTGCGTACGCCAGCCCCCGCCGTAACCGGTCCAAGTCGCGGAGGAACGCCGTCGTGATTCGAGGCATGTCCGTGGCGAGAAGGAATGCATACGAACCCTCGATCTCGCCGAGTGCGTCCGACAGCGCGAGGAGTGGACCCGAACCCGGCCGGGCGTCGACGAGGAACCTCGCGTCCGCTCCAAGCATGGGTGTGAGCAGTTCGACATCCTGCTCGTCGGCCACGAGCACCCAGGGCGGTCCAAACGCTTCCTGCAACACCCTGAACGAACGGCCCACCATGGTCTCCTCGCCGATCGCGAGGAGACGCTTGTCACGGCCCATCCGTTTCGAGCGGCCGCCCGCGAGGAGCAGGCCCGTAACTCTGTCTGTCGCCATGATGTGAGGTTCGTGCCGGGAGTACACCGCGCTTCAGGTTACGTCACCTGATACACGGGACTGTCAATCCATCCCGCACGCGCTGGTTGCACGATCGCGGGACGATGCGGCGTCACCGACGGTAGTCCGCCGCGCGCAGCTTACCGTCCTCCGCTACAATGTTCGTCTCCATCCCGGGCACCACATCGGTGTTCTGCGCCGAAACGCAGCGCCACCCATGGGCCGTGCGATGGACGACAAAGGAGAAGATCGTCATGCGCCGGTGAGGACGTTCCACACCCTCTCCCGGCGTCTGTCCCTCCAGATGCATCCGGGCGTGAACCACGGCGATGTCTGCCGACAGCATCCGCAGCTTCACCCGTCCCAGGGTTGCAGTCGAATCGCCGAAGATGCGGGTCAGCCCGTACGCGTGCGCTCGCCTGATGGCCTCCCGGTCGTGCCACCAGAGCCCGACCACATTCACGAAGTCGGCATCTTCCTCGAAGAGCATCGCCAGGGTATCCGGATCGCGTGCGTTCCACGCCTCGACGAAGACGGTCGGGATGCTCTCGGGATGGTCGAGGGCGGTGTAGGGCATCTGGAATCGTGGTTGATAAGGTGCCTGTGGTCCACCCCGCCGCCTACTCCTCTCCCCGCGGCAATGTGACCGTGAAGACACTTCCCTCGCCCGGCGTGCTCTCCACCGTCAGCTCTCCCTCCATCCCACGCGCCAGGTCGAAGCTGATCGCCAGCCCCAGGCCGGTGCCCTCGGCCGTGCGCGTCAGGTCGGCCCTGACCTGGACAAACGGCTCGAAGATCGTCGCCAGCTTGTCGGCGGCAATGCCGATGCCCGTGTCGCGCACGGCGATCGATACCGTCAGCTCTCGCTCGTGAACGTCGATCGCGATCACGCCGCCACGGTCGGTAAACTTCACCGCGTTGGAGAGCAGGTTGACGAGGATCTGACGCAATTTTTCCATGTCGGCGCGGACCGTGGCGGTGGGCGCTACGGCCGGCATCTGGAGCGTGAGTCCCCGCACGCGGGCCTGCGGCCTCACCAGAGCCTCAGCCTCGGCCAGGACATCAGACACATTCACGTCCCGCAGGTCGTAACGAACGGTGCCGGTCTCCAACCTGGCGTAATTCAGCACCTCGTTGATCAGTCCCAGCAGGTGACGCTGACTTCCCTGGATGCGCGCGAGGTCCTCGCGCTGCGACTCCGTCACGGGGCCGCGGATGCCCATCTCAAGCAGCTCCGCGTAGCCACCGATGGCATTGAGCGGGGTACGGAGTTCGTGGCTCATGACAGCCAGGAAATCGCTCTTCGCCCGGCTGGCCGCTTCCGCCACACCACGAGCCGCCTCGGCCTCGGCGCGCGCACGCCGCTCATCCTCCACGTCGGTGTTGGACCCCACCCAGCCGGTCAACGAACCCTCGTCGTCGAACTCGGGCACCGCGCGAGAGAGATGCCATCGGTATTCACCGGTGGATCCTTCCTTCAGACGAAACTCGGTCTGGTAGGGCATGCCGGTGGTCATGGCTCGCGACCAACGTGCGTCCGACGCCGGAAGATCGTCGGGGTGCACGAAGTTGCTCCACCCGCTGCCCAGCAGCTCGTCCGCGGCCACGCCGAAGTACGCCGCGGTCTGGTCGCTCACGAAGTCCAACCGTCCATCTGCCCTTGCCGTCCACACCTGCACCGGCACCGCCTCGGCAAGGGTGCGGTAGCGCGCCTTGCCCTCGGCCAGCTCCGCCGCGGCTGCCTCCACCGCATGGCGAGCCCGTACCGAGTCCGTCACGTCAATGCCGTGCACGAAGATGCCGGAGCGACTGCCGTCCGCTTCAGTGAGGGGTTGGTAGACGAAGTTGAGGAATCTCTCCTCTGGCTCAGCATCCGGTGCACTGACGAGTACGGTCGGTATCTCGCGACCCACGTACGGTTCGCCCGTCGCGAGAACCCCATCCAGTAGCGCGACAAACCCCTGCCCTACCACTTCCGGCAACGCCTCGCTCACCGTACGACCGATGAGTTCACGGTGGCCAACAAGCTTCCGGTATTCATGGTTGGCCTGTTCGAATCTGTGCTCGCTTCCTCTCAGGACGGCAATGAGCGCCGGTGCCTGCTCGAAGACGGCAGCGAGGCGAGCGCGCTCGACGCTCAGTTGCTTCATCAGCGCCTGTTGTCGACGCTCGGCGAATACACGCGCGGTCGTCTCCTGCGCGATGACCAGTGCACCACCAATTCGACCAACGTCCTCGAAAACCGGGCTGTAGCTGTAGGTCCAGTATGTCTCCTCGACGCGGCCCTCGCGGGGCAGCGGTATGTGCTGGTCCTCGTACCAGGTTGCCATGCCGCCAGCGGCCACCTCGGCGATCTGAGGTCTGACCACCGTCTCCCAGATCTCTCCCTTCCAGCATTCCGACGCCTTCATCCCCAGCGCCTCCGGATGACGCCTTTCTCCGAACGTCGGGATGTAGGCATCGTTGTACAACTGGATGTTCTCGGGGCCCCAGAAGAGGAGCATCGGATGACGGGCTGCGAGCACGGCGGCGACTGTCGTGCGCAGGCTCACTGGCCAGACCTCCAGAGGGCCCAACTGTGTCGCACTCCAGTCGAATTCACGACAGCGTGCGTGCATCTCGGTGGGTCCGTCGAACAGATCTCGCCGTCCGGATGGCGGCGCCGCATCGATCGCTGCAGTGGACGACGTGGTCCCTGGTCTCATCCCTTTCAAGTCACTCCCGCCCTTCCATCTGATGGTGCCTGCATGCTGGTGACGGTTCCATCCCCCCGAAATCTCCATCATTCCCCATGCGGGTGACGAATGAAAGATGGCTCATGCACCTGCGTTTGCCTACGCTCCGATCCGTGAAGGAGCGGGCAGTAGCGGTTGGTCGCCATCCCGCCAGGAGCGCGCGACAGGCTGACAACGGTGGAACCAGTAGCTTCTCAGTGGACACGATCAGCGCCCTGCAGCATGACGACCGATTTTCCGTTCGATCGCAGGAGTAGAGCCGCGGCCATGACCATAACCTTGCGCCAACTCGAGATCTTTCTCGCCCTCGCCGAGCACGAGCACGTAGTGCGAGCATCGGAAGCGGTGAACCTGTCGCCGTCGGCGACGAGTTCGGCGCTTCTGGCTCTGGAAGCAGCCGTCGGACGACCGTTGTTCGATCGCAGCGGACGCGGCCTCCGACTCAACGCCGACGGTCGACGCTTCCGCGGCGCCGCCCGCGCCACCCTCACTCAGGCCCACGAAGCCGAATCGCTACTGCGCGACGAGGAGAGCGGCCAACTGGTGGTGGGCGCCTCCACGACGATCGCAAATCACGTACTCGCGCCGGTCCTGGCGACGTTTATCGCGTCACATCCGTCGGCGGTGCTGAGGCTCGAGATTGGCAACACACGCGACATCCTGGACCGTCTGCTCGACTTCGCGATCGACCTCGCATACGTGGAAGGCCCCACCGCTCATCCTGATATCCTGGCCACACCGTGGCGGGCCGATCGACTGGTGGTCTTCGTGGCATCCAACCATCCACTGACCCGGAGCGGACGGATCGAGCTCAGCGACCTATCGGAGGTGGTATGGGTACTCAGGGAGGAGGGCTCGGGTACGCGCGAGGTATTCATGCGAGCGCTGGGTGACGATGCCGCCCGGCTCTCAACGGTGCTGGAGCTGGGAAGCAGCGAGGCCGTAGCGCGCGCAGTGGAAGCCGGCGGCGGTGTGGGGTGCCTCTCCCATCTGGTGGTTCGCCGCGACCTCGAGGAGGGCAGGCTGACCGAGTTGGCCACGCCGGCCTGGAAGCTCAGGAGAACGATGTGGCGGCTGACACACCGGCACCTCCCGGTCAGTCGCCTGGCCAGCGCCTTCGCCGCCACCCTTCCAGCGGAAACGGAGCCGGCGTAACGGGCGCTACTACATCCTGTTGCATCGGATGACTTATCCTATACGTCGCGTTGGACTGGATAGCAAAGGGCTGGAATATTTGGGAAGCAGCATTCCTTCCCTGAACCATCCGGCCATGATCTCCCCAGCGTCAGCCGCAACCTCGTCCAACTCGCCGCCCCAGGACACCTTGCCTCACTCCGGCGACATCGATGAACCGGCCCTTCCCGAGGCGCCACTGCCGCAGCCGCCCAGGCTCTGGCACCGCGCCCTCTTCCTGGGCCTGGCGGCGCTCATGCTGCTCCCCGCAGTCCCACCCACCGTGGCGCTCGGGGCGGGCGCCGTACTCGGCCTCACGATCGGTGGGCCCTACGTGCGGCAGACGGCGCTCACGGCGAGCTGGCTGCTCAAGGCCTGCGTGGTCGGCCTGGGATTCGGGATGTCGCTACCGGCAGTTGTGGCGGTCGGGCGGGACGGGGTGGGGGTCACCGCCATGGGGATCATCTTCGCCCTCGCGGTGGGGCTCGTCCTCGGCCGGCTTCTGCATGTGGAGCGGGTAACCTCCACGCTCATCACCGGCGGTACGGCAATCTGTGGTGGGAGCGCGATAGCCGCCCTGGGCCCGGCAATCGGCGCCGGCGCGGAGGCACTGGGGGTGTCGCTCGCGACTGTCTTCATCCTGAACGGCGTGGCGCTCTACCTCTTCCCCATCGTCGGCCACGCGCTGCACATGAGCCAGCACCAGTTCGCACTCTGGGCGGCGATCGCCATCCACGACACCTCGTCGGTGGTCGGAGCGGCCTCGGTCTACGGCCGGGAGGCGTTGGAGCAGGCGACCGTGCTCAAGCTGACGCGTGCGCTCTGGATCGTCCCGCTAGCCCTGGGCGCTGCATGGTGGCACAGGCGCTCGGCGGCGTCCACGGACAGCGCGGTACGGGTGAAGATGCCCTGGTTCATAGGACTGTTCGTGCTGGCCTCCGCCGCCCGGGCTATCTGGCCCGTGGGCGAGCCGATCTACAGCCTGCTCGCGACCCTCGCCCGTCAGGGACTCGTACTGACGCTGTTCCTGATCGGCGCCGGCCTGAGTCGGGCAACGTTGCGCATGGTGGGTGTGCGACCGCTGGTCCAGGGTGTGGCGCTCTGGATCGCCGTCGCCACGGCCTCGCTGGGCGCCATCATGACGTGGGCCGTCTGACGGCATCGCGGAATCGTTGGCACTACTCTCGCCACGCATCGGCAGCATCGAGACGCGTCACGCCCCGCAGGCCTCAGCGTTGGTCATGCGTCATCAGCAGCCCTCGCGATTATCTCCAGCGCCTCCCGCACCCGATCCTCGTGCGTACGCGCCGAGAGAATGGCGATGCGCAGGTAGACGTCGCCGCCAATACGCGTGCTGGAGAGCAGGACGCGCTGGCTGTCGTTGATCCGCCGCAGGTACTCCAACTGGGCCGTGTCATCCCTGCCGGCGAGCCGGAAGACGACCACCGTAAGATCAGGGGCCCACGGCACTTCCAGGCGGCTGTCGGCAGACAGGGTGTCGTAGGCCAGCTTCGCCAGGTCCAGTTTCTCGTCCAGTTGCCGCCGGAACGCGCCAACGCCGTGGAGGTGAAGCGGCAGCCAGACCCTCAGGCCCCTGAAATCGCGCGTCAGCTCCGGCGTGAGTGCATCGAAGTCGGGCAGCGAGTCGTCCTCCTCGAGGTCCTGCATGTAGTCCGCGGGCCTGGAGAAGGCGTCCAGCAGCGCGTTGCGGGAGCGTACTACCAGCGCTCCGGTGCCGAAGGGAAGGAAGAGCGACTTGTGCGGGTCCAGGGTGATGGAATCAGCGAGTTCGATCCCGGCCAGCCTTGCCCGTCCGCGCTCGGTGAGCTGCAGAAGGCCGCCGTAGGCGCCGTCCACGTGCAGCCAGATGCCGAACTCGCGCGCGACGGCTGCCAGTTCGGGGAGCGGGTCTATGGCACCGGTGTTCGTCGTGCCGGCGGCCGCGCAGATGCACACCGGCACCAGGCCAGCAGTTCGATCTTCGGCAAGCCGTGCCCTCAACTCCGCCACGTCCATCTTGAGGTCACTGGTGGAGCCGATGCTGCGCACGTGCTCGACCACCATCCCGGCGGTCCGGGCGGCCTTCAGGAGCGATCCGTGGGCGTGTTCCCCAACGTAGATGGTCGCCCTGTCCACCTGTCCCTCGGCATGCCTGGTACGCGCGGCGACCACCGCTGTCAGGTTGGCAAGGGAACCACCCGTCGTGAGAAGTCCCTGCGATTCGGCCGGAAAGTCGAACAGCTCGCACATCCAGCGCAGCACACTCTCCTCCAGCGCCACCAGCGCCGGCGCTGTGCTGGCCTTGCCCGTATATCGATTGAGACCGGCGGCGAGAAAATTGGACAGCGCCGACGTGAAGATCCCGCCGCCGGGAATGTAGGCGAGATAGCTCGGCCCGGCGGTCGAGTAGCTCTGCTCGGTAGCACGCCGTGTGAGTTCGAGCAGCTCGTCCAGCTTACCCGCTTCCTCCGGCGGGGGCGCGGACAGCTCGGAGAGCAACGATGCAGACGGCGAATTGAGCGACGCCGGACTGCTGTCCAGCTTCTCCATGCTCTCCACGAGAAGATCGAGCACGCTCTCCGTCATGGCTCGCATCTCCGTGGCGGAAGGTTCGAGCGGTCGGTCCGACATCGGCAATCCTCGGTTGTGGTTGGCCGGATAGCGGCGGTCGTTGGTCGCGCCGGGCACGGTGGCGTCGCGCCCACCCGGGCGTGAAGCCGGGCATCACAATGATCAGCTATCCTGATGTCTGCCCGGCGCAGTCCTGGGCAGGTTGAGCGTGAACGTGCTGCCGCGCCCGGGAGTTGCCGAGACTGTCAGGGTGCCGCCCAATAGTTCCGCCAGTCGGCGCGAGATCGGCAGGCCCAGCCCGGTCCCCTGATGCACCTCGGGATCCAGTTGCACGAACTCCTCGAAAATGTGTTCCTGCTCACTCTCGGGGATGCCCGGGCCACTGTCCACAACGCTCAGCGCGACCCCTGCGGGCGTGGGTGAACAACGCAGCGTGACCGGCCGGCCGGCACCGAATTTCACGGCGTTGCCGAGCAGATTCAGCAGGATCTGTCGGACGCGCCGCGGATCGGTCGACAGCGGCTCCGACAGATCGCCGACAACGTCGCACTCGACCAGGGTTCCCGTCGCCTGCGCCGACGGCTGTACACTGAGCAGGATATCCTCAGCCAGCTCCACGATCCTCACGGGCTGCCTCTGGATCTCGATGCGACCCGCCTCCACCTTGGCCAGGTCGAGTACGTCGCCCACCAGTTCATGGAGGTGGGTGGCAGCGCGACGCGCGCGGCCCAGGGAAGTGCGCAACCGGTCGTCCAGTTCTCCGTAGATGCCTTCCAGCGCGAGACTGGTATAGCCGATGATGGCATTTATGGGCGTACGGAGCTCATGGCTCATCGACGCGTAGAAGCGACTTCGCGAAGCCAGCGCTATCTCCAGCGACGCGCGCTGACCTGTCAGCTCCTCGTTGGCCTGCTCCAGCTCCATGGCCTGGTCCTGCAACAGGCTGGCCTGGTGCTCGAGTTCCACCGTCTGATCCTCGAGCTGGCGCTGAGCATGATGCCGATCGGTGAGATCGTGGAGGACGACGACGAAGACGGCTTCCTTGCTGTTCTTCATCCTGCTCACCAGAAGCTCGCCGTGCCCGCTGCTTCCGTCTACCCGCCGGAATGCCAGTTCGACGGACGCCGGACGCTCACCGGCCCGTTTCAGGGTTTCGGTTATCGCTGCCTGGTCGCTACTTCCCGGCGACGCACCGAGTGCATCCGTCAACAGGGAACCGACAAGGGGAGCGTCCGACTCGTGCAGGATCTCCTCGGCGGCCGGATTCGCCGAACGGATCCGGCCCCGCCCGTCCACCGAGAAGACTGCCTCGGGCAACAACTGCAGCAGGTCGGCCAGGTAGGCGTCAGACACCAGCGCCCGTTCGGTCTGCTGGGGTGACTGGACGATCCGCTCGCGTTCGAGCCGCTCCCTTGTCCGTCGGAACTTGCGCCGCTGCCGCGACACTCCCGCCGCGCGCTCGGCGATCCCCCCGCCAACCTCGCCCGACGAAGCCAGCCAGACCTCACCGATGCCTGGCGTGAAGAGCATCGCGCGCTGCAATCCTCGCCTGCGCTCCTCCGCATCGGTGACCACCACCACCTGCACCTCGGGCGCTGTGCGGTGCACGCGCCGTGCGGCGGCAAGCGGGTCCGTGACGCTATCGGCATCCACGAGAACGCAGTCTGCGCCGTCCAGCACGTCATTCAGCTCTCCGTCGTCGGAACCGGTACTCCCGTTATAGCCAGTAGACGTGGTCAGGGTCACGGCCAGAGCCCCGGCGCGGACGGCCCATTCCGGCAGATCCTCGCCGATGAAGAGAGCGATCGCGTGACGAGGCGAACGCTGGGGCTCGGCCGGGATTTCCAATCGCGTCGTCACAGCAAGGGGAGGTTCAACAGGGTTCGTCCGACCCAACCCTTCAGGATGTCCGTCGTCGGACCCATGACGTGGCTTGCCCGTGCATCGCGAAGGATGCGCGCCAGGCGACTGTTGTCGCGGTAGGCACTACCGCCGCACAGGGTCATCGCCTCGTTGGCCACGGACACAGCAGTGTCCGCCGCCATCGCCTTGGAGGCAAGGATGGGAGCGAGTGCGTTGGACGCACGCGCGTCGCCCTTGGCGGCCGCCGAGTAGATGAGCTGGCGCGTGGCCTCCACCTTCATCCACATCTCACCGAGCCGGTGCGCCACGACGGGGGATTGGCCCAGCAGTTCGCCGGAATGCCCGTGGCGGCGGGTACCAACGTGCAGTCGCGCCTCGTCGAGTGCTGCCTGTGCCGTCCCCAGGTAGGTTCCTGCCATGGCCATCAGGAAGTACGGCGCGATGATCTCGAAAATGTACCAGAGCTGATCACCACGAGCGCCGAGCAGGCGGTCGGCGGGAAGTTCCACTCCACTCAGGCGCATGGTGCGTGAGTCGTTGGAACGCATGCCGAAGCCCTGCCACTCCCCCGTCCATTCCACGCCGGGAAGGTCGTTGTCGACCACCACGCAGCTGAAGACACCTTCCAACTCCTCGCCTGCTTCCACCGCGGCAGTGGAGAGTACGTACGAGTCGGCATGCGAGCCATTGGTGACGAAGCTCTTGGAGCCGTTCAGCAGGAAGCCGGTTGCCGTCGGCTCCAGCGTCGTCTCGGGGTAGAAGAATATCGCTCCCGAACCGGGCTCGCTGAGAGCGAGTGATGTCAGGTGTTGACCGTGCGCGATCGGCACCAGGTAGCGCTCCCGCTGCGCCTGGGTGGCCCTGGCGGCCAGTACGGCGGTGCCCACGCAGTGCATGGAGAAGCAGAGTGCGGCGGAAGCACTCTCATCAGCAAGTGCCTCGGTAACCGCCACGATTCCCACCATCCCCTCGCCATGCCCTCCCACCTCCACTGGCGCATTGAGTGCCGTCAGGCGTGCATCGAGCAGCGCCCTCATCGTGGCCTCCGGCCAGCATGCGTCACGATCGTCAGCCGCCGCTGTACGCGCTGTTACCGTGCTGGCAATGTCGCGAGCGGTCCCGACGAGCGCTCGAAGGTGGGGTGAGAGGTTCGGCATGGGGTGAGGAATATAGCGGACGTTCGAAAGCCGTACATGTCCAGAGCCAATCCTCTCACGTCACTCCCGGCCCTGTCACGCCAACTACCGTCACCCCCAGCCCGGCCTGGTCATTGAAGCGCAGCAATCCGTTCCTCTCCATCCCTGGACCACGGAAAGGATCGCTGGCCAGCAGGGCTGCACCATCCAGATCCACGTAGTCCATCAGGGGCGCCAACTGTACAGCGGCAGCGATGCCCAGCGTGGACTCGATCATGCAGCCGAGCATCACCTTCATTCCGTGTGCACGGGCGGCGTGCACGATGCGTATCGCCTCGCGCAGGCTACCGCACTTGGCGAGCTTGATGTTCACCCCGTCCACCGCTCCCACCAACGCTGGAATGTCGGCGCTGGTGCGGCACGATTCGTCGGCCACGATCGGGAGGCGAGCGCGGCGCCGGAGCAGGCGCAGGCCTTCGGTGTCGGCCGGCGGGAGCGGTTGCTCGACGAATTCCACGCCATAGGATTCCAGCATGTCGCAGGCCCGGATCGCTTCCTTCGCCGTCCATGCCGTGTTCGCATCCACACGTATGACGACCTCCGGCGCCTCATCGCGGATCATCGCCAGGATCTGCTCGTCGCGCGCCGTGCCAACCTTGATCTTGAGAATGGGGTATCCGGAGGCCTCACGCACTTTCGCGCGCATCACCTCCAACTCATCTATGCCGATCGTGAACGAGCTCGCCGGGGCGGAGGCCGGGTCCAGCCCCCATAGCTTCCACACCGGTACCCCCAGTCGCTTGCCGACCAGGTCGTGGAGCGCCGCCGAGATCGCCGAGCGCGCCGACGGGTTGTAGCCCACGGAAGCGGCGATCCGCTTCTCGATCCGTTCCAGGGCGAATGGATCGCCCGCCGCGCCCTCCTCCATCGCCTGCTGATAGCGCGGCAGCACCGCGGCCACGGTCGCCGCGGTCTCGCCGTAATAGGGCGTCGCCGCGGCCTCGCCCCAGCCCGTGTTGCCGTCGTCATCAGTCAGCCGCACCCAGACCGAGTGACGTGCCGCGGGCGCCGCCTCACGGGCGATGTTGAAGGCGTGAAGGGTGCGCAGTTCGAGGATCTCGTGTTCGAGTCTCATGCGACTGCCACCGCATCGCTCCCCGATGCCGCCAGCTGCGCCCTCTTCCTGGTCGACGCGGCGAGCACGCTGTCTACCAGCGGTGCCGGGTCGTAGCGCACAGGGTCGGTGACCGGGAGACCGGTCTCCGCCTGCAGCGCCGCGATCGCCGCCCGGGCCTCCTCGTCCGTCATCTCCCAGGTGTTCAGGGCGATGCCGATCACCGCCGACTCCCTGAGCGGCCGGATGGCCGACTCGCAGAGCGCGATCATCTGCTTCACGCTGGGCAACGGCATCCAGTTGTAGGCACCGTCGCCGCCGTACGGGCAGGTTCGAGACGGCTTGTGACAGATTATCATCGCGTCGGGAAGCGAGCCGTGGAGCAGCCCCAGGGTGACGCCGGAGTAGGCCGGATGGACCAGCGAACCCTGCCCCTCCACCAGCACGATGTCGTTGCCCTCGGCCGCCTTCAGCACCAGTCGCTCGGCAGCGCCGGCTATGAAGTCGGCTATGACGGCGTCGACGGCAATTCCCCAACCTTCTATGAGAATGCCGGTCTGCCCGGTCGGGGCAAACCCGACGGCCGCTCCACGGGCCTGCAGCGCGCGACGAAGCTCCAGCGCCGCCGTCATCTTGCCGATGTTGCAGTCAGTGCCCACCGTGTGCACGACCAGCGGCTCCACCAGCCGCGCCAGGCCCCGCGAGACGGAGAGGTCGGCGGGCGGCTTTCGCAGGTCGCGGATGCGTACGCCGCGCGTGTCGGCGTGCCCGGCCAGTTCGGGATCGTCGCTCAGATAGACGTGCAGGCCGCTCACGATGTCCAGCCCGGCGTCCATAGCCTCATGCAGCAGTGGACGCCAGTTGCTGGGGAGACGACCGCCCGACGGGGCGATACCGATGAGCAGGGCGGAGGGTGCGAGGGCGAGACCCTCGGCCAACGTGCCGAGCACGGGAATCGCGCCGCCCAGGCCGATCACTTCCTGGGTCGTGCGACCGGCATGGGCCGAATCGAGTACGGCTACCACACGATCGGGCAGGTAGCGGATCGCGCTGTTGGCTGTCTTCGAGGTGTGAGGGCCCAGATGGCCCTCGGTCAGTATGAGGTAGCGGTAGCTGTCCATGGATGGTTCGCGAATACCGTGCGATGGCCGGGAGACAGAGTTGAACGCCGCCGGAGCGGCGCGGTCAGGAAGGTTGGTAACGCTGGCGCGACGTGGCCCAGCGCGACAACAGTGGACGGCGTGGAAAGGCTGGAATCACCAACCGCCCAGTTCGCCCTTCAGGTCGATGGTGTGGACGAGCCGTTCGGCAGCGTTCCGCCAGTTCTCCCGCGCCGCCGCGGCCGCCTCCTCTGCCCTGCCGTCGGCGATGTGTTCGATGATCAGGTCGTGCTCACGAACGGATGGCTCTATGGCGCCGCCCAGGGCCGTGCTGTAGAAGCGCCGGTAGCGTTCGGCCTGCGGCTTGATCACCTCGTGCAGGGCGAGCAGCCGTGCGCCAGCCGCCAGGTCGACATAGGACTGATGGAAGCGGGTATGGAGATCGAAGATCTGCTGTGAATCGGGGCGAGGCGAACGGGCCTCGTCGCGCAGCCCCTCATTTATTACCCGGAGCTGACATACGAGCTCAGCCCTTGGCTCCTCGGGCAGGGTGGCGGCAAGGTGGGCGGCCAATCCTTCCAGCTCACCGACCACCCAGAACAGTTCGCGTCCGTCCTCGCGGCTCAGTGGAGCGATGATGAGCTGGGCCCGCTTGGAAGACTCGCGGGAGACGACGAAGCCCTCACGTTGGAGCTGATGGAGGGCGCCGCGCACGGGAGTCCGGCTCACGCCCAGGCGCTCGGCGACGACGCTCTCGACGACCCTGGAACCTGGCGCGAGTTGACCGAGGACGATGAGAGATCGGAGCTTCCGGTGCACCTGAGTGGCAAGGTCCGGTACGCCATCCTGCCGCAGAACCTGTGCGGTAGCACTCCCATGCATGGCTGTTTCGACTCCTCTGACCGGGTTCGTGGAAGGAAGCGTCGCGAGCGAGAGGTGGTGAGCGACGCGTCCAGTTCTGTATACGCTTTGGTATACATAGCCGGATCGGTCGCTGATGGCAACTGGATATGTACCCTGTCGCGCTCTGGCCCGGGCATCAGCGTCATGAACACCCCTGCCAACCGTCGTCGGTCGCGATCATCGCCCACCAGCCGGGCCGGCCGATGGTCGCCGAGACAACACACGACCGTGCAACTGGCGCGCGAACTTCCCGTCCTCGATGGCGAACTGGCCGTCCACGAACACGTGCACCATTCCCTCAGCCAACTGGTGCGGCTTCTGGAAAGTGGCCGGATCGGCAATGCGATCCAGGTCGAAGACCACGATGTCGGCCACCGCGCCTTCCCGCAGGATTCCCCTGTCCCGCAGCCCCAGCACGGTCGCCGGTAGCGACGTCATGCTACGTACCGCGAACGCCAGATCCACCACGCCGCGGTCCCGGGCGTAGAGGCCGAGCTTGCGTGGGAAGGTGCCGTACGCCCGCGGATGCGGTACACCCTCGCCGAAGGGGACCAGCTCACCGTCCGACGACGTCATGGTCCACGGCTGACGCATGAGCAGGTCGACGTCAGCATCGATCATGTTGAAGCTGACGACGGACGCACCACCGGCCTTGAGCAGTTGCAGCACTGCCTCCACCGGCTCCACCCCGCGCTCTGCCGCGACTTCCTTCAACGTGCGTCCCTCTATGGATGGGTCGGCACTGTGATGCCGGAACTGGATCCGGTCAGCGCCGCCACGTCGTGCCAGGTTCTCGATTATCCCGGCGCGCAACCGGCCGCTCTCCGCCGGATCATCGATGCGCCTGAGCATGGCGCTGTCACCATCCACCTGCGCCCACGGCGGAACCAGCGCTCCGGTGAGGCCGGTAGCCGACGCGGTGTACGGGTACTGGTCGGCGAAAACTTCCACCCCTTCGGAGCGCGCGCGGTCGATCCGGTGGACGAGGGCATTCGAGTAGCCCCATACATGTGGACCGAGCACCTTGATGTGCGTCACGATGCCTGGCAACCTGGCTTCCCGCGAGATCCTGATCACCTCGTCCACCGCCGCCACCACACCAATACTGAAGTCGCCTTCGTCGCGGATATGGCTCGTGTAGACGCCGCCATAAGGAGCCACCACGCGCGCCAGTTCCACCAGTTCTTCGGTCTTCGCGTAACTGCCCGGCGTGTAGTACGGACCACTGGAGAGGCCGAACGCGCCGTCCTCCATGCCGGCGCGCACCAGCGCGCGCATCCTGTCCATCTCGGCGGCAGTCGGTGCGCGATCGGCCATCCCCAGCACGGCCCGGCGCACCGATCCATGTGGTACGAGCGGAGCGGCGTTCACGCCCAGTCCGCGCTCACTCAGCTTTGCCCGTTGTGCCGCCAGGTCCACCGCACCGCCACCATCGGGGTTGATGAAGACGGTGGTCACCCCCTGGGCAAGGAGTGGCTGGGCGGCGTTGAGGGATCCAGTCGTGAAGCCACTGCCAGCGTGTGAATGCGCGTCGATGAAGCCCGGCGCGACATAGAGCCCGCTCACGTCCACCACACGCGTCGCCCGCGCTCCTTCCAGCTTGCCAATGGCTTCGATCCGGCCGCCCTTCAGGGCGATGTCGGCGTAGTACCAGGGATTACCGGTACCATCCAGTACGCGCCCGCCGCGCAGGATCACGTCGTAAGACTGGGCCTGGGATGGACGGGTGGCGACCGGAGTCAGCGCCAGGGCGGCGAGCACTCCGAGGAGGGCGGTACGACGCATGCAGGAATCCAGGGTGAAGGACGGAAAGGAACGAGCGAGCTGGCGCATGATTCACGGAGAGCGCGGGGCCCGCATCACAGCCGGGACCCCGCGATCACCGTACTCCTGCCGGATCAGGCGTTGCGATCCGTGCAGCTGGCACCGTCGGCCAGCGGGTTGTTCGACTCCGCCTGCGGAATCGGGAAATTCACATCGCCCCCGTAGCTGCCGAACTTGTGCCAGGCACCAGTGGGGAAGACGCTGTTGGCGTCTCGCTTGTACTGCCTCACGAGCCGGCGCATGTCACCCACCCGGGCGCCGCGACCAAAGTTCCAGAAGGCACGCTCACGGAAGAGCTGGTCCACCCTTGCTGCGGGACTGCCCGCATCCACCAGCGGATCCAGTCCCGGCATGCTCGCCCGGGCCTGGTTGATGAGAGCCAGCGCGCCAGCGGGGTCGGTCGCGAGCCTGGCCTCAGCCTCGATCAGCCGCGCCTCCTGACCGCGCAGGATCGACACTGTGCTCTCCCGTAGCGGCCAGAGCATCTGGACGTTGAGTGGGGATGTCAGGTCGTCCCGAACCTTCTGCGTGACGCCGATGGCCTTGCAGGCGTCATCGCCGCCCACACAGGTGGGCACGCGCGGATCCCTGGCCGACGCGAAACCAAGACCGTTGCCGCCTTCGAAGTCAGCCACGTTGTAGCGCCGCTCGGAGTTCGCGCGGAGCCAGTTGTAGTTGCTGCTGGTGCTCAGCGAATGACGGTTCAGGTACTCGAAGGTGTTGGGTACACCGGCCACCGCGGTGGCCGCGTCCGAATAACGGTTCAGGTTGAGAAGTATGCGGCCGCGGATGAGTTGCAGCGCGTTCCTCACTCGCTGATCGTCGGCCGTGTTGCCGGTGATCAGGGCAAGTCCCTCGGTTGCCTTGGCCAGCCCCCGCTCGAAGACAGCCGTGGTGGTGGTGGGCAATCCGTACTCCTCCCGCCCGTCCACGATCGTGCTGAAGATGAGCCCGTTGCAGTAATGCTCGGCAGCCAGGTTGGCGACATAGGCCTGGATGAAATACATCTCCGCCTTCTGCCAGCCGGGGGCATTCGGGCTGAACTCATCCATCAATGTCACTGCCTGTTCGGCGGCGCTACGCGCGCGGTGGATGCCACGGTTCGCATCCGTCAGGAAGTTGTTCTCAGGAGTGATGATGCGCTGGTCGATCTCCTGGCGGGCAATGAAGGAGTCTCCGTTGATCCACTCGTCGGCGAACAGGCCGCTGAGCATGAAGAACTCCCCGGAACCGCTGGTACTGGCGGCCAGTCGGGCGAGTGCCCCGAGCCTGACCGCATTCGCGCCGGCGGCCGACTTGACATCCTCGGGGCTGATGATGTCCGGATCGGTGACATCCAGGACGTCGGTAGGGGAACAGGCGCTGGCGATCATCGAGCCAACGACGAGAGCGGAATAGACGGCGGTCCTGACCGCCCCGCGCGCGCGGCGGGGGAGGATTGGCGTCTTCATGGCTGGAAGCATGCTTGGCGTCATCATCAGAAGCCCAGGGAGATACGGAAGGTGTAGTACGTCGGTGGACCGAACGCCTGGAACGAGGACGGCGAGTCTCCCGTCGTTCCGAATGCCTCGGGGTCCACGCCCGTGTACTTGGTCCAGATCATGCCGAGGTTCCTGGCCGCGAGCGTGGCGGTAAGGTTCCGGCCACGCAGGGCGCCGACGGCCCACTGGTCCGGCGCGTCGAAACTCAGCGACACTTCGCGCAGGCGGATGAAGTCTCCGTCCTCGAAGAAGCCTGCCACCGAGCGACTCGGGTGCTCGCGCACCATGATCGTGCGCGCCTGGTCGAACAGCGAAGCCTTGGGATTGATCAGGCCCTCGCAGTTGTTGCGACTGGCGCAGCGGATGCGCTCGCTGTTGTTGTACACGAGGTGCCCGCCCTTGTAGTCCACCATTCCCGAGAGGCGGAGGCGACGATTCCAGAAGTCGAAGCCGTTGGTGACGGCGAGCTCCAGCTTCGGCATGTTGGTGCCGTGGTACTCCTTCTCGGCACTGACGGTGATCTCGGACAGGGTCGGGTCGGCGTTGTACTCGATGATGCCGTTACCGTTCTTGTCCTCGTAGCCGATCAGTCGGTTGGACCAGTAACCATTCAGCGGATAGCCCTCCCTCTGCTGCTGGGTCGAGCCGGCGATTGGCGGTACCCCGCCCAGGGAGACGAGCTTGTTGGTGTTGGAGGAGCCGTTCACCGTCACGTCCCAGCCAATCGACGAGCGATCGAGCAGCTTCGCATTGAACATCATCTCGAAGCCCTTGTTGCTCACCTCGCCGATGTTCTCGAAGCGTGACGTGGCTCCGACGCCAAGCGAGGGCGGCAGGATGCGGCTGATGAGGGCATCGCGAGATGACTTGTTGTAGTACGTGACCTCGCCTGACAATCTGTTGTTCCAGAACGTGCCATCGACGCCGAACTCGATCTCGGTGGAGCGCTCCGGCTTCAGGTTGGAGTTGCCGATGGTGCTGAAGACCAGTCCTGCCTGCTCACCGCTCTCTCCCAGGACCGTCGTTGCCGAGTAGTACTGAACGGCGTCGATGGTGCCCGGCTGCACGCCGGAGGCACCGTAGGCAGAGCGCAGGCGGAGCTGGTTGACCCAGTCGTGTGAGCCGAAGAACGGCTCATCGGAGAGGACCCAGGAGACGGCCAGCTTGGGATAGAAGACAGTCTTGAAGTCGGCTCCGAAGGCACTGTTCCTGTCGGAACGGATGGCGCCCGTGACGAACAGGCGATCATTGAAGGCCAGGCGCTGTTCCACGTACGCGCCCAGCGTGCGGGACTCGTCGGTGGTCTCCTCGGCGAGCTGCTCGGCACCAGCCGACACCGTGGTCGCTCCAGGCGGCAGCCCGCGACCCGTGGCGCCGTTGCGGTTGAAGACGCTGCGGTAGAACTGCACACCCACCGTCGTCTCGGACTCCAGGGTCTCGCCCAACTGGCGCTTGGCTGTCGCGCCGCCATCCAGGGTGTAGATGTTGAAGTTGGTGCGATTGTCGATCTTGTAGCCCTTCCGGTTCTCCGTGCTCGTGCACTCCTCGAAGCGGCAGAGCTGGGTCTCCCAGCGTGAGATGTAGTCCACTCCCAGGTTCCCGCGCACGCTCAGCCAATCGGTGGGGCGCCAGTTGGAGTTGGCGGAGGTGATGAAGCGTTCGATCGCCTGCGACGTCTCGGTCTGGTAGATGTTGCGTGGCGTGAACTCACGCCAGCCGAACAGGGTGTCTCCAGCGGCGTTCAGGTTGTACTTGAAGCCCGGACCACCATAGATGTTCGCGGCAACGCCAGCCGTTCCTGCGTCATCGCTGCGGGGCAGGCGGAGATCGGACGAGATGTAGCCGGAATTGAAAGCCAGGTCGAGGTTGTCGGCCGGCGTGATGTTCAGGTTGGCTCGCGTCGTGACGCGGGTCAGCCCGCCGGGGTTGGCCTGCTTGTCGTTGAGCGACAGGCCGTTGCGGGCCAGGTAGCGCTTCTCGAACTCGGGGAGCTTGGTGACGCCGTCCTCGGACTCGTACTCGCCGTGCAGGAAGTAGCGCACCGCTTCCGAACCGCCGCGAAGCTGCAGGCCATGCTGCTGCCGGTAGCCGATGCCGAACGGCGTCGCATCCTTGTCAGCGACCGGGTTGAAGCTCGTCACACTGTCCTGCAGGCAGGTGCCCTTGGACACCTGGCTCAGGAAGCACTGCACCTGGTTGGAGACCGTGGAGTTCGTGGACCCCGTGGTGCCGGTACGCCAGCCGCGGAAGGCAGTGGGATAGTCGTTCTGGTCGGCGATCGCCGTCTGTTCCGTGTAGTACGTCCACTGGGGCTTGCCGGCCACGCCGCGCTTGGTCGTGATGACGATGACCCCGTTGGCGGCGTCCGTGCCGTAGAGCGTCGCGGCGGACGGCCCGCGCACGATCTCCATCGACTCGATCTCCTCGGGGTTCAGGTCTCCCACGCGGCTCGCCGTGGTGCCTCCCACGCTGATCGACGAGGAGCCGGTGGCACCCTCGACGCGTACGCCGTCAATGACGTAGATCGGGTTGTTGGTGAGCGAGAGTGAGCTGTTGCCGCGAATACGTATACGTATGCCGGCACCGGTCTGTGTACCGGGCGTGACCATCACGCCAGCGGCACGCGACGCCAGGAGATCTCCCATGTTCGTGACGACATTGCTCTTCACCACGTCGACGGCGTTCACCTGGGCAATGGCGTTGCCCACCTCCACTCGACGCTGCTCACCCGTGGCCGTCGTCACCACCGGCGAGAGCGACATCGCCACGGAAGTCATCCGGAAATCCAGTGTCGCCTGGCTGTTCGCGGTGACGGTGACCCTCTGTCTCAGCTCGGCGTAGCCGACGCGCAGGGCACGTACCTCGACGCTGCCGGGCGTCACTCCACGGATCGTGTACACACCCTCGCTGTTGGTCTGCGTGCCCAACTGGGTGCCCACGACAGCCACCTGTGCGGCAGCCACCGGCTGGCCGCTCTGCGCGTCCAGCACGCGACCGCTCACGCTCCCCGATTGCTGTGCGAGGACGGTGGTGGCGCCGAACGCCCCCAGAAATGCGGCCTGCGCAAGCGCCAGCAGTACTCCGCGCATTCTCATGCAACTCCTCTCTGTTCGGGATGAAGTTCGACCTGCAGTGCAGCTATCCGCGTACCCTGACGTTGCTCTCGTGTCCGGACTCGACGTGCATGGCCACGGCAGCAGGGAGCGACAAGAGCGCGCTGGTGGGCACATGGCGCACGGCCTGACGTCGTGTTCGACGCGGCTGCGGTTCGCGATTCTACGACTTCGCACGCCGGACCGCAATCACCGGTTTTCCCAGTAAAATACTGGCGAAACCATTGTACGACGGGACGTACAATCCATGTACACGATACCGAACCATCATTGTACTGGATGGCGTACAATCAGGCCGCGGAGGGGTACGTGACGACAACGACTGGCACAGCGATCGTTCGCCTGGTGACGTATGTTGTCGTACGAAGGGAGCACCGCTTTCCAATCCCGCGAACCGGAACCGAAGACCATGCTCGCTATCCGCTCCAACCGAGTTGCCACCGTCGCGCTGCTCTCACTTCTCTGGCCGGCCGTTGCCGTCGCGCAGCAGTCGCCCTGGTCAGTGGCACAGGCCAACAACCCCGCCTCCTTCCCGGTGGCCGTGATTGGCCAGCGCTCGCCGGCTGCGTCACTTGCCGACCAGGTGGAGATCGTCCGGACCGCCCATGGAGTTCCACACATCAGGGCCGGGAACCTGCGCGCCGCATCCTACGCCCTGGCCTATGTGCAGTTGGAGGACCATGGCCCGAAGGTGGCGATCGGCCTCCTGCGCGCCAGGGGCGAGATGGGACTCTGGTTCGGTCGCGACAGCATGGCAAGTGACTTCATGGCGCAGCGCGCGTACGCCATCGCTGTGGAGAGCTACCCGCTTCTCGAGCAGGCCACACGCGACGTCTACGATGGCTTCGCCGCCGGCGCCAACCGTTACGTGGAATTGCACCCGGACCAATTCCCGGTCGGCTTCTCCCCTCATTTCACCGGCTACGACATTGCCGCTCGCGACGTCAACCTGAACAGGGTTCAGGCGGCATCACGCTTCCTCCAGCGGATGACGCGGTCACGTGACAGCAGCGCGGGCGCGGGAGACGACGCCGAGGGCGACACGTCGCCGCTCGTGGAGGGACGGGATCCGATAGAGGAGGGGTCCAACGCCTGGGCCTTCGCGCCCGGTCGCACGAAGTCGGGCCGAGCCATCCTGGTGCGGAACCCGCACCTGAGCTGGAGCGCCGGCTACTACGAGGCGCACGTGACGGTTCCAGGGGTGATGGATTTCTACGGCGACTTTCGCATCGGCGGACCATTCGGCGTCATCGGTGGCTTCAATCGTGACCTGGGCTGGTCCACCACCAACAACGACACGGACCTGGATGAGATCTATGCCCTGGATGTGGACAGTGCGCGGGCCGATCACTACCGCTTCGAGGGTGCATCGGTGCCGCTCGAGCGCGAGGTCGTGACTGTCTCCTACCGCAACGGGCCCGGCATCTCGACCGAGACACGGGAGATGTGGCGCACTCCTCTCGGTCCGGTGATCCATCGCGACAGCGGACGCATCTACGTGCTGCGTGGCGCCGCCGAGGGCGAGTACCGCGCCGGCGAGCAATTCCTGCACATGATGCGGGCTACCTCGCTGGCCGAGTGGAAGGAGGCCATGCGCATCCGCGCGCGCCTCAATTCCAACTTCACCTACGCCGACCGCGCGGGAAACATCTTCTATGTGTGGAATGCGGCCATACCGGCACTCCCCCACGCCAGCGGCGGCGACACGCTGGCCATTCCCGCACGGAGCACGGCCGATATCTGGACCCGCTACGTCCCCTTCGACTCCCTGCCGCAACTGGAGAATCCGCCGGGCGGATACGTTCGCAACGAGAACGATTCGCCCTATTTCACCAACATGCACAAGGTGCTCGACCGCGCGCTCTATCCGGACAATTTCCCCGAGCCGTCGCTGCGGATGCGTAGTCAGTTGAGCCTGCAACTGATCGACAACAAGCGCAAGCTGAGCCTCGAGGAAGTGGTGCAGCTCAAGCATTCCTATCGCATGCTGCTGGCTGACCGGGTGAAGGGCGACCTCATGGCGGCGGTGCGCGCCTCCGGGCCGGACGACGCCACCACAGCGGCCATCGCCCTGCTCGAGAAGTGGGACAATACCGCCGCCCCGGACAGCCGCGGCGGAGTGCTCTTCGAGAGCTGGTGGCGCCACTACACCAGCGGCGCCAGTGCCGACACGATGTTCGCCGAACCATGGACGGTGGAGAGCCCGCTGACCACGCCGCGTGGGCTGGCCAATCCGGCGCGGGCCGCCGAGGCCTTTCGTGCGGCAATGACGGAGACGATTCAGCGCTACGGAAGCGTCGACGTGGCGTGGGGCGATGTGCACCGAGTGCGGTTGGGTAGTGTGGACGTCCCTGTGGGCGGCTGCGGCGGTGCCCTGGGCTGTTTCCGCGTGCTCAACTTCGGGACCGACCCGGATGGCCGTCGCAGCGTGATTGGTGGCGATGGCTGGGTACTGGCGGTGGAGTTCGGTGACGTCCCGCGCGCCTACTCGGTGCTCGCCTATGGCCAGAGTCCCGACCCCGCATCGCCATACCACAGCGACCAGGCGGAACTGTTCGCCCGTGGCGAGATGAAGCGTGTGGCCTTCACCCAACGGGACGTGGACGCACAGGCGGTACGCCGTTACCGGCCTGGCCAGCAGCCATGATCTCAGGCTGCCCGTCGTCGGTGCCGACCCTTGACGCCACCCAGGCTCCATTGCTAGGCTAACGATCATGAACATCGTCGCCGCGCGCAGCTATTCGTACACCTATTACTACGCCACCCGGATCGCGGGGCGTGGAAGTGGGTGTATGCGCGTGTAGTCGCCGCAGGCGACCCAGGCTGACAACCAACTCCTTCGCGGCCCGTGGATCCTTTCCACGGGCCGCTTTTTCCTGTTGTTCCCATATTCTCCGCGTGGCGCCATGTCGAGGCACATCACTCCAGGTTCACTCTCCGCCCCGCCGCCAGGTTCCGGGGCTGCGCGACCGGCCGACTTCGTCGCTCGAACCGGGGCCGATCCGCGCAACACCACGAAGCACGGTGTCGTTCCAACCACCGCGCTCCTCGATGGCGCCACGAACGATCACACTGCCCGGGCCAGCGCTGCTTCAGGCAGCGCCACCGATCCTGCCGCACCATCGTGCACATCGACCCGCGACGCGAGTCCATCGATCGGGACGGTCGTCGTCATCGGTCTCGGCCTGATTGGCGGCTCCGTTGCCCGCGACCTCGTGGCGAACGGTATCAGGGTGATCGGCCATGATCGTGATCAGGATACTGTGGCTGCGGCCGTTGGTGCGGGCATGATTGCCGGCGCGCTCAGCGACGACCTGAGTGGTGCGGAGGCGGCCGACGTGGTGATACTGGCAACTCCCGTCGACCAGTCCCCGGCCCTGCTCGCCGCCCTGGCCGCGCTCTCCACGTCGGCTCGCCTGATCATGGATGTGGGGAGCACCAAGCGCAGCATGGTGGACGCTGCGACAGCCCTCGGTCTTGCCTCCCTCTTTGTCGGGGCGCACCCTCTTGCGGGGGACCACCGTTGGGGATGGGCGGCGTCGCGGTCCAATCTTTTCCAGGGCGCCCGGGTCTACCTCTGTCCCACCCATTGCTCCGATGCGGATGCCGTCGCGCTGGCCCGCTCGTTCTGGGAGATGTTGGGAGCCGTAACGGTGCTACTGGACGCGACCCGGCACGACGCGCTTCTGGCCTGCTCCAGCCACCTCCCGCAACTGACTGCCACCGCCCTCGCCCTCACGCTCGCCGAGCACGGCGTGAAGCGAATGCAGCTCGGCAGCGGTGGCCGGGACATGACCAGACTGGCCGGGAGTTCACCCGTGCTCTGGACGGCCATCACCCGTGACAATGCAGGCGAACTCGAGGCCGCCCTGGATTCGCTCATGGGGAAGCTGGGTGAGATGAGGACTGCCCTGCGCGGCGGCGACCGGGATCAGTTGCTGGCGCGCTTCCAGGCTGGATGGGAGTGGTTCACCGAGGCAGCCACCGGATAGCACCACGCAATACCGATTGCAATTCACAACCAGTCTGTATAACTTTCGTCATGGGCGGCGGCGAATGCTGATTGCCCGTTGTGAACCATTGTCGGACTCGTGCCGGCGGTTCATCCAACCTGCTGTCCACCGTCGTCCGTGTTTCACGGCGTGACGGATGGAGCTGCCACCGGGAGGGGGCGCAGATGAGGAATGCACAGCGCTCACCCTGCCCCATCAACCTCTCCCTGGAGCTGTTCGGCGACCGATGGTCGCTACTCATCGTCCGCGACATCATGTTCTGCGGCAAGCGACACTTCCGGGAGATGTTGCAGTCCGAGGAAGGTATCTCCACCAACATTCTTGCCGACCGTCTGAAGAAGTTGGTGGATCAGGGGATCATTACCAGGCATGACGATCCCACCCACCTGCAGAAGGGCATCTTCAGCCTTACCGAGAAGGGTATCGAGCTATTGCCGATACTCGTCCGGATCGGAGCCTGGGGGTGCCGGCACCTGCCTTCCAGCGACGAGCCTGAGGGTTGCATGCAGGAGCTCATGGGGGGCGGACCGGCCACCTGGGACGCATTCATGGCGGCGCTGCGCGAGGATCACCTCGGCGCTCCCGCGGACGGCCCTCCGGGCCATGACCACACTTCCACCTCTGGCCGTCAACGGCCGGTCGAGGTCTCATGAACAACCTCAATCAATCCCGTTTCCAGCGAGCGGTTCCGTTCGAAGACTTCCTTGCCTCCACCGTGGAGAACGCCGACCTCTGGCAGATGACCACGAAGCGGGCAGTCGTGGACACGGAGACCGCGGCACGCGCTGCCGAACTGCCGGGAAGCTGGCATCTGCTCGTCATTGCCGACGACTGGTGCGGTGACGCCGTGAACAGCCTGCCCTACCTGGCAAAGCTGGCCGAGCTGACGCCCAACTGGGAGATGCGTGTGATCGGGCGCGAAGCCGATCCGGAGCTCATGGACCGTCACCTGACAAATGGTTCGCGGTCGATCCCGGTTGTGATCCTTCTCGACGAGCGGTTCACGGAGTGCGGCTGGTGGGGACCTCGACCGTCCGAGTTGCAGGAATGGGTGTTGGGACCGGGCAGGGAGTTGCCAAAGGACGAGCGTTACCGCGAGGTACGTCGCTGGTACGCCCGTGACCGCGGTCGGACGACCCTCGACGAACTGCTGACGCTGGCGGAGACAGTCGCAGCGACCTGCCGCGCGGCGTGAGACCGGCCGATGGCGCGGGCCGACCGCTCACGCCAACCGCTCGGTGAGCACACCACGACGAGGGCCGGTGACCAGTATCTGGTCACCGGCCCTCGTCGTGCAGGTCAGCCCGTCGTCAGCCCGTCAACCGTCGATCGAGCAGGGAGGCTTCAGGCCACGAGCATCACATTCCGCGGCCGGAATGAGCATGTGCGGATGCACCACGTCTCCCGCGCGATCGATCGGGAGCATATTGACGCGGTTGTACCGACGCGCATCGATCCACCGTGTACCCTGTGTCCACATCAGCGAATAGAGTCTGTTGTACAACAACTCGGTGACGAATGCGTCGTTGCTGCTGGCCGGCGTGAGGGTGGTTGGAGCGAGCCCACCAGCGTTCTCGCGGACCAGGTTCAGGTCAGCTATGGCCCCGGCCTTGTTGCCGGTGTTCCAGCGAATCTCTGCCCGCAACAGTATCAGTTCCTCATCGATCATCCACGGGATGTCGGCGCCAAGGTCCGGTACCGACGGATCCGTGGGATCATTGAACATCGTCGGCTTGTACTCGCCGGTCAGGCCGTTCAGGTTTCGTGGTTCAGCCGCCCTGGTGGTCTTGCTGGTGAGTCGCAGGTCCGGTTCACCGTTGGGACGGAGCTGTACGCCCGAGATCAGCGACGGGTGCACGAAATAGTGGTTTGACGAGAGCGGCTCCGTGACCGGATTGCTCGACTCGTTGGGAGCACCGGTGTAGCCGTAGTAGACGCCCACGCTCAGCGCCGCCGGCAGGTCGCTGGTCGTGATGAACGACTGATCGATGGCCGTGGCCGCCTGTGCCCAGCACTCGGCACAGTTGGCGAAGGTGGCGCGATGGACGAGAATCTTTGCCGCCAGGCCGCGATTGAACTGCGCGAAGCTCGACGGCGTCGTGAAACCGGTGTATCCGGGCGCGAAGGCGAAGGGGAAGGTATTTCCACCCGCTTTCAGGTCAGCCAGCGCCTCGTCCATCAGCGCCGACGCGGCCGCCATGGCGTCCCCGAAGTGGACCAGCGGCGCCGGTTCGGCGCTGATGGGACGATCCACGTCGACCGGGATGCCAGTCGGGCCGCTCCGGATGGCCAGCTTGTGCAGGTGCCAGGCCTTGAGGGTCTTGGCAAAGCCGCTCGAGGCACGTACCTCGGCGTCCGACAGCCCGGTGGAGTTCTCCAGCGCGGCGAGATAGGTGTTGATCGTCCGGATCGCCCCGAACTTGCCGACCCAGGAAGCACCTGCACGTCCTCCCGGATCCTGTGGTCCACTGATCTGCTCACCTGTCTCACGGGGATCGTTCCCCAGCAGGTTGTAGCCTTCCCGACCATAGATCCCCCATGCCTCTATCTCGCCGCCCAGGTCGTTGCGTGCCTCGGCCTGGACACCGATGGCAGTGCGTTCCAGCGTCGACCGGGACGGTGAGCCGGTGAGGGCATCTGCAGTCGGGGCATTCACGTTCTGCACGTCGAGATCGCGGCACGATGCCAGCGCGAGAACCCCCACAAACGCTACAGCCATGCGGCGGATGCCATGCCGCGGGCTACTGCTCCGTATGAGTCTTGTCATGGCAGTCATCAGAACCCCACCGAGATGTCGAGGAAGATGCTCCGGCTGGGCGGGTATACGGCAATGTCCAGGTTGTTGCGAATTGCCGTGGAGCCCAGGTTCGCCACCTCCGGATCGAGGCCGTCGTACTTCTGGAAGGTGAACAGGTTGCGCCCCGAGAGGCTGACCCTGGCATTCGAGACGCTCAGGTTGCCGCGCGCGAGCCACGAATTGGGGATGTCCACGCCGACGCTCAGCTCGCGGACCTTGAGGAAGGTCGCGTCACCGATGTAGGGCGTCATCACGCCCTCGTTGTAACCCTTCATGCGGTACTTCCACTCATCCGAGCCGATGTCGGCCGAGGTGCCAGCATCGTCATAGAGGAACTGGGTGAGATTGATGATGCTCCCACCCTGCTGGTAGTCCAGGACGAGATTGAAGTTGAAGGCCTTGTACGTGACGTTGTTGACGAAACCCATCCGGTAGTCCGGGGCGGTGTTGCCGATCTTCACGTTCTTCGCAGTGGGTTCCCCGTTCTCGTCGAAGGCACGCCCGATCAACTGGGTCAGGGGCTGGCCCACCTCGATGAAGGTCACGCCGAGTCCGCCGAACCCGGAGAGCGGCGGCCGGAAGGGTGGCAGCCCCGCCAGGTCCTTCACCTCACTCCTGTAGGCGGTGAAGGTGAGGCGTGATATCCACTGCTTCTCCGGGCTCTGCACGGGCGTGACGCCCAGGGAAGCCTCGAAGCCGGTATTGGCGATCTTGCCACCGTTGAAGACCTGGCTGGAGAAGCCGGTGGAAGGCGCTGGCACGCGCGACAGGAGCAGGTTGGTCGTGTTCCGGTTGAAGCCGGTGAGCTCCCAGGTGAGACGACCGTCCATTGCGATGCCGTCTATACCGACCTCGACCTCCTTCACGCGCTCGGGCTCCACCTGGTCGAATCCTGCCGTGCCGGAGACGGCGAAACCGGTCGACCCGCCAAACTGCGGCGTGTCGAGCAGGGTGAACTTCTGGCCGAAGAGCGGCAGGTTGCCGGTCTCGCCGTAAGCCACGCGCGGTTTGATCTCGCTACCCTCTCCGAGCACGTTCAGGATGCGATACGAACCGGAGACCTTGGGAAAGATGTAGTACTTGTCGATATCCCCGTTCATGCTGCTGCGCTCGGCGCGCAGTCCGGCCTGGAGCAGCAGCAGGTCGTCCAGCAGACGCACCTCCTCCTGCGCGTAGAGGGCGACCGTACGCTCCTGAGTCAGGTTCTCGTTGGCGGTCGTGTTGGTACCCTGGTCCACGTGACTCTGACCCGGCACCAGGTTTCGCGTCAGGATGCGACTGGTGGTGAGCTGCCGGTCCTCATACTGGATACCGGCAGAAGTCGACGCCGCCCAGCCGTTGTCGAAGGTGAAGCTGTGGACGCCGTTCAGGTTCCAGTTGAAGAACTGGCTCCGGCCATTCTGCGCGATCGCCGCACCGGGAAGAGCTTCATCGCGCTGCCAGAACAACTCATTGGGTGTCCAGAGGTCGTTGGCCTGCTGGAAGGCATCTATTCCGCCGCCGGCCACGAAGCGGAGCGACTGCCTGTCGCTGTCAACGGCCTTGAAGTTGAGCGTCGCGCCGCCGGTAAAGCGATACGTCTCCTCGTGGTTCCTGGCCAGCTCGGTCGTCTGGACCGGGTTGGACTTGATGCCCCAGTCGGGCGTGACAAAGTTGCCGGCGTCATCCCGCCGGGTGTAGTCCACGAAGCTCGGCGTGTAGGCAAAGGCATAGCCATGGCAGCCGAAGTTGTTGCAGTTGTTGTTCCAGCCGCGGTCGTTCTCGGAGCGGTTGAACACGCTCGACACCTTGACATCGAAGCGGTCAGAGAGAATCTGGTCCACGTTCACCCGCAGTCCCTGGCGGGAGAAGCCGGTGTTCCGCTCGATGCCGCCGTCGTGCTTCCAGCTGGCACCCACGAAGTAGCGCGTGGTCTCCGACCCGCCGCTCACGTCGGCAATGGTCTCGTACGACAGCTCGCGGTTGTCGTACACCTGGTCGAAGTGATTGAAGTACGGGCTGGAGTTGCCAGCGAACCAGTGCCGCACCCCCTCGCCATACTTGTCCACCGCCTCGCTCTCCGTCCAGTGCCGGCTGTCGAGTGTCCTGGTCGGCGAGAACTGACCGAACCGCTGCGTGACGTTGACGCTGGCCTTGCCGATCTGTCCGCGCTTGGTGGTGATGATGACGACGCCGTTGGCCGCCTTGGATCCGTAGATAGACGACGCCGCGGCGCCCTTCAGTATCTCGATGCTCTCGATGTCCGCCGGGTTGATGTCGGCAACCCGGTTCACGGCGTCATCCTCGGCCGTCGCGAAGGCGGCATCATTGAGCTGGCCACGTCCGCTGGCGATGCTCTCATTGGAATAGATGACCCCGTCCACCACGTAGAGCGGATCGTATGCGCCCATGATGGTGTTGTTGCCACGGATCTGCATCTGGATGCCGCCGCCTGGCGCACCCGAGTTGGACTGCAGGTTCACGCCGCTGATCTTGCCGACGAGGGCGTTCTCGATGGTCGGCGCGGCAACCCTGTTGAGCTCGTCGCCCGAGACGCTGGCGACCGCGGTCGTGGCGCTCCGCCGATCAATGGTGGTGGCCTGTCCCGTGACGACCACGCTCTCGAGCTGAAGGACGTCCCGTTCGAGGGCGAAGTCGACGGTGGACTGGCCAGCGGGCACGACTGCCTGGACGCGCTTGTAACCGATGGCCCGGGCGAGGATCGTGACCTCGCCCTGGGGCACCGTGAGCCGATACTGACCGTTCTGCTCGGTCAGCGCGACCTCCATCCCACCAGGTCGCGACACCGTCGCACCGGCCAGCGGCTGGCCGGTGCCCGATATGGTGACCGTACCTGTTATCACGCGCGTCTGCGCGTGCGTCACCATCGGCACCGCCAACAACGCGCCGATGGTAACCAGACCCGACAATATTTTTCGCACGTTGCCCCACCCTGACCTGTGGTCGAAAAGAGGAACCATTCTACATCAGGCTCAAATGTTTCGACCGATTCGCAGCCATGTCAAGCTCTTGTATGGCTCAGGTTGTTTGCGGGCAAGGGGCCGCCGGGCAGTCAGGGACGCCACAAAGCGACTGCTGACAGGCGTCCGTCGGGTCAGTCCATAACGATGACCGAGCGGGTCCGGCCGCGAAAAGCCGCCAACGCGTCCAGCCGACTGTTGATCTCGCCGGCATCCAGGCTCAGCCGGTCCACGATCACACTCTCCAGGTCGATCGATCCCCGCCGCGTGAACTCCATCAACGTCACCAGTTCGCTGCGCAGGTGGTCCGACACGCCGATGATCTCCGCCTCGCGGTTGATGACCGTGGCATAGCTGTCGACGGAGAACGGCTCGCGCGATATGCCGGCCAGCGAGACGCGACCCTGCACCGCCAGCGACGCGACTGCCTGCTGCTGCGTCAACGGCAGTCCGGCGAACTCGAGTGCCACGTCCACGCCGCGGCCGTGCGTGAGCGCGCGCAACTGCACGTCGGCGGCGCCATCGATCGGGTTGACCGCTCGCGCACCATGGTTGGCCGCGACGGCCAGCTTGTCGGCGTCCACATCGACGGCGAACAGTTCCCCGGCTCCGCACGCCCGGGCGAGCTGGATGGCGGACATGCCCAGTCCGCCCACACCGAACACGGCCACGCTCTCACCCGGCGCCATGCGGGCCTTTCGCAGTGCATGGAACGCTGTGGCGGTGGAACACATCATGATCGCCGCCGCGGACATGCTCACCTCAGCGGCGACGGGAATCGCATTTCGGGCCGGCGCCACCACGTACTCGGCGTAACCGCCGTTGACATGCTTGCCAAGCATGCGGCCGGTGGCGCAGAACTGCTCCTGTCCACGTCCGCAGTAAGCGCACTGCCCGCAGGTGAACAGATAGTGCAGCGCAACCCGGTCGCCGACCGCCACTCCGGTCACCGATTCACCAAGGGCGTCCACCACGCCGGCCACCTCGTGGCCAGGAGTGATCGGCAGGAACGCGACGCTCGCGCCACCGTCACGGTAGTGCGCGTCGGAGTGGCAGATGCCGGCCGCCTGCACCCTGATCCGGATCTCACCCGGCCCCGGCTCCGGTCGAGGTATCTCGCGCAACTCCAGTGGCTTGCCAATCTCCACTATCTGCACTGCACGCATGTCCGCTCCTATCAAGTAGTGGCTTCATTCGCTTCTCGACCTACCGTCGTTCCATATGTAGCCTCATCGGGCTGGGCTGGCGAGGACGACGCGGGAAGAGCAGCGAGAAGTGGATTCGATTGCATCGCTCGGTAGTACTCTCCGTCAACGCTTCGGGAGGAGTAGCCGTCGCTTCCTCTAGCGCCGTGCCCGACTGACACGGATGTTCTGCCGTGCCAGCCTCTCCTCCCGACTGCTTCCCGAGAAAACGCATGCTCCGACACCAGTTGAGCAGATCCATGACATCCCGACTCCACTCGCCGCGCCGGCCGATGCCGGCTCTGGCCGCCGGGATCGTGCTCGTCCTCATGGGTCCGTTCTGCGCCAGCCGTCCGGCCGCTGCCCAGGCTTCCAGGGCGGACGACGCCGCCGTCGTTTCAGTCAACCACCGGCTCGCCGCGCGGTTCGTCCCCTCCCGCATGAGCAAGCTCCTGCACTCCACCAGCGTCACCCCACGGTGGATCCAGGGCACCGAGAAGTTCTGGTACGAGTGGGAGACATCGGAGGGCAAGCGGTTCATGATCGTGGACCCGGTGGCGGCCACGAAGCAGCAATTGTTCGACAACGACCGGATCGCTGCCGAGTTGACGAGAATCACCAGGGACCCATGGGACGGCCGGCACCTCCCCATCCGTTCCATAAGGTTCCGGGACGCCAACACGCTCGAGTTCGAAGTGGAGTCGTCGCAGGACGAGGAAGTGAAGGATGCGGAGGCCGAGCGCGGCAACACACAGGACTCGACCGTCCTCCGTGGCATCAGGCAGGACTCCACGACGCAGCGCGCCGCATCCGGCAAGCCCAAGCCGAAGAAGAAGCTCTGGCACTTCCTGTATGACGTGCGCACGCGCACGCTCACCGAGATCCCCGACTGGCAGGCGCCGGACAACCACCCGGGCTGGGCAAGTGTCTCGCCGGACGGTGAGACGGTTGTCTACGGACGCAATCACAACCTGTACATGATGACCGGCGCGGCCTACAGGCAGGTGCTGGATGCACGCAGGGGAAAGAGCGGTGCGGCCGCCGACAGCGCGGACTGGAAGGTGAAGACCGAAGAGGTGCAGCTCACCACGAATGGCGAGAAGAATTACAGTTGGGCTCTGGATGAGCGGAATGAATCCGAGGACGAGGCGGTTCAGTCGAAGGATCGGCGCAAGCGCGCATCGATCAGTTGGGCCAGCGACTCCAAGCGATTCTCGGCGCAGCGCGATGACCAGCGGAAGGTCGGCGACCTCTGGGTGATCCGCTCCACCGGCAACAAGCGCCCCCAGTTGGAGTCGTACAAGTACGACATGCCGGGCGACACCAGCGTGAGCCAGCCGGAGGTGGGCGTCTACGACCTGGCGGCGCGGCGAATGGTGATGATCCAGGCGGACGGCTTCAAGGACCAGCGGATGGGAGTCTTCAATGCGCGGCGGTTCACCTACCCCGACAGCAACGAGCCCACCCGTTCGGTCTGGCTGGCCGACGGATCCGATCAGCTCTGGCTCTGGCGGCGGAGTCGCGATCAGCACAAGGTGGACGTGCTGGTGGCCGATGCAGCCACGGGAGCTGTGAGGGTGGTGATCGAGGAGCGGCTCAACACCTACGTCGAACACCAGCGGCTTGAGCTACTGGCCTCCGGTGACCTGCTCTGGTGGTCGGAGAGGGACGGCTGGGCCCACATCTATCGCTTCGGTCCCGACGGTACGCTCAGGAACCGCCTTACCGAAGGGCCATTCGCCGTTGGCAGCGTGGAGGGAGTGGACGAGAAGCGCGGGGTCGTCTACTTCACCGCTTACGGCAGGGAGGAGGGAGAGGATCCGTACTACGGGCATCTGTATCGCGTGGGGCTAGACGGCCGCGGCCTGACCCTGATCCAGCCCGGCAACTTCGACCACAGCTCCAACCTGGGCGAATCCAACCGCTTCGCGGTGGACAATTATTCGCGTGTGAACACCATACCCGCGTCGGCCCTCTACGACATCACCACGGGACGCAAGCTGCTGGACCTGGAGAAGTCGGATTTCAGCGCGCTGGACGCGGCCGGCTACAGGTTCCCGGAACCGTTCACGGTGAAGGCCGCCGACGGAGTGACGGATCTCTACGGCGTGATGTACCGCCCGTTCGACTTCGACTCCACGAAGAGCTACCCGTTGGTGGAGTACGTGTACCCCGGCCCGCAGACGGAGTCGGTGGCCAAGGCGTTCTCCGGCAGCGCGTCGGAAGTCGCCCTCGCCCAGCTCGGCATGGTGGTGATAACCGTGGGTAACCGCGGCGGCCATCCCAACCGTTCCAAGTGGTACCACAACTACGGCTACGGCAACCTCCGGGACTACGGCCTGGCGGACAAGAAGGTAGCCGCCGAGCAGCTCGGCGCGCGGTACGACTACATAGACCTGGACCGCGTGGGCATCTACGGCCACTCCGGCGGCGGCTTCATGTCCACCGCCGCGATGCTCGTCTATCCGGACTTCTTCAAGGTGGCCGTCTCATCCTCCGGCAACCATGAGAACAACATCTACAACCTGAACTGGTCGGAGAAGCACCACGGCGTGAAGGAAGTGGTGAAGGGAGACTCCATCCGGTTCGAGTACGACATCGCCCGCAACTCGGCGTTGGCCAGGAACCTGAAGGGCCACCTGCTACTGACCACGGGCGACATGGACAACAACGTCCATCCGGCCAACACGTACCGCATGGCCGAGGCGCTGATCAAGGCGAACAAGCGGTTCGACTTCTTCATCTTCCCGGGCCAGCGCCACGGTTACGGCAACATGGGCGACTACTGGTTCTGGCTGCGCGCCGAGTACTTCGCCCGGCATCTGCTGGGCGATGATCGGTGGAGTGCGAGTATCGCGGAGCTGGATATGGAACGCGAGCAGAACAGGTAGGGCTGAAGGCCCGGGGCTTATCGGTTCCGGGGCAACGGCCTGGGTCGTGATCGCCAGGCTGCTTGCGCGTCAATTTCGCGGGCAATCAGCCTCAGCGCCGAGGATGCCAGCCAGAGTCCATTACGAACTATCAGCCAACTATCAATCCGCTAGGAATTGATGGTTGGCTGATGGTTTTATGCGACCGAATCGCGTTACGCGCGCCACAATGCCGCGTGCGCGCCCTGGCTCAGCGGGTCGACGGCCTGGCCACCTCGCCCTACAACGCCTCCACCGCTGCCCGCACCACCGCCGCCGTCCCCCCCACCGCGTAGGCGATCCGGCCGTCGACCCCGACCACGTACACCAGCGTTGGATGCGACAGCTCACCGGTCTTCTCGTTCTTCACCCGCGGCACGCGCCAGGCGTTGAGTGCGCGCTCCACCACCTCGGTCTCGCCGCTCAGTACGTGCGCGTCGCCGGTGAGGCCCCACTGCGTGGCGATGGAGCTCAGGCGGGACGGCGTGTCCCGCCACGGATCCAGCGTCACTATGAGCACCACCGGATTCTGAGCCGGCAGTGCGTCGCGCGCCGTCAGTACCTCGTTGACGATCAACGGGCAGACGGTCTCGCAGTGGGCGTAGGCGAAGGTGACGATCACCGGTCGGCCGCGGAACTGCTCCAGCGTCACCGTCTGGCCCGACTGGTCGATGAGGGAGAGCGGCTTTGCCTCGTCATTGATACGGGTGAGTTGGGATGCCACCCGCTCGGTGGGGGACGAGGCGAATGGCTGGGCGTCGGCCACCCGCACCCGAACCGTCACCCCCACCACGCCGGCCACCAGGAGCGCCGCCGACGCTCCGAGCACCAACTGTCCGGTCACGTGCTCCGAGGCCATCCGCAATCCGGCCCGGACGTCCTTCCCCCATACCGCGAAGAGCACCAGCAGCATGCTCAGCGGCTGACCCATGAGTGTCAGCCAGCCGCCGGCGTTCGGCAGGCCTGTCTCCGAAGTGCCGAAGCAGACCTCGCGGGTAAGGGTGAGCCACGCCGGCGCCGCGTCGCCGGCAGGCCACAGGGCCAGTGCCCACCATCCTGCCGTGATCACCATGATCGCGGCCAGGGTGCCGAGCGCGGTGCCGGCACGCTGTCGATCGGTCATCCTATTCTCCAGAGGAAGGAGAGGATCTTCCAGTTGCTGAAGAAGTAGAGCGCGAACACCGCCAGGAAGATGAACACCAGCACGATCGTTCCCGGCGCCGGACCCATGATGCCACGCGCCGGGGCGTGCAGGTCATCGTTCCGCTGGTCCACATCAGCCGAGTGCACCGGCGGGTGGGTGATGCCGCGGGGAATTCCTACCGTCTCGACTCCCTTGGTGATCTCGCCCAGTGGTGTACCGAAGAAGACCGACTTGACGGCGATCCCCACGAATATGAAGGCACCCGTGGCGGCGATCGTTCCGCCCAGGGCCACCAGGGCAAGGAGCAGGTCCACGATCGGGTTGAAGGGGACGGTGTACGGCGCCTGGCTGAATGTGATGTCCCAGTGCCTGCGCGGTACGCCGAAGTAGCCGGCCGCGGTCATCGAGATGGTGAAGATGAACATGCCACCGGCAAAGATGTACGGCTGGATCTTGGCCAGGCGCCAGAAGGCTACGCGCTTCTGGAAGACGAGCGGTATCAGGTAATAGGTGGCGCCCATGAAGGCCATCGCCGTTCCACTCACCACTGTCGCGTGGAAGTGTCCGGGCGAACGGAGCGTGTTGTGGACGATGATGTTGATCTGCTCCGTACCGATCGTCACGCCGGTGATGCCGCCGACGAAGCCGAAGACAACCACCGAGAGCACCAGCGAGCTGAAGCCCGGATCGCTCCACGGCGCCTTGCGCAGCCATTCGAACATGCCGTTGGTGTAGCCACGCAGCCGCATGCCCACTTCCATCCCGGCCGGCACCGTGAAGCCGTGGATCATCGACGCCAGCACCGCCATGTACATGAAGTAGCTGGTGTTGACGATCTTCCACGCCGGCCCCATGCCCGGGTCCACCAGCAGGTGATGGGCCGAGGCCATGGAGATGAAGAGTATGTAGAGCACGAACGCCGACCGGCTCACCTTCTCGTTCAGCACCACCGCTCCGATGGTGAGGGCGCCGAGCATGTACCAGATGGCAACCATCGCGGCGACGTTGATCTGCTGCGACGAGTGCCCAAGCCCCCACCAGATGAGGCGGTAGACCTGTGGATCCACATTCATCAGGCCGAGCGACCAGAGGAAGGTGGGGATGTAGATGGCCGCGCCGTGGAGCAGCGTGATGACGGCGATTATGGCCGCGGTGGCGGCGCCATACACCACCAGCGGCAACGACCCTTCGTACGTGCGCTCGCGCTTCGCCACCACCAGGTTGGCGAAGAAGATCCCGCAGACGATGAGGGCGCCGACGGCGAAGATGATGATCCCGAGGTAGAAGAGGGGATCGGCGCGGAGTGGCACGTACGACGTGAAGAGCACGTCGGCCTTGCCCGACCACATCTTCCACTCCACCATCAACGCGCCGCCAAGCATGAGTCCGAACGACAGCCACGACAGCTTCGGCGCGCAATTTCGTGCGCTGAGAAGGACCGTGCTCGCGAAGTGGAGCACGGCCATCTCGAAGAAGATGATGAAGAAGATGAGCATGCTCATCGCATGCACGCCGAGCAGCCTGTAGTACCAGGTGGCGGAGAGGAGATGTACCGCCTGCCAGCGGGTGAGCACGATGAGCACGGCGGCGATCGAGCCGACGAGCAGGAAGACGATCGATGTCACCGCGTTCACCTTCACCGCCATCTCGGCGCTGTCATGTACGCGCCGGGTGGTGACGGGACAGGTGCGGAAGCGGGAATCCGACGACGGGACGTAGTCGCCTACCGGGGAACGTCTGGACGTGGCAGCAGGGCCGGAGATCGTCACAGGTCACCTCCCGCAGCAGCCACCGGAACCGCTGGAGCCGCCGCCGCTGCCGTGGTGACCGGTGCCGTCACCGGTCCGTCCTCGACAATCACCCTGCCCACCATCAGGTGATGGCCGATGCCACAGAACTCATTGCAGATGATCCGGAAGTCACCGGATGTGTTGGGAGTGATGCGCAGACCATAGTCGTAACCAGGCACCACCTGGAAGTTCACGTTCACCGGGAAGAGCGAGAAACCGTGATTCACGTCCAGCGCCGAGAGGTGCAGCGTGTACTGGGCACCCTTCTGGAGCTTGAGGATGGGCATCCACTGGTACGTCATCCCGATCAGGTAGATGTCCGAACCCGGTGGCGGCGCGACGATCGGCATCCCCCGGTCATCGCCGACCTTGTACTCGTTGATGAACTCCTGGGTGCGGGCCATGAATGCCGATGGCTCCACGGCGCGCCTGATCCCCGACGGGTTCTGGCCGCCCTTCCAGTGCCACAGCGGCATCATGGCGAAGAGCACCATGCACCAGGCAAAGGCGATCCCGACCCACATCTTCTCGGACTTGTGCGCCGGTTTCCACCAGTTGCCCCTGGGCGACTCGAGGCCGGTGTGCGTCTCGGTATGCATCTATCGCCTCGTCAGGGGAGTGTGGCCTTCGGCATGGTCAGGATCTCCCACAGACCCCAGCCCGTGTAGAGCACTACCATTATCAGGATGCCGAGGCCCATCAGAAGGTGGATATTGTCGAAGAAGCGCTGCCAGAAAGGCATGATCTCCGGCGATTGTGGACCCGTGTCTACTGGCTGCGGCATGACTGCTCCTCAGAGGGGAGTCGGGACATGAATCGAGGGTGACACACCACCTTAACCCCTCGCTTACAGTCGAGCCATAAAGGAAAGCCTGATCATTATCAGTGGTATCCCCGACAGTTGATAAGGGGACGTCCGGTAACTATTCGTCGTGATCTCGAACCTTCCTGCCTGATGGCTTCGCCTCCCCGACGTACCCAACGCCTCGGACTCCGCCTCCTCGCCGGTGCGGACTCCGCCTTCAACCGACTCTATGGCTGGCGTGGCAATCCGCTCTATCAGAGCGGCACGATAGCCATTGCCCTGCTGCTCGTGCTCATAGTCACGGGGCTCTGGTTGATCTTCTTCTACCGGGTGGGCGCGCCCTACGAGTCGGTGGCGCGCATCACCGCCGACCCATGGATAGGGCGGTGGGTGCGCGGCACCCATCGCTACGCCAGCGACCTGGCGATGATCGCGATCGTGATCCACGCCTTCCGCATGTTCGCCCAGGGCCGCAGTTGGGGACCACGAGCGCTGGCGTGGATGACCGGCGTGGTGATGACGGGTCTCGTGCTGGTCGTCGGGCTGACGGGCTACGTGATGGTCTGGGACGGCTTTGGTTACCTGGTGGCGCGAGAGGGGGCGCGGATGATGGACAGCCTCCCCTTCCTGTCGGAGCCTATCAGCCGTGCCTTCACGGGCAATCAGGATCTGCTCACTCCCTTCTTCTTCCTCAACCTGTTTGCCCACATCGCGATCCCGTTGGGTATCGCCCTGGTGCTCTGGCTGCACGTGTCGAAAGTGGCGCGGCCAGTGCTGCTGCCGCCGCGCAAGGTGACGGCGATGATGGTGGGCGCCCTGGTGGCACTCTCGATCATCTGGCCGGTGGGAATGCAGCCGGCGGCAAACCCGTTCGTGCTGGACCGGACGGTGGTGATCGATGTCTTCTTCGGCTTCTGGCTTCCCCTGGTACGTCCGTTCTCCGGCGGCCTTGCCCTCCTCATCCTCACCGTCATTGCCGTCACCATCTTCCTGTTGCCGGTCATAACACGCCGGCACGGGCCGGATGTGCCTCCGGCGTCGGTGGTGGACGAGGATATCTGCGTGGGCTGTGAGCAGTGCGCCAAGGACTGTCCGTACGACGCGATCGCCATGATCGAGCGCGAACCCGGCGGCCGGTCGGTGCTCGTGGCCCGGGTGGACCCGGATCTCTGCGTGAGCTGCGGCATCTGCGCCGGCTCCTGCGCGCCGATGGCGGTCGGGCCCACGGGCAGGACCGGGCGCAACCAGTTGGATCAGGTCCGCGAGTTCATGGCAGTCGCCGGCGACGGGGCTGGTGTCCGCGGCCGCCACGTCGTGGTCTGCTGCGAGCGAGGTGCGCAGTCGTGGGGATCGAAGCTCGCCGACGATGGAGCCCTTCTCTATCCCGTGGACTGCTCGGGGAGCGTCCATACGTCGGTGATCGAGCTCCTGGTACGTGGTGGCTCGGCAGGCGTGCTGGTGATGTCGTGCCCGCCCCGCGACTGCTGGAACCGCGAAGGGCCGACCTGGCTCATGGAGCGCATGTACGAGGAACGTGAAGCCGAGCTCAAGGAGCGGGTGGATCGACAGCGCGTGCGGGTCGCCCACGCCGGCGCCGGCGACAGCAGCGTCGCCGTCGCGGCACTGCGCGATTTCATCGTCGACACCGCGGTGCTGGACAGCGCCACCGCGGAGCCGTTGGCGGAGGTCGAGATGGAGTGCCTCACGGCCGACGCGCTGGGCGGCGCGGCGGAGACTCCTTCATGAGCGCCCTGCGTGGCGCTCTCGGCGCTGTTGCAGCGGCAATCGTGGTAATCGCCACTGCCGCCGCGTCGCACACCCCCCTTACGGTCCATCGCGACGATGCGTCCATGCTGCGCGTGGCGCTGAGCGCCAGACCCGAGCGGGTGGAGAACTGCCGAACGCTGGGCGACGAGGAACTGGCCGAACTACCCCAGCACATGCGGCAACGGGTAGTCTGCGATGGCGTCACCGCCCGCTACAATTTCGAGGTGCTCCGTAACGACGTGCTGCTGGCCAGCGCCGAGGTGAGGGGCGGTGGTTTCCGGCACGACAGGCAGTTATACCTGTTCAGGGAGGTATCGCTACCACCGGGCAGGGCGACACTCGAGGTGCGGCTCACGCGCATCGAATCCGGTGCGTCGGCCAACACGGGTGATACCTCGGCCGCCCGCGCGAGGGCCGACGACGGTCGGCAGTCCCTCGCCACCGATGACCGCGATCAGCGGGAGGTTGACGAGCACCGACGACGCGTCGAGGATGAAGTACCGGCGTCGCTACTCTTCCGCGAAACGGTGACACTCCAGCCGCGTGAGGTGGTGCTCGTCACCTACGATCGCGATCAGAAGCGCCTGCTGCTGGTACGTGACAGCACGCTGCAGGCCCATGCACTTCCCGAGGTGAGTGATGCTGGCCAGAGGACAGATCCACGCTGACGACGCCGCGTTCTTCACGAGCGCTCACCCTCAGGTCGGCATAGGACGCGAGAATCCGCGCGCCGTGGGTCGATGGCTGGTGGCGTTCGCGGTCATGATCTTCGCCATCATCCTCGTGGGCGGAGCCACGAGGCTGACCGAGAGCGGTCTCTCCATCACGGAGTGGAAGCCGGTGAGCGGGGTCATCCCGCCCATGGGGGAGGCGGCGTGGACGAGTGAGTTCGCCAAGTATCAGCAGATCCCGCAGTACGAGCACATCAACGCGACCATGACCCTCAGCGAGTTCCGGGTCATCTATCTCTGGGAGTACTTCCACCGGCTCATCGCCCGGCTCGTGGGCCTGGCGTTCGTCATACCGTTGCTCTGGTTCCGGTTCAGGGGAATCCTGCCACGGACGGCGCGTGCCCCCGTATACACGCTGCTGGTGCTGCTCATGATACAGGCGGCCATGGGCTGGTGGATGGTCACGAGCGGCCTGAGCGTGCGCACAGAAGTGAGTCAGTATCGGCTGGCGTTGCACCTCGTGTCGGCCATGATCATCCTCGCCCTCGCCATCTGGACGGCAGCAGACCTTCTGGAGCCACGAGCGGTGCGTGCGCCGGGGCAGCGCTGGCAACTGCGCTCCCTGGACTCCTACCTCGCGCTGGTCTTCGTGACAGCAGGGAGCGGCGCGCTGGTGGCAGGAATGCGGGCGGGCAAGATCTACAACACCTTTCCGCTCATGGCTGGCCAGTTGGTGCCGCCCGGATATGGCCAGCTCTCTCCGGCCTGGCTGAACGTCTTCGAGAACCCGGCCGCGGTGCAGTTCAACCACCGCCTGCTGGCCACGACGACGTTCGTGCTCGCGGTGGTACTCTGGGCTGTCATGCGCCGCACGGCCAACCGACGCCTGGCCGCGCGCATGAAGCTGGTTCTCTACGCCGCCCTGCTCCAGTTGAGCCTGGGCATCGCGACCCTGCTGCTCGCCGTGCCCGTCGCCCTCGGCGTGGCCCACCAGGGCGGCGGCGTGCTGCTCATGACAGCCGTCCTCCTGGCGCGACACGCAGCGGTCGCCGGCGAGGATTCCCCGCGCCCGGCCAGCACGTTCGACCCGCCACGCAGGACGGAAACGCAAGCCACGGTATCGGTGGCGTAGGCCGACCAGTCCACGGAGCCACGTCATCGCTGTCGCCGACAGCCGCGGTCCGCGTCGGCACCAGCCATGGCTAACTCCTGCCCAGTTCGCGCCAGAGAAAGGCATATGCCAGCGCGCTCATGTGAGCCGCCTGGGCATTGCTCGCCGCACCGCCGTGCCCGCCCTCGATGTTCTCGTAGTAGTCCACCCTCATGCCCGCATCGAGCATCAAGGCCGCCATCTTTCGCGCATGGGCCGGATGTACCCGATCGTCACGAGTGGACGTCGTGAACAGCACCGGGGGATAGGCGCGGGTAGGGTCCAGGAGATGGTAGGGAGAGAACGTCCTGATGAACTCCCAATCCTCCGTGTCGGGATCGCCATACTCGGCCACCCATGACGCGCCGGCCAGCAGATGGCTGTAGCGCTTCATGTCCAGCAGCGGCACCTGGATCACCACGGCGCCAGAAAGTTCGGGATACTGGGTGAGCATGTTGCCGGCGAGCAGCCCCCCGTTGCTTCCCCCCTGCACACCCAACCGCGACGCCGAGGTGACCCGGCGGGCGATGAGATCGCGGGCGACGCTGGCGAAATCCTCGTAAGCCCGGTGGCGGTTTGCCCTGAGCGCCGCCTGGTGCCAGCGCGGGCCATACTCGCCGCCGCCACGGATGTTGGCCACCACGAATACTCCACCGCGCTCCAGCCAGCCCTTGCCGACTCCGGCGGAGTAGCCCGGCGTGAGCGAGACCTCGAAACCGCCATAGCCGTAGAGCAGCGTCGGCGCCGTGCCGTCCAGTTCCAGATCGGTGGGGCACACCATGAAATAGGGCACACGGGTGCCGTCCTCGCTGGTCGTGAAATGCTGCTCGACTACGAGCGCCGAGGCATCGAAGAACTCCGGCAATTTCTTGAGCACCTCCGGCTCCCGCCCCGGTTCAGCCAGTGCCAGGGTGGTGGGAGTGAGATAGCCGGTGGAGGTCAGCCAGACCTCATTGCTCCGGTCGGCATCCACGGCGCTCACTTCCACCGTTCCCAGCGCCGGCGCGCCCACGAACGGGTCGCGCTGCCAGCCCGATGCGGTTGGCGTGAGAACCACGAGCCTGTTTCGCACATCGTCCAGCACGTTCAGCACGAGCTGGTCCAGCGTCCAGGTGTAGCTGGCGAGCGACGTCGTGTGCGTGGGGGTGAAGAGGACGTGCAGCTCACGCCCGCCGGCCATGTAGTCGTCGAAACGGGTTGCCAGGAGCGATCCGCCTGGATACGTCGTGTCACCAACTGTCCATGGCTCGCGCAGTTCTACCGTCAACCATTGTCGATGTACGCTCTTGTTGGCCGAATCGGGGACGTCCACGCGAACGAGTGTACCGTCCAACGCGCGGAGATGGAGCTGGTCGCTGTAGAAGGTGAGCGTCCGGCTCACGAAGTCGCGCTCGTAGCCTGGTGAGTGATCGCGATTGGCAGCGATGTACATGTCCGTCGACTGCCCTTCGTAGACCAATCGGGCATCGCTCATCGGCGTACCTCTCCGCCACTCCTTGACGATCAATGGATAGCCGGAGCTGCTCGTCGTACCCGGGCCGAAGTCGGTGTAGACGTACACCTTGTCACGATCGATCCAGGCGAGCGCGCCCTTCGCTTCGGGACGGTGGAAACCATCCTCCACCCACGACCGCGTGATGAGGTCGAATTCGCGGGTGACATCGGCATCGGCGCCACCACGGGAAAGGGCGACGAGACAGCGGTCCCGGTCGGGCTCCAGGAAGGTGGCTCCATGCCAGACCCAGTTCTCGCCCTCGATCCTGTTCAGCGCATCCAGGTCGATCACCGTCTCCCACTCCGGCTGCTCGGTGCGATAGCTGGCCAGAGTGGTACGGCGCCAGATGCCACGCTCATGTCGGGCGTCGCGCCAGAAGTTGTAACAGAGATCGCCCTTCTTCTCGACCACCGGGATCCGGGCGTCCGAATCGAGTATCTCGAGCAGTCGGGATTCCAACTGACGAAATTCGGCCGTGCCGGCGAGCGTCGCTTCCGCTTCCGCGTTGCGCGCCCGGACCCAGTCGAGCGCGCGATCGCCGGTGACGTCTTCCAGCCAGAGGTAGGGATCCGATGCCTCGGTTGACGTCGGTTCATCTCGTGCGGCAGGGGGACCGGGCGCTGTCACTCAATCCCTGAACGTGAGGATGGTCTGACCATCGCCATGTACCACCTGTAGCGCCGCGTCCGGCCCGTCCGGAGTGGTGAGGACGGCCACCGAGGTGACACCGGAGATGGCATGCGTGAGGTGGACACCGTCTCCCGTCGGCGCGCCCAGCATGAGCTGCAGTTGCCCGGCCCGTCGGTCGTACGACACCCCACGGAGCCTGTAGCCAGTGCCCTGGAACTGCGCGCCGAACGACGGGTCATCCACCTCCAGTTGTGTGGTGCGCCCCTCATTACGCCCACTGAAGGCCTCGAGCAGTGCTGGCCAGCCCGCCTCCCGGGAAGCTTCGGCGGCAGCGCTCAGGAGATGCTCTATCCTTTCCACCTCGGCCGACGATGGCGGTGGCACGACGAGCACGGAGACGCTGGAGCGGCGGATGATCCGTGTGGCCACGCTGCCCACCATCAACCGTTCCAGGAACCCCAGGCCCGAGCTGCCGCTGGCTATCAGGTCCACCTCCGCGTCCTCCACGAACTGCACCATCCGGTCGGCCGGATGACCCTCCAGGACCACGCTGTTCACGGTCACCGAGGCAGGCACCTTGAGGGAAGCGATGAGACGCCCGAAGAGGTTGTCGACTTCATGGTCGTAGTTCTCGCGAACGGCGTTGCCGCCAATCCGAAGCAACAGGTCGTCGGCCGGCCGCACGTGCACGAGCGAGAGCGTGCCGCCGGGAGCGAGCAATGCCAGAGCTTCCTCGGCGGCTCGTACGCTGGCCGCGCTGAAGTCCACGGCGACCGCGGCGTGAAGTGGCAGCCTGTCAAAGTTCGGCGCCACCGCGAGCACCGGCAAGTTGGCCTCACGGATCGTCTGAAGGGCGACCTCGCGGCCAAGGACGCGGTCCATCGCCTCGTGTCGCCCGAGACCCATGACGATGAGACGGGCCTTGCGCTCGTGCGCCCGCCGGGCAATGGTGCGCGCCGGCTGCCCGACCGTCACCTCGATCGGCCACGAGGAGACGTCGCCCTCGCTCGCCCTCGCCACGCGCGTGACTTCGGCCATCACTGCACCGCGCTGGTCGGCCTCGAGGTCGGGAATGATGGAGGCCATGGAGATGTCGGGCAGGTACATGGCGATCGGTTCGCTCACGGCGAACAGTTCCGGCGCTGCACCCAGTCGTGGCGCGATCAATCGAGCCGCCGTGATGACCGGCATGGCGCCAGCGCCCTTCGTGGCGACGATGAGCGGAACAGCCCCCGTCGGTTGAGTGCCTTCCTGGTCGACAGTGGTCGAACCGGTTGTGCCCGTCGTTGTCATGTTGTCTCCTCGTGGCTGGACTTCCCGCTGCTGCAGGCTTGCGCACTGGACGTCATCTGGATCGTGGTCGATAATCCGGCTGGACGGCTTCGTGCCGTCGTACCCTTGGAGCTTTCCGGAGCGATCATGACGGCCAGGCGCGCGAGTCGAGTAAGCCGATACAGCGTAGTCTACCTGCGGTGGGCGTTGGGCGTTGCCTTCCTGTCGGCCGTGGCGGACCGATTCGGGCTCTGGGGTGCGCCAGGAGAAAGGAATGTCGCCTGGGGCAGCTTCGAGAATTTCCTGGCCTATACCGCCACCCTCAACTGGTTCCTGCCAACCCCCTGGATCACCGCCGTCGGCTGGACCGCCACCTGCCTGGAGATCGCGCTGGGAGTCCTTCTGCTCATTGG
>CALCHX010000144.1 GCA_937906875.1 uncultured Gemmatimonadota bacterium | reverse complement strand
GGAGTCCGGAACGCCCGCGATACCGGCCGCCTACGCGGCCAATGCCGGAATGGGCCTGTTGCTGGACCTCGACCTAACCGAGGTGCGACGTCACGTGCACGAGTTGGTCACTATGACTGCACGTCGGTTGGGGGATCTCGGTGCGACGTTGTACTGGCCGGAGCTCGACAGCGCCAGGGGTCCGCAGGTGGCCATCCGCGTGCCGGACCCGCTCAAACTGGGTGACTTCCTGCGTGGCAGGCGAATCTTCACCAGCCCGCGCGGCGACGTCGTGCGACTGTCTTTCCACTACTACAACACGGTTGCTGACGTCGACGCCTGCGTCGCCGCAATGAAGGAGTACGGCGAGTTCTGACCGTCACGCCATTTCGTCCATGACCGCTCGCTGCCCGCCGGGGCACAGGAGGAACACCATGGGAATAAAGGTACGTCGACGCGCGAGGGCCCGGTGGCGAGGGAACGTGCCCGACGGCGTCGGGGAGATCAGCCTGGCCAGCGGATCTCTCACCGCACCCTATACACTCCGCTCGCGAACGGCGGAAGGCGTGCCTGCAGGGACGAACCCCGAGGAATTGATCGGTGCCGGATTGGCAGGGTGCTTCGCCATGTCCGTGGCGAATCTCCTCGAGGAGGACGGCATATCGGATGTCGTCGTGGATGCCAGCGCCGTGGTGGAACTCGTCGAGACCAACAGCGGCTTCTCGTTGTCGACCATCACGCTGACGGTGTACGGCAGCGGGGCGGGTCTGGACCGGAGCCGGTTCGCCGAGCTGGCGGACCAGGCGAAGCGAACCTGTCCGGTATCGCGAGCCCTGGCAGGGACGACCATAGCGCTCACCATCGGGGAATGACCGTGGCCTCGCGGTACGTGGCTGCTCCACGCGGCATCGATGCGACCGCCGGACCGGCGGCCGGGGAGCGGGTGCTGCAGTCGTTACGGCTGTCCTCACCCCGCACATCACTCACGCTGGAAGTCGTGTCGCTATACGGACACGGAACTCAGCGGAACACCGGGACGGCCGAGGAGGTGCTCTTCGTGGTTGGCGGGTCGGGGAGGCTGTCGAACGCCGGACGGGAACATCCGCTGTCGCATCAGTGCGCAGCAGCCATTCCGCCGGAGACGTCCTACCGGCTGCAGTCGAGCGATGGCGGCGGCAAGATCGAGGCCGTACGGGTCAGCGCGACGACGATGGGTTCGCTGCCGGTGCGACGTACCTCGATCAGCATCCGTCGCCTCGAGGACTGCGAAACCGGCGCTGCCACCGGAAATCGAGACTTCCAGGTGTTGGCAGACTCCGCCTCCGGGTTTACCGCCGGCACCCTGTTCGTGGGGAATGTCCCGCCGGGCCCCCCGGCGCCGGTGCACTACCATACCTACGACGAGGTGCTCTTCTTGCTCGAGGGACAGGGCGTCCTGCACATCGATGGCGAACATACACCGATCGGGCCCGGAAGTTGCTATCGGCTGCCCGCCCGAACACTCCACCAGATCGAGAACACCGGTGACGTCATGATGCGCGAGGTGGCGGTGTTCGTGCCGTCCGGCTCTCCGGCAGCGGCGTATCTGCCCGATGGGCGCGGGGCGTTCCCAGGGCTCGCAGACGATCTCATCGGTCCGGCCGGTCGCGGCAGCGTCGCGGAACGACTCGATCAGTAGCTGGGTGGGGTCACCGCGAGTATGTAGCGAGCCGGCTTGCTACTCAGATTCTCGTAGAAGTGCGGGTGCCGCGAGTCGAAGTAGCAGCTGTCACCGGCCGCCAGCGTGACCTTTCGACGACCGATCGTCACGACGATCTCCCCGGAGGTCACCACCACGCACTCATGAGCCGCGTGCGAGCGCGGCTCGGGGGCTGATCGCGTGTGCGGCGCGAGCGAGCCCTCCAGCATCTCCATCGCGCCGGTCGACGGCGAGAGCCGGGCGAAGCTCACTCCGTCCTCCTGGACCACCTTCCGCTTGCGAGCACGTACCACGACCACGCTGTGGTCGTCCTGCGCGATCAACGAGAACAGCGGAACTGAAAGGCTGTTCGCGATCTTCCGCAGCGTGGTGAGGCTTGGTTCGGTGAGACCGCGCTCCACCTGGCTGATGAGCGCCGGCGAGAGCCCGGATCGGGCGGCCAGTTCTCGCAACGACATGCCACGCTCGGTCCTGGTCACGCGGATCATGTTGGGTGCGACATCCTGTGGATCTGACACCCGTGCATTCTGTCATGGCATCCGCCTGGTCCACACCATCGGAAACGCTGGCAGCCGATTCTGCTGGTGGCCGGGAGCCCTGGAGGTAGCGACCGGCCCGCGCGTCAGCCCGTGACGCGTAACGAAGCGCGATCGATCACCTGACCGTCCTTGAGCACCGCGGAAACGGATGCCAGGTGCCCCACATCCGTGGTGGGGTCCTCGTCAACCAGGATGAGATCGGCTCGTTGCCCAGCGCGTATCGCCCCAGCCCGTTCGGCCACGCCGATGTAGCGAGCGCCGTTCACCGTGGCTGATCGGAGCACCTCCCACGGCGTGAGTCCAGCCTGCTGCAGCAGAACGAGTTCACGATGAAGTTCGGGCCCGAAGGAAAGATCGCTACCTGCTGCGATCACGCCGCCAATCTCGGCCAGCCGGCGCAGATTGTCCTGTGCGACCCGAGTCATCACTCGCATC
>CALCHX010000143.1 GCA_937906875.1 uncultured Gemmatimonadota bacterium | reverse complement strand
GGCGTGACGGTAAGCTGGTCGTCGGGAGTGTAGATGGCCAGCTCCACGCCGCCGTAGGTGGCCATGGGCACCTTCAGGCGCGCCACGGCATCCCGGACATCGGGCAGCGCGGCGTTCTCCACCCGCCACTCGCTCCCCCTTCTCACGTCGGTCAGGGACATGTCGACCGCTGGCGGAAGGTGACTGCTCAGGGCGTGCAGCAGGTCCATCACGCGCTCTGCGTTGGCAACCACGTGAGCGCAGTGGATCTCACCCTCGCGGCTGAAGGAGAAACCATCGAGGCCGGAGCGAAAGCGACGCCAGACCACGCTCGCAGGTTGTCGACCGCGAAAGATCATGACCCGGTTCGCTCGGTGAGATCCTGAGCCGCGGAGGGGAGTTCCCTGCTGGCCAGTTCGACGGCGACGGACCTCAGGCAGTGGACAGTGTTACGGGTGGGATCAACGAGGACGACGTTCAGCAGCCCCTGCAGTATGCGCGCCATTTCAGGGCCCGCCGGGACACCCAATTGGCGCAATTCCTCACCACCGATCGCCAGGTCACTGATGGCCACCGGATCGCGGTACGCGGCCCTGAGTGCCCGTCGATGGAGCGAGCGCACCGACGCGGATGACGGGGCGGAGTCCCCGTCAGCGCGACGAGCTGCCCAGTGGGCCTCCGCAACACGGAGCAGGAGCCCGACGTCCAGCCTGGTCGCCCGAGCTACCCAGCGGCGAACGGTGATATCGTCGGGCCGCACGGATGACGAGAGCAGGGTGCCCATCTCGTCTCCCAACTCCCGCCAGAGCCCGGCAAGCTTGCTGACCATGCGTGCCTCAGCACGTGAGAAACGCAGCGCCCGGAGCAGGTCGGGCAGGTCGGCAGATGGGACATGACCCAGAAGTATCGTGTGGCGCAGAAGGCGCCGCGCCTGGGCGCGTGGTCCAACTGCCATGGGCAGGCAGTCCAGGGCGGCAAAGAGGGAGTCCGGAGCATCGGCGAGGGCTGGTATGAGCGCCTCGAGCGCGCCGCTGTCACGCCACAGCGCCAACGCGCCGCCCGCTCGATCCACCTGCTCGAACGTCTTGTCCAGTTCCTGCTTCACTCGTTCGGCGGAGAGTCGTCCCATCCACGGCGCGCTGGCGACGATCGCCGTCCAGGTGGAATCTTCTATGCGGAAGCCGAAACGTGCCGCGAAGCGGATCGCCCTGAGGGCTCGCAGGCGATCCTCGGCCATCCGGGCCTCCGGGTTGCCGACCGCCCGAATCACCCGACCGGCCAGGTCGCCACGGCCGTCGTAGGGGTCGTGCAGGGTGCGGTGCCGAGGGGAGAAGGCGATCGCGTTGATGGTGAGGTCGCGTCTGGCCAGGTCCTCGTCGAGCGACGCCCCGAACTGAACCACTGCATGACGACCGTCTGTCTGTACGTCGCGCCGAAAGGTCGTCACCTCATGCATGCGGCCAGCGTCATCCAGCACGCCGACGGTCCCGAACTCGATACCGACCGCGACGGTGCGCCGGAAGAGACGCTGCACCTGCTGCGGCGTGGCCGCAGTTGCCAGATCCCAGTCCAGGTGCGTGATGCCGAGCAACGCATCGCGCACCGCGCCGCCGACGCACCACGTCTCATGGCCAGCCTCTTCCAGCCTGGCGGCGATCCGGAGCACTGGCACTGGCGGTCGGAGGCGTGAGAGCAGATCTCCATCGCCGGGGCTGGCGCCACCGTCCGGTGCAGGTCGATTCCCGGTCATCCGGCGAAGAGCGCGGCGATAGCTGCCCGGTCAAGTCCGGCACCGAGCGCGAGCAGGAGTTCCAAGCGGGCCTGCTGTGGACGTCGACTTCCGGCCAGGATCGCTCCCATCTCCATCAGACGGCGCCCGCCACCCGGGTAGCCGTAAGTGGGGCCGACAAGGCCGTGCGGGGCACGGGAAGCAATGACGACGGGCTTGTCGCCCAGGATCCACCGCTCCACCCCCTCAGCCATGGCCGGCGGTATGTTGCCGCGACCGAAGGCCGCCACGACGACGCCTCGGGAGACCTCGCGGGAGGCATCGAGCAGGCGCGCATCGGCTCCGGCCCAGGCCATGACTATGTCCACAGGGACGCCCAGGGCGAGCGGTGACAGCGGAGCCGGCATGGTGCCAGCCTCACGTCGGAAGATCACCCGTCCGTCGTCCACCGTGCCCAGTGGCCCCAACCCCGGGCTCTCGAACGCATCCATGGCATGGGTATCGGATTTGGTAGCCTCGAGCGCCGATATGATCCGGCCGCCCATCACAACGAGGGTGCCGTAGCCCAAGCTATCGGCACTGGCCGCGACGCGCACGGAGTCCATGAGGTTTGCCGGCCCGTCCCAACCCAGTTCGCTCCCAGAACGCATCGCGCCAGTGACGACCACCGGCTTCCTGGACGGAATGGAGCGTGCCATCAGGTAGGCCGTCTCCTCCAAGGTGTCGGTGCCATGGGCCACCACGATCGCTTCCACCTCGTCGCGCTCCAGCAGCTCAGCCACCCGGCCCCGTAATGCCCACTGACGCTCGGATGTCATGTGTGGACCCGGGAATGCGCCCCAGTCTTCGGGTGCCAGCTCGGCCACGTCCTCCACGCCCCGGGTTGCCCGCAGGATATCACTGCCGGAGAGTGTCGGCACGGCGCCACCGGCAGCAGCGTCGTGTCGCATGCCGATCGTGCCGCCGGCGAAGAGGATGGGAATCATCGAGTAGTCATCCGCAGAGTACGCTGCCGCCATTC
>CALCHX010000142.1 GCA_937906875.1 uncultured Gemmatimonadota bacterium | reverse complement strand
TGACGACAGGGTCGGTGCGATCGAAGCCCAGCCCGGCGTCCTCGGCCACGATCGCCGCCGCGGGGTGCGCGGTGATCACGTGGAAGCGGTCGCGGTCGGGGATGCCGTAGACCGCGACGATCGCTTCGTGGACAGCGGCCGCGATCTGGCCGGGGTTCGTCCGTGCCGAGCTGTGGTCGATGCGGACCAGTGGCATGATTCTCCTTCTATTTGTCCCGACAATATTACAATTATTAGCCCGCCTGCCGCGGCAGCTGGACATAGACCTTGACACCCCTCACTCACTGCCATACGGTGGCCATGTTCTATCAATATCTCAAACCCGAAATGATAGGGAACCCTTGTGCCCCGCACCAACGAAGACGCTCCCCGCGTAGGCATCGCTCCGGATTCGTGGGGCGTATGGAACGCCGATGACGACCGTCAACCGCCGTCCACCCAGTACCTCAGCGAGGTCCAGGGGGCGGGGTACCATTGGACCGAACTCGGCCCGTTCGGATACTTGGGCACCGAGATCGCCAAACTCAGGGACGATTTCGCTCAGCACGATCTGAGCCTGTCCGCGGGGACCGTCTTCACAAATCTCCACCGCAGCCCGGCGGAAATCGACAACGCCTGGCGGGACGTGCGCGCAGTCGCCGAAGTCGTGCAAGCGCTGGGTGCTACGCACGTAATCACGATCCCGGGCCTATGGGAGCGTGGGGACGATGGCGGAGTGCGTGGTGCGCGCGCCTTTTCCAGCGTTGAATGGAGTACATTCCTCGCCGGGCACGACGAGATCGGCCGACGCCTGCGCGAGGAGTTCGGTATCACGCAGGCGTTCCATTCACACGCCGAGAGCCCCATCGGGTCCTACCGCGAGGTGACGCGACTGTTAGAGGGCACCGACCCCGCCTACACAAATCTGTGCCTAGACACTGGCCACCTCGCCTACTACGGGGGCGACAGCGAGCGTCTTATTCGTGAGTTCCCGGAGCGCGTTGCTTACTTGCACCTCAAGCAGGTCGAGCCCGACCTACTTGCCGACGTCCTCAAGAACGAGATCTCGTTCGTCGAAGCCGTCCGGCTGGGTGTCATGGTCGAGCCTCCTTTGGGCGTCCCAGAGTATGCGCCAATCCTCACCGAGGCTGCGCGGGTCATGCCCGGCATCTTCGCCATCATCGAGCAGGACATGTATCCCGTCGGGGACTTCTCGCTGCCCCTGCCGATAGCCGTTCGCACCCGCGAATACATCGAAGGCTGCGGCGCCCCCGCGCGTTTTCGCTGAACCTTCAACCACCCTCAAGGAGCACTAATGTCCACAGCCATCAAAGTCGGTATCATCGGCGCCGGGATGGCGGGCCAAGCCCACGCATTCGGGTACCGCAACGCAATGATGTCCGTGTCCGCACCGATCAGTGTCGAGCTGGACACCATCGCCGACCCCAATCTCGCCCTGGCGCAGTCCGTCGCCGACCGCTACGGCTTCCGTCGAGCGATCGCGGACGTCGACGCGCTGATCGCGAGCGATGTCGACGTCCTGAGCATTGCCCTTCCGAATTTCCTGCACAGCGAGATCCTGCCCAAAGCCCTCGCTTCCGGGAAGCACGTCTTCGCCGAGAAGCCGATCGGCCGCACACCGGAGGAATCCGCCCGCCTGCAGCAGCTCGCCGAGGCATCCTCCGCTGTCACGGGCGTTGGATTCTCCTTCCGCCGCCTGCCCGGCCTGGCGGCCTTGGCCGGCGCGGTCGCCGACGGCGCGATCGGCGATGTCCACACAGTGCGTGCCTGGTACTACGCGGACTACGCGGCTGATCCTGCAGGGGCCCTATCCTGGCGATACTCACAGGAGCAGGCGGGTGGTGGCGCCCTCCTGGACATCGGTGCACATGCGATCGACGCAGTACAGTTCGTCGCTGGCGCGATCTCAACGGTCACCAACGCCACACTGCGAACGATCATCACTCAACGTCCCAAGGCCGCACAGGGTGCAATCGGCCACGGCGCCTCCGCCTCGACCGAAACCGGCCCCGTTACCAACGACGACATCGCACTGCTGACCGCGTCGTTCGCGTCGGGCGCGATCGGCCAGATCGCGCTCAGCCGCATCGCGTCAGGCACGCCAAACTCGCTGGGAGTAGAGGTCTACGGATTGGGCGGCAGCGCGTCGTTCGACTCGATCTCCGCCGGGGAGTTCCATCTGTTCCAGAACGATGTAGCCGAGGCTGCCTTCAATGGACCACGGCGCGTGTTCACCGGCCCGGCGCACCCCTATTTCACAGATGTCGCTGCGATGCCGGGCGCGGGAGTCGGCACGGGTTATGCCGAGGCCTTCACCGCGGAAATCCAGCAGTTCCTCCGTTCCGTGGACTCGGGCACCGCGATGGACACCGACTTCGCCACGGCTACCCGCATGATGAACGTCGTGGGCGCTGCTCTCGAGTCCAGCCGCACCGGCCGCGCGGTCGACGTTGTGACCGTCTAGCGCGGAAGGGGGACGACGGATTGTGCGGCCTCCCCCTTCCGGGCATCTCAGCCCAGCACGCCGCCGAGGAGCGCGGCGGACCGGCGTAGGCCCTCCTCCGCCGTGTATGCGACATCCTCATGTTCGATGCTGAGGACTCCGTCATAACCACCCTGCTGCAGCGCACGGCAGAACCTCTGCCAGAATTCGACACCACCCGGATGCCCTTCGCCCAGGGTTACGTAGTTCCAAGCGCGCTCACCGCGCTCTTCGAACGGCAGCGTCTCCAGATGGGTGCGGACAGCAGCTGCTGCCTCGATACGGGCATCTTTCGCGTGCACGTGATATACGGCATCTCCGAGTAGTTTCACCGAGGCCACGGGGTCTGCTCCCATCCACATCAGGTGGCTCGGGTCCATGTTCGCGCCTACGACCCCGCCCACGGCCTCACGCAGCCGCAGCAGCGTCGGTGCGTTGTAGACCAACTGGTCCGCATGCATCTCCACGGCGATGCGGTCGACGCCGTGATCGTGCGCGAAGGCAACAAGATTCCGCCAGTACTCCACGGCCGCCTCCCACTGCCGTTGCCGATTGGTGACATTTTCCGGCGGCCAGCAGGTGGTGATCCAGGGAGCGGTCCGATCGCCTTCGTACACAGCTGGTAGTCCCGACATCATCACGATCTTGTGAACATCCAGCAGGCCCGCCAATCGGATCGTGTCGCGAGTCACCGCGTCGTGCTGAGAGCCGGTGATCGGATGCAGCGGATTGCCGCTCGCGTTCAGAGCGCCGATGTGCAGTCCGTGATCAGCAAGCTCCCAAGACAGCTTCTCGCGTCGGGCGCCATCGGCCAGCAGCAGTTCAAGGTCCACGTGCGGGCTGCGCGACCAGTTCCCCGTCGTCAGCTCGATCTCACTCAACCCGAGATCTGCCACGATGCCCAGCACTTCGACGAACGGGCGGTGACCGAGCCCATCCGTGAGGAATCCGAGGTGCATACCGCCTCCTTTAATGAATGTATGACTTGACATTTCTAATGTAGAGCGCTCTACACTAGAAACACAACCATTACCATGCAGGGAGGACCGCGCATGACTCAGACCATTCGCATCGCGCTCGTCGGCGCGGGGTTTGCGGGCCAGGCGCACGCCTTCGGCTACCGTAATGCACAAATGAGCGACGCCCTGAGCGGGCTCCGTATCACACTCGACACAGTCGTCGACCCGAATCTGGAGCTCGCGGGGGAGGTCGCTCGCCGCTACGGATTCAGACGCACGACGGCGTTCCTCGATGAGATGCTCACCGACCCAGACATTGACGCGGTCAGCGTGGCGCTGCCAAACTTCGCCTATCTGGATGTGCTCACCCGCATCCTGCGATCCGGCAAGCACGTGTTCGCCGAGAAGCCACTGGGAACCTCCGCCGAAGAAGCGGAAACACTTGCGCACGTCGCACGCGAAAGCGGACGGGTAGCGGGCGTCGGCTTTTCGTTCCGCCGTGTGCCCGCTCTCGCAGCAGCGCAGCGGGCCGTGCGCGACGGGGTCATCGGCACCCCCTACTTCGCCCGTGGGTTCTACTACGCCGACTATGCCGCCGATCCGATGGCTCCCCGTACGTGGCGGTACGTGCAAGAGCAGAGCGGTGGTGGCGCGCTGATCGACATCGGCATGCATGTGATCGACGCGCTCACGCACGCCTTGGGCCCGGTAAGCCAGGTGTCCTCCGCGACACTGCACACCGTCATCGCCGAGCGTCCGCTGCCGACGGGAGGAGGCATCGGCCATGTTGCCAAGGCATCTGAGACCGAGACGGGGATCGTCACGACCGATGACACGGCGCTGCTCACGCTGCGGTTCGCGTCCGATTGCGTGGGCGCCGTACAGCTGAGCCGCGTGGCCAACGGTGCACCCAATCAACTAGGGATCGAGATCTTCGGCTCGAAAGGTCACGTCTCCTTCGACTCCACTCGGTCGGATGAATACGCACTGTATGAGGCCTCCAACGCCATGCCCGGGGTTGACGGCCCTCGTCGAGTTATCGCCGGGCCGGCGATGCCCTATTACTCGCAGGTCTCGCCGATGCGGGCGCGTGGCACCGGCACTGGCTACGGCGAGGCGTTCATCGCCGAGATTCAAGACTTCCTCGTCGCGGTGACCGCCGGCGCCGAACTCGGATCCTCGTTCGAGGCCGCCGTCCACCCCATGCGAGTAGTGGGGGCTGCACTGGAAAGCGCCCGTATGGCACATCCGGTGGATGTGCTCGCCGTGGACTGAGCCCGTACAATCGCGAGACATGAGCGCCGTGCACCGCGTGACGATGCAAGACGTGGCCGAGCGTGCCGGAGTCTCGCGAGCGCTCGTGTCCCGTGCATTCCGCGGCGAGACCGGCGTCAGCCGAGATGCTCGGGCAGCGATCGCTGCAGCCACCGAAGTCCTCGGCTACCGACACAATGCCATCGCCGCGCGACTCGCCGCTCATCACACGAAGACCATTGGTCTCTTTCTGCTGGACATCTATAACGAGGTATTCGCAGACATCTTCGCGGGCATGCGTGCGGCAGCTAGAGAGGCGCAATACGACATCGTTCTTGCAGTCGGCGGTACGCGACCCGACGACGAGATCCGGGCCGTAGAGAGCCTCCTACACATGCGGGTCGATGCCGCGATCCTCGCTGGATCGATGCTTCCGGACGATACGCTGCGTCAGTACGGGGCGGCAACGACGCTCGTGTCCACGACCAGGATCGTTCCCGCGATCGATTCCATCGCGGCCGCGGACCGCCGCGGTGCGCAACGCGCAACCGAGCATCTGCTCGCACTAGGGCACCGTCGAATCATGTTCCTTGCCCCGAGCACGGGAGCGCTCTACGGCGAGCGCGAGCAAGGATATCGCGCGGGTATGCGCAGTGCGGGACTGCAGGCTCTCGCGGTTGCCACCGGCTTGTCACGCGATACGGTGGCGCATACTGCGCACGGCATCCTCACATCGGGCGAGCCGCCCACAGCCGTGTTCGCCTACAACGATCTCACCGCCTTCGGCGTCTTGCAGGCGGCGGCGTCCCTGGGCCTGACGGTGCCGGGTGACCTGTCACTGGTCGGTTACGACGACACCCAGCCTGCGGCGTTGCCCGGCATTCGACTCACCAGCGTCAACCAGCACGCCACTCGTCAGGGGCGTCTCGCTGTGGCACGGGCACTGGCGCACATCGAGAAACCTGACCTCGATGTGCAACACAAGCGTCTCGTGCCCACGCTCATGATCCGGGAGAGCACCGATATCCCCCGTGAACGTCACTGATCGCCGACTCTACCGACGATCAGTGACGTTCTCGATCAGGCTCGGATAGACGAGATCTCGTGCGCGAGCGACTCCAGTTCCGCGCCGCCCGCCATCGCCTGGATCAGGTCTTCGAGCTCAACCTTTCCGCGTACGAAGCTGGCGATCATGCGTCCGCGGTTGAGCAGATAGAACCGGTCCCCCACCATGAAGGCATGGTGGGGGTTGTGCGTGATGAACACCACCGCGACGCCCTGTTCGCGGGCCGCAAGGATGTACTTGAGGACAATGCCCGACTGTCGCACGCCCAGCGCGCTGGTCGGCTCGTCCAGGATCAACACCTTCGCACCGAAGTGTACGGCCCGCGCGATCGCCACGGCCTGGCGCTCACCGCCCGATAGGGTGCCGATGGCCTGGTTGGTGTCGCGCAGGTCGATGCCCATCTCTAGCAACGCCGACTTGGTCATCCGCTGCGCCTCTTTCACCGCCATGAGCCCCAGCGGACGGAATCCGCTGACCGGCTCGTTACCGAGGAAGAAGTTGCGCCAGATCGACATCAGCGGCACGGTTGCCAGGTCCTGGAACACCGTCGCGATCCCTCGCGCGAGCGCGTCGCGCGGTGACGAGAACTCCACCGCCAGGCCGTCGACACGGAACTCGCCCGACGTCGGCTTGTGCACGCCGCTGAGAATCTTGATCAGCGTGGACTTGCCAGCGCCGTTGTCGCCCAGCACGCACGTGACCGTGCCCGGATCCACATGCAGACTAATGTCGCGTAGAGCTACCACACTGCCGAACCGCTTGCCAACGTCGTCCAGCTCGAGGGCCGGAGTGCCTGCGGCGGGTGGCGCGGCCTCGGTACCGGCGGCGGCCTCGACGGCGGCCTCGATCTCCTCGTTACGCTCCTCACTCATTTCTTGCCTCCCTGCGCTCGACGCGAAATCGTCAGGTTGATCAGCACGGCCGCGAACAGGATCACGCCCAGGAACGTGGACACCCAGTCCTGATCCCACAGCGCGTACGGGATACCGACGGCGGCGAAGCCCATGATCAGCGCACCGATCGAGGCGCCGACCGCGGATCCTGCACCACCCGTCAGCAGGCAGCCGCCCACCGCCGCGGCGATGATGTAGTAGAACTCCTGACCGACGCCCTGACCGGCCTGCATTCCATGCAGACGCAGCAGGAACATCACGCCAACCAACGACGCCGACAGCGAGGTGAGCATGAAGAGGATGATCTTGGTGCGATTCACTGGGACACCGGCGTTGCGGGCAGCGTTGGCGTCGCCGCCGGAGGCGAAGATCCAGTTGCCGAAAACCGTGCGGGTCAGAAGCACCGTCGCGATGGCCGTGATGATGATCCACCAGATGACGGTGATCTGAAAATCCGCACCGGCAACCTTGAAAGTCGATGCGAAGATCGCTCTCGCGGAGTCATACCCGTCGCCCTGATCGATGCCCGACACGCGGACTGTTCCGGTGACTGCTTTGGTCGCCGCGAGGTTCACCCCCTTGAGCACGAAGAAGGTGGCGAGCGTGACGATGAATGACGGAAGATTTGTCCTCACCACAAGAATGCCGTTGACAAAGCCGACGACGGCCGCCATTACGAGCGTGCATAGAATCGCGAGCCAGACGTTCATTCCCAACTCAGTGATCAGTAGCCCGGCAAACAGCCCCGACGTACCGACCATGACGCCGGATGACAGATCAAACTCTCCGCCGATCATCAGCAGTGCCACGAAGACAGAGACGATGCCCACCGGTGCGGCGAAATCGGTCCACCCGGCAGCACCATCCAGTGTCGCAAAGTTGCCCGTCGTGTCCGCGACGGTGAACATGATGAAGATGACGATTGCGCCAAGCAGAGCACCGAGTTCGGGCCTGCGCATCACTCGTATATACCACGGTGTCCGCGTGACGCGTTCATCGACCGCGATATTGCTCGTTGAAGTCTCGAAGTTGGTCATTGCAATCCTCCTATCCAGGCGTGGGGCGGTGCGGCTACCGCATCGCCCCCCGCCCTGTCAGCGGGTTCCCGCCTTCACAGAATTCTGAACCGCCTTGACGTTGTCCTTCGTAACGAATGCAGGCCCCGTGTAGACCGGCTCACCACCGCCGATCTGAATCGCGTCCTTGATGGCCAGATACAGCGCCTGGACTGCAAGGAATCCCTGGGCGTACTGCTGCTGGTCGATCGCGAACGAGATCTTGCCACCGTCGATCGCCGTTAGCGTGTCGGCAGACAGGTCGACCGTTCCGACCTTGATGTCGCGGCCCGACGCCTGCACGGCCGGCAGCACCGCGCCCGTAGCGACGTCAGCCGTTAGCGCAAAAACCCCATCGATCGAGGGGTCTGCCTTCAAAGCGGCCTCGATCTTCGCTTCGGCGCCATTCAGATCGGCTAATGCGCCATCGGCGTTGAACTGCTGCAACGTTCCCTTGAAGGTCGACTTCGCCCCATTGCAGCGATCCTGAAGGCCGACGTTCGCCTGCTCCTGCACCACGCACAGAACCTTCTTCACGCCGAGTTCGTTGAATTTGTCACCAGCTGCCTTCCCGGCGACGGTCTCATCCTGTCCAATGTGTGTGAAGGCGCCGAGGTCCTTGTAGACCGCCGAACCGGAGTTCAGTGTGACAGTCGGGATGCCTGCAGACTGCGCCGCCAGCATCGCGTCCTTGATCGCTCCCGGGTCCGGTGCCGAAGCGGCGATTCCGTTGCACCCGCCGGAAACGCCCGCCTGGATCGTCGACGCCTGCTTGGACGAATCGTTGGTGGAACCCTGATAGTCCAGCGTCACACCAAGGCTCTTCGCAGCGTCCTCCGCCCCCTTCTGAACGACGGCCCAGAACGTTCCGCCGTCACCGTGCGTGTACATGCAGATCTTGATCGACTTGTTCGCCGAATCTGCATTGCCCGCGTCGCCAACCTTCTTGCCGCTGCACGCGCTCATGCCGGCCGCCACGGCAACGATGGCCACTGCCACCGTGGCTGCTCTGACAAATTTGCTCTTGAACATTGTCGTGATGCCTCTTCTCTCCGTCGAGTCGGGGACCGTGAAACAGCCACGTCCTGAATGACAGTATGTCAGATCAAACTATCTTTGTCTATAAGTTTTCGCGACGAGAACTTCCGAGACGTTCCACGGACAGCCTCACCGAAAGGCCCTACGAAAGGCCTTCAGCGCAGCGTCCGCAGACCCCCTCGCCCACGACTCGAGACCGACGACTCCGACGTAGCCGTACTCCTTCAGTGCTGCGGCGATAGCCGGGTAGCGGATCTCACCCGTGCCTGGCTCCATGCGGCCGGGGACATCGGCCACCTGGACCTCACCGACCCACGGCAGCGCGGCACGCACCAGCTCGACGAGGTTCCCCTCGCCGATCTGAGCGTGATACAGGTCAAGATTCATCCGCAGCATGGGACTATCAACATCTCTAACAAGGGCCAGCGTGTCGGCGGCCCGCGCGAAGGGAACTCCCGGATGGTCGACGGCCGTATTGAGATTCTCGAGCGTGAACACGCGGCCCGCGCGTTCACCGAGGTCGGCGAGACGGGAGAGTGTCTGCACCGCCCGACCACGCTCGACTTCGGACACCGCGCTCTGCGGTCGTACGGGCAGACCCGCAGAGTCGAGGCCAGTGCCGTGGAGGTTCAGCCGCTGCACATCCACGATGTCGGCAGCTCGGAGCGACTCCTCGGCACTTGAAAGCATCTCCGCAATGCCCTCGCTGGTCGTGAGGTCTCCGCGCAGATAGCCCGTCATCGACGAGAACGTCGCTCCGGTCGCCGCGAGCGCTGAGAGGTCGCGGCGAGACCAATCCCATATCTCCACCTCGAAGCCACACTCGTGAAGACGCCGGACGCGTTGCTCGAATGGCAACTCGAGATACAGCATCTCCGCACAGGCGGCCAGTCGATAAGGCACGGCCTCAGCCGATCCCGACGCGCACCGCGATATGTTCAGACGCCGCACGCTGCGCGGCGTCGGCAAGCACGAGAGCAGCGCGACCATCCTCGTAGGTGGGGCTCGTGGACGGCTCGCCACGGACGAGACGTATGAACTCACGCAACTCTGCCGCATATGCGACGGCGTACCGCTCCAGGAAGAACTCCTGATAGGGCGGCTTGGCCTCCACTGCGGATGCGGTGAAGAGGCTCACCAAGCTCGTGCCGGCGTTGGCCACTTGCAGCATGCCCCTCTGCCCGAAGGCTTCGAGTCGCTGGTCATAGCCGAAGGCACTGTGCCGTGAGTTGGTGATCGTGGCGATCGCTCCGGAGGCGCCGCGAAGCAGCACCGCAGCAGTGTCGAAGTCGCCGTGCTCGCGCGCGCCATCATCGAACGTGGTGCTGCCGAATGCCGCAACTTCGACAATGTCCGGTAGGAAGAAGCGTGCCATGTCAAAGTCATGGATCGTCATGTCGCGGAAGATGCCGCCCGATACACCGACATAGGCCGCAGGAGGCGGCGTGGGATCGCGGCTGATGATGGAAAGCTGTTCGAGTTCACCGATCTCACCGGCCGCTACACGTGCCCGAGCGCTGGCGAAACCCGGATCGAACCGTCGGTTGAAGCCGAGCGCTACCGGCACTCCGGATGCGGCGACCTTGGACCGCAGAGCGTCGACACGTGTGAGATCCAGATCGATCGGCTTCTCGCACAGCACAGGGATCCCGACATCCACTGCCGCGGAAATGAGGTCAACGTGCGTCGGGGTGGGTGAAGCGACCAGGAGTGCGTCGATGTCACCCGCCGTGATCACTTCGTCCGCCGACCCGCTCGGGATTCCTCCGTATCGGGCGGCGACCCGCTGCGCTCCCGCGACGAAGGAATCGGCGACGCGTACGAGAACAGCGTCCTCGTCGGCGGCGATGCCGGCAGCGTGTACCTGGCCAATTCGACCGGCGCCAATAAGCCCGAAGCGGAGTGGTGCTTGAGCCACGATCTCTGTCTCCTTTGCTATGACTTCCTCGGCACCCTCATGCCCAGGCACGCAGCGCAGCCCGATTGTTGCGCTGGTCGTCCGCGCGCTGCGCGACGAACTCGTCGAGCGCGACGTCGGGGCAGTTGTTGAGCACATCCTGCTCGACCACGATCCAGCCGTCGTATTCCCGGTCGTCGAGCATCGAGAGCACGGTGGACAGATCCACATCGCCTGCGCCGAACGCGACGAACGCGCCCGATGACCACACCTCTTTCATCCCGCCTCCTGCTGCCAGCACACGCTGCAGTTTGCCGAGATCCACATCCTTCACGTGCAGATGATTGACGCGGTCACCCCAGAGACGGACCGCTTCGACGGGGTCTCCACCTGCGATCACGAGATGACCCGTGTCGAGCGTCATTCCGATGTCAACGGCGTTCAGGAGGCCGTCGATCTCCTCGGAGGATTCGACATACGTTCCTACGTGGTGATGGAAGGTCGGCTCAAGTCCCACGGCACGCACGACGTTCGCGGCACGCTCGACATTGGCGTAGAGCCGGTCACGGAGACGAGGTGAGACCGGGTCGACCGCCGCTCCTCTCCCCGGCGCAGAGCGTCGCAGCGCAGAGCCGTCGTCGGCGAGCGTCGGGAGCGGCAGACGAACGGGGCCCGCCTCCGCGGCGATGACGAACTGGCGCAAGACGGCGCGCAGGGTGGCAAGCGAGTCCGCGAACGCGTCGTCATCCGAAAAAGGGAGCTGTACCCATCCTCCGGCGAGCTCCAGCCTCGCGCCCACCAGACGCCGCCGTAGTTGTTCTCCGCATCCTAGATAGCCGAGGGGGCCGAGATCAATGCCGCCGTATCCGGCTTCCGCGACGATGCTGACCATGTCGTCCGGCGTGATTACGTCCGCACCCTCGGGCGTCATCTCGAAGACACCAAAGCTAACCGGCGCACTTGCGACACTCACACGCATGTCTAGCCCATTCGTTCATGCCGCACGTCGGCTGTGACGGAGGTGGCGGTCGTGTCGGTCATGTCATGCCTTTCGAGAAGTGGACTCATCCCAGCAGCGGTCGTTGCGCCATACGCTGCTGGGCGTACTCGGCGCGTGCCTGCCGGGTGGAGGCGAGGGTGGAGGTCTCAGCGACGGGAACGTCCCACCAGCCCGCGCCGTCGGGGGCGTAGATCAACGGGTCGCTGTGGATCTGGATGAACGTGGCGCGGTCGGATGCCTTGGCCCGCGTGATCGCGGAGACCAGGTCGTCGATCGCCGCGGCACCCGGCTCGACATCGATCACGTCGATCCCGTAGCCGCGGGCGTTCATCGCCAGATCGACCGGCAGCAGCCGGTCGCCTTGGAAGTTGCGCGTCTGCGGGTCGTATTCGCGGTACTTCGTGCCGAACCGGTCGGATCCGACGGTCTCGGAGAGGTGCCCGATCGACGCATAGCCCTGGTTCTGCACGAGGATCACGATGAGCTTGATGCCCTCGGCGACCGCGGTGACCAGCTCGGTGTTCAGCATCAGGTACGAGCCGTCGCCGACCATCACGATGACGTCGCGGTCGTCGCCGTCGGCGATCAGGCCCCGCTTGGCTCCCAGCCCGCCGGCGATCTCATAGCCCATGCAGCTGAACGCGTATTCGACGTGATATCCGAGCGGATCGCGTACGCGCCACAGCTTGTGCAGGTCGCCAGGCAGCGACCCCGCTGCCTGCACGATGACGTCGCGAGGCGCGGACGCCGACTGGACGGCTCCGATGATCTCCGGCTGACCAGGCAACGGCAGCCCCGACCGGGTGAACGCCTCGTCGACGGCGGCATCCCAGTCCGCCTTCTCGTGGGCGATCCGGTCGGAGTGCGCCGCTGCGACCTCGTAGCCCTCCAGCTCGATCGCGAGCTCCTCCAGGGCCGCACGGGCGTCGGCGACGACGGCCAGCTGCGCACCGTGCTTGTGCGCGTCGAACGAGGCCACATTGATGTTGACGAATCTCACGTCGGGGTGCTGGAACGCCGTCCGCGATGCCGTCGTGAAGTCGCTGTAACGTGTGCCGATGCCGATCACGACGTCGGCGTCGGCGGCGAGCCGGTTCGCCGCCAGCGTGCCGGTGGCGCCCACGCCGCCGAGGTTCTGCGGGTGGTCCCAGTTCAGCACGCCGCCGCCTGCCTGCGACGTGCCGACCGGGATGCCGGTGGCCTCGACGAGCGTGCGCAGGTGCTCTTCCGCACCCGAGTAGAGCACGCCGCCGCCGGCCACGATGAACGGCCGCTTCGCCGACCGGATCGCCGAGACCGCGGCATCCAGAGCCCATTTCTCGGGCAGCGGCCGGCGCACATGCCATTCGCGGTCCTGCAGGAACTCGACGGGCACGTCGACGGCCTCGGCCTGCACGTCCTCGGGCAGCGCGATGGTCACCGCTCCGGTCTCGGCGGGGTCGGTGAGCACGCGCATCGCCGCCAGCGCGATCGAGAACAGCTGCTCGGGACGCTGCACCCGGTCGAAGAACCGCGAGACGGGGCGAAACGCGTCGGTGACCTGGATGCCGATGTCGTGGGGATGCTCGAGCTGCTGGAGCACCGGGTCTGCGACCCGGGTGGCGAACGTGTCGGAAGGCAGCAGCAGCGCAGGCATCCGGTTGGCGGTGGCCAGCGCCGCGCCGGTGATCATGTTGGCGGCCCCCGGGCCGACCGATGCCGTCGCGGCCCAGGTGCTGCGCCGTCGGTGCATCCGCGCCCAGCCGACCGACTGATGCACCATCGCCTGCTCGTTGCGAGCCTGCCGGTAGGGCATCAGGTCGGGCTGTTCAACATTGAGCTGCTTCAGGGCCTGCCCGACTCCGGCGACGTTGCCGTGCCCGAAGATGCCGAACACGCCGGCGATCGTGCGCTCGCGGATCGGCCCGTCGACGGTCCACTGGTGCGCCAGGAACTCCACCAGCGCCTGGCCGACCGTCATCCTCTTCGTCTCGGTCATGACACCGACTCATCCTCTCCGGCAGTGAAGGGCAGCCGGGCATCGACGCCCTGGCCCGCCCAGGTGTCGCGCACCCAGGCGTGCGCGGGGTCGTCGCTGATCAGCCAGACCCGTTCCGGGTCGGGGCCGGCCATGACGTTCAGATAGTAGAGGTCGTAGCCGGGCGCGGCCACGGCCGGTCCGTGGTATCCGTAGGGCACGAGCGCGATGTCGCCGGTACGCACCCTGGCGTCGATCTGGATGTCGCCCGCCGGCGACGAATACGTGCTGAACATGCCGAACGCGGCGTCGACGGCCGCCGCGGAGCCACGCACGGGCGCGGCCTCGAAGTAGTAGATCTCCTCGAGACGCGACTCGTTGCCCGGCACATGCTCATCGTGTTTGTGCGGCGGATACGACGACCAGTTCTGCGCGGGCGTGATCACCTCGCAGACGATCAGCCGTGCGGCATCCAGCGCCTGCGGCGTGCCGAAGTTGTGCACCTGCCTGCTGGAGGCGCCCGCCCCGCGCAGTTCCACCGGCGTCTGCTCGGCGGCGAGATAGCGAGTGGGCTTGACGACCTCGGTGGGAGACGTCGCGACGGCGACGCGGCCCGCCCCCCGAAGGACCGCGGTCGCAGCCGCCGACAGATACAGCACGTCGGTGGGGCCGTGGAACACCGATCGCCGTCCGCGCAGCCGGGTCACCGTCTCGCGGCCGCCCTCGACATGCACGACCGTGAACGAGCCCGCCAAGGGAACGATCATCCGCTCCACGCCGGTCTCGGTCAGCGCGAGCTCGTCTCCGTCGCGAACGGATGCCACGCGCAGGCCGGTGTGCGCCCACCCGGGGACGTGCTCGTCGACGACGCTCTCCCAGCCGCCCTGGGAAAGGTCCCCGCGGCGGTGGAACCACCGCTGTGCCATGTGTGTCCTCCGAACTTCATCTTCGTCGTGTCGTCTTCGTCGTTTCGACTCGCTGCGCTCGCTCAACGACCGGTGAGGGCGTCGTTTCGACTCGCTGCGCTCGCTCAACGACCGGGTCCGAGCTGTCGTTTCGACTCGCTCCGCTCGCTCAACGACCGGTGGGGTTCAGGTGTTCTGCGGGAAGCCCAGGTTGATGCCGCGATGGTGGGTCGTGTCGGCACCGGGGTCGGTCCAGCGGGTCGTGACGGCCTTCTCGCGGGTGAAGAAGTCGAACCCGTGCGTGCCATACGCCTTCGCGTCCCCGAACAGGGAGTTCTTCCATCCGCCGAACGAGTGGTACGCGACGGGGACCGGGATCGGCACGTTGATGCCGATCATCCCGACCTGCACCTCGGACTGGAACCGCCGCGCCGCGCCCCCGTCGTTCGTGAAGATCGCCGTCCCGTTGCCGAACTGACCGGAGTTGATGAGGTCCAGCCCCTCCTGGAACGACCCGACCCGCACGATCGACAGCACCGGACCGAAGATCTCCTCGGTGTAAGCGCGGGAGCTGGTCGGGATGTTGTCGATGAGGGTCGGCCCGAACCAGAAGCCGTCCTCCAGCCCGTCGACCGTGAACCCGCGCCCGTCCACGACGATGTCGGCCCCGTCCGCCTCGGCGATGTCCACGTACCCGGTCACCTTCTCCCGGTGCACAGCGCTGATCAGCGGGCCCATGTCCGGCTCGCCGCCCTCGATGCCGGCACCATCGCCGATGCGCAGTCGGGCGATGCGCTCCTGGATCTTCGCCGACAGCTCATCCGCGACGGGCTCCACCGCGAGCACCACCGACACGGCCATGCACCGCTCCCCCGCCGCGCCATACCCGGAGTTGATCGCCTGGTCGGCGACCAGGTCCAGGTCGGCATCCGGGAGCACCAGCATGTGGTTCTTCGCGCCGCCCAGTGCCTGCACGCGCTTGCCGGTCCGTGACGCCTCCTCGTAGATGTACTTCGCGATCGGTGTCGACCCCACGAACGACACCGACTGCACGACATCCGAGTGCAGCAGTCCGTCCACCGCCTGCTTGTCGCCCTGCAGCACGGTGAACACCCCGGCGGGCAGCCCCGCCTCGGCCCACAGTCCCGCCATCCACAACGCGGCCGACGGATCCTTCTCGCTGGGCTTGAGGATCACGCTGTTGCCGGCCGCGATGGCCACCGGGAAGAACCACAACGGCACCATCGCCGGGAAGTTGAACGGTGAGATGATCGCCGTCACCCCCAGCGGCTGGCGGATCGTGAACACGTCGATCCCCGTCGATGCGTTCTCCGAGAACCCGCCCTTGACAAGCGCCGGGAACCCGCATGCCAGATCCACGACCTCCAGCCCTCGCGCGACCTCCCCCGCCGCGTCGGAGAGCACCTTCCCGTGCTCGGCGGTGATCACCGCCGCAAGCTCCCCACGGCGCGCGTTCAACAGCTCCCGGAACCGGAACAGCACCGCCTGACGCTTCGCGATCGACAGGCGCGACCACACCTCGAACCCCCGTTGCGCAGACGCGATCGCCTCCGCGATCTGCGCATCGTCCGCCAATGCCACCTGCGCGCTGACCCGGCCGGTCGCCGGATTGAACACCGGCGCGGTCCGGCCGCTGGCCGACGCATGCGGCTTCCCGTCGAACCAGTGCCCGATCACGGCGGTCTGGGTGGGGGCGAGGGCTTCCGTGGTGCTCATGGGTTCTTCTTTCTCGTCGAAGTGGATCAGGATGCCGCGGCCAGCGGGTCGCGGTGAACCAGGGATGCGGCGGTGTCGACTGCACCGGCGACATCGCCGTCGGGCGGGTACAACAGGGTGCGCCCCACCGTGAGGCCGCGCACGCCGGGCAGTGACAGGGCGTCTTCCCACGCGGCGAACGTCTCGTCGGGGTCGTCGCCCGCGTCACCGCCCAGCAGAAGCGTCGGCAACGTGGTGGCCGCCATCACGCGTTCCATGTCGTCGACGACGGGCAGTTTCATCCAGGTGTAGGCGCTGCTGGCGCCCAGACCTGCCGCGATCGCGATCGACAGGATGACGGCGTCCGTCGACAGGTCGTTCACGATGCGACCGTCCACCCAGCGGCTCATGAACGGCTCGAGCATGATGGGCAGCCGTGCGGCGGCCGCCTGCGTCACCGCCCGCGCGGTGGCCTGCAGGGTGGGCGCGGTCGCCGGGTCGTCGAGGTTCACGCGCACGAGCGTCTTGGCGAAATCCAGCCCGCCCGCGACCATCGTCGCGATGTCGTAGCCGGTGTATCGGTCGTCCATCTCGAACGCTGCCCCGCGCAGACCGCCGCGGTTCATCGACCCGACGACGATCTTGTCGTCGAGCAGTCCGAGGGCTGCCAGATCGTCGATGATGTCCGGTGTTCCCAGCACGCCGTCGACTCCGGGGCGGCTCAAGGCCGTCGCGAGCCGTTCGAGCAGGTCATAACGATCGGCCATTGCCGTCGCGTTGGTCCCGACGGCCAGCGCCCCGCGAGCGGGGTGATCGGCAGCGACGATGAACAGCCGCCCGTCGGAGCGCAGCACCGACCGCCGGCGGCGTTCGGCCAGCGCCGAGCCGATCCGTTCCGGCGCTGTCGCCCGAAGCTCGCGCAGCTGGGCGAAATCCTCGCTGCTGACCGTGGCATCCGGCATCTCAGTGTCCTTCCTGAAGCAGCGTCTGCACTTCGCGCGATGTCGGCATCGCCGTCGAGCACTCCCGACGCGAGGCGACGATCGCTCCGGCGACATTGGCGAAGCGCAGGATCTGCTCCAGCCCCCATCCCGACAGCAGTCCATGCACGAGTGCACCGCCGAACGCGTCGCCGGCGCCCAGGCCGTTCACGACGTCGACGGGATACGGTGGCACCTCCACGGACTCATCCCGTGTCTTGGCGAGCACGCCGCGCGGCCCCTGCTTGACGATCGCCAGCTCGACGCCGCGGTCGAGCAGGGCGTCTGCCGCGCGCCGCGGGTCGGTCTCGCCGACGGCCACCTCGCACTCCTCGCGGTTGCCGACGGCGACGGTGACGTGGTCGAGCACCCGCGCGATCTGCGCGGTGGCCTCACCAGGCGACCCCCAGAACATCGGACGGTAGTCGAGATCGATGACGGTGTGCTCGCGGCGCCCGCGTGCGGCAAGCGCGGCGTGGTGGGTCGCGCGGCTGGGCTCCTTGCTCAGTCCGGTCACCGTGAACCAGAACACGCGTGCGCTCCGGACGGCATCCGGCTCGAGCTCGTCGGCGACGACGTTCAGATCCGGTGCCATCGGCTCGCGGTAGAAGTACAGCGGGAAGTCGTCGGGCGGGAAGATCTCGCAGAACGTGACCGGAGTCGGATATTGCGGATCCACGCGCACATACCGATTGTCGACGCCGAGCCGGTCGAGCTCACGCAGGAGGTAGCGGCCGAAGGGGTCGTCGCCGACGCCGGAGATCAGGGCGCTGCGGCGACCGTGACGAGCCGCGGCGACAGTGACGTTGGCAGCACTTCCACCGAGGTACTTCCCGAACGTCGCGACGTCTTCCAGGCCGACACCGTCCTGAAGAGGATAGATGTCCGCGCCCAGGCGTCCCATCGCCAGCAGGTCAAAGGT
>CALCHX010000141.1 GCA_937906875.1 uncultured Gemmatimonadota bacterium | reverse complement strand
CGTGATCGGTGCTGCGCTCCTGGTCGCCGGCGCGCTGTACCTGGAATACTGCTGTCGCGCGCCCGATAGCGGCTCCGGCACCGGGGCCTGACGAGACACGCCGCCTGCCCATTCGCTCTCCGTTGTCGGCCGGGGCGCCCGCGATTGAGGGGCTCGAATCACCGGGCCGGCCCACGGCACCTGCTAGGTCACTGACGGGCTGCGGTTCGTCGTCGGTGTCACCGGCATCGCCGCGATAAACCGCGCAGTGATCGAAGCGGGATGGGTGATGGATGTCCCCACGATCACGCAGTGTGCCCCTAGCTTGATCGCGCGTGCTGCCTCTTCGGGCCAGCGGAACCGCCCCTCCGCCGCGATAGGGACCGTGAGGCGCTCCGCCATGCTCTCCACGAGCTCCAGATCCGGGCCGTCCGTCTTCGCCCGCGCCGGCGTGTAGCCTGCCAGTGTGGTGCCGACCAGATCAGCACCCGCCTCTTGTGCCGCGATGCCGTCTTCCAGGCAGCTGGTGTCCGCCATCACCAGAGCGCGTGTCCGCTCGTGGATGCCCTTGATCACCTCGGCCAGTGACAGGCCGTCGGGCCGCGCTCGTCGCGTGCCATCGACGGCGACGATGTCCGCTCCAGCCGCCGCCACGTCCAGCGCATCCTGCAGGGTGGGGGTGATGAACACGTCGTCTCCCGGCACCTTGACGAGTCCGATCAGCGGCAGCGAGACGGCCTGGTTGATGGCTCGGATCGACTCCAGACCCTGCGCCCTGATGCCGGCGGCGCCGCCCGAAGCCACCGATTGCGCCATGGCCAACATGGCCGCCGTCGTGTTGAGCGGCTCCGAGCCGTACGCCTGGCAGGAGACGACGAGACGCCCACGGAGGTCATCGATCAGCATGGCTGCGCGCCCTGCCGTGCGGCGTACGCGGCACCGATCACACCCGCGGCGTCCGTCACGCCGCCCGCCACGATCGGCGTCTGCGCCAACGCGGGCAACACCGTCTCCGCGAATCCACCGCGCACACTGTCCCACCAGATCTGCGGTGATCCGGCCAACCCTCCGGTGACGACCACCACGGACGGGTTCAACGTGTTCACCAGCCCGCCCACACTCACACCCAACGCGAAGCCTGCGCTGGTCACGACCTCGCGGGCGCGATCGTCGACCGACACCAGCCGCACGATCTCGGCCGCGGCGAGCGGCCTGTCGAGAACGGCCGCTGCCTGGTAGTTCCTGGCCATCGCGGCGCCGGAGGCGATCGCCTCGACATGCCCCGTCCGGCCGCAGCTGCACACCATTCCGGCCGCCTGCGGCACCGACACATGGCCGATGTGGCCCGCCGCGCCGCTCTCACCGGTCATCAGGTGCCCGTCAACGACTATCGCGCCGCCGATACCGGTGCCCGCCGCCACCACGAGAACCGAGCGCCGTCCGCGTCCGGCACCGAAATGCGCCTCGCCGAGCCCGTGTGCGTGCACGTCGTTGATCACCGTGACCGGAACGCCCAACGATTCACTCAGCGGTGCGGCAAGATCCGCACCTCGCCAGCCGGGCAGCACGTCCGTCGCCGAACTGACGATCTGGGTGAGAGGATCGACTACGCCAGCCGTCCCCACGCCGACGGCGTCGATTGCAGTGTCCCGACGCACCTCCTGGGCCAGCCGCAGCACGCCTGCGACGATCGCCGGCTGGCCGCCCTCGATCGGCGTCGCCGCGGAGGTCAGCCCGGTGACTTCACCGTCGGCGTCCACCAGTCCCGCCGCGATCTTCGTGCCGCCGATATCCAGACCGAGCACCGTCCCGCTCATCGCTCACCGGACTCGCGCTCGACGGTCGTCATGAAGCTATATCGATCGGCGCGATAATACGTCCGCGCGTATTCGATGATGCGGCCGCGCCTGGTGGAACTCACGCGCGTCACGACTAGCGCGGCCGAGCCCTCGGGCACATCAAGCAGGCCCGCGGTCTCGTCGTCTAGGACGGTCGCGGTGATCTCCTGCTCGGAGCGGAATGCCTCATTCCCGGACTCCGCCAGCTGGTCATAGAGCGATTCAGCGAGCCTGACGCCCTCGAGCGGTAGCACTTCCGCCGGGAAGTAGACATTCTCCAGGGCCATCGGATCTTCGTCCGCCAGTCGGAGTCGCCGTACGTGCGTGCACGCCGCGCCGGTTTCCACCGCCAGCCGGTGCGCGATCATGCCCGTTGCCGCGACCCGTTGCGCACAGATCACCCGTGACGATGGGCGCAGTCCCCGCGCGACCATGTCCTCGGTGAACGATGTCAGCGCCGCCGACTTCGTGAGCACTTCCTTCGATCCCACGTAGGTGCCCGAACCCTGGATGTTGTAGACGCGACCTTGCGACACCAACGTGGCGATGGCTGCGCGGACCGTCATGCGGCTGACGCCGAACCGGTCCGCCAGTTCTCGTTCGGAGGGGAGTATGTCGTTGGGCAGCAGGTTGTCGAGCATGTCATGGCGGATCGCGTCAGCGATGCGCTCGTACTTGAAACCTGACGTAGGCCGTTGCCCGTCACGCCCCATAGTCGCTCCTGGTTCATGTCGATGAGCGACACGTGTCGCTCGGCACGCCTGCTCATCCGCTTTCGGTCCGTGCCTGCTCCGACCTTTCGGCAGTCGCTGGTACAGACCACAAGGACTCACTACCAACCGCACGCGCGCTCGAATTGTCTATGAATAAGCTCATTTCAGGGACGCTCGGCAGGCTTACGCTAACACATCGGGTGAACCGCTGTTTAGCCCTGTGTATAACGATTTGATTACTGGTCTAGACCCGTACAGTTCGACGCCGTATGGTCACCTCACGCACGGCGCGAACCTCATATCGCGACGCGCACCTCGACGAGCATGGGAGAAACGTGGAACCGAAAGATCTTCAACAGCAGTTCAAAGGGATCACCGCCATTGCCCTGACCCCGTTCGACGCCGATCAGGAAGTCGACATCGCCGGCGTGAAGCGGCACCTGCGCTTCTTCGTCGACAACGGCATCTCTCGCGACAACGGCGTCGTCGTCGTCACGGGATCGACCGGAGAGTGCGGCGCCCTCTCCGCGGCCGAGCGGGTCGCAGTGTGGGACGCGGCGCTGGAGGAGGTCGGCGATGAACTGCCCGTCATCGCCGGCATCAACCACAGCAACCTGCGTGAAGTCATCGAGATGGCACACTTTGCGGAGCGCGCCGGGGTCGCCGGACTCATGGCGGTCTCACCGTATTACTACCCGCCGCGGACGGATATCGTCATCGACTTCTACACCAAGCTGTCGGAGTCGACGAGCCTCGGCATCATGTTGTACAACAATCTGGAAGTCACCCACTTCGACATCCCGGTCGACGCGCTGGGCACCATTAGCGAACTGCCGAACATCGTCGCGCTGAAGGAATGCACGCCCGCCTTCGCCAAGATGGAGCAGTCGGCGCGCTACCTGGCCGACAACCTAACCGTCGTCAACGGACATGGCGAGTTCCTGGAGCCCATGGCCGCTGTCATCGGCACCTCGGGATTCATCTCCAGCACCGCGAACTTCGCGCCGAGAAGCGCGGTTCGTATCTGGAACGCGCGCAACGTCGGCGACTACGCGACCGCGAAACAGGAGCGCGACAATCTGACCCCCTACCTCGACCTCGCTGGCCGGCTGGGCGCCGCCGGCGGCGAACCCAAGGTGCTTGCGTTGCTCAAGTACCTCGCGGGCCAGGTCGGATCGCCCGTCGGGCCGGGCCGCAACCCGCTCCTCCCGCTGAGCGCCGAGGAACGGCGCGCGGCGGACACCGCGCTCTCGGCGATCTCGTTCACCTGATTCGGACATTGCATCACCTCCCACCAAAACAAGGGGCTCTTCATGAAACGACAACTCGCCGCTACCGTCGCCCTCGGCGTCGCGGCTGCATTGACGATCGCTGCCTGCGCGTCTTCGCCGGACTCGTCCACCACCGGCGGAGACAGCGCCGGTACAGCAAGCGGCGGCGCATCAGAGCCGGCGGCAACCACCACACTCAACGTGGCCTACTGGCCCGGGCCGGAACTCAAAGCCATGCAGGCGGTAGTCGCCGACTACAACGACGGCCAGGGTAAGACGGACAATGTCGCGGTGAAGCTCACGACCTTCAGCACAGATGACATGTTCAACAAGGAACTCGTCGAGATGACGACGAACTCTTCGACGCTCGACATGTACTACACCGCGAGCTATCTGCTCGGACAGCACATCCCCTATCTCGTGCCGTTCGATGGTATGGATTCCAGCGCGCTCTACCCGTCGGCCACCGACGGGTTCTCGAAGGAAGGGAAGCTCTACGCGGTCCCGCTCGATGCCTCCATGATCGGCACTATCTACCGCACTGATCTGATCGACGGGCTGATCTCGAATCAGGCCACGTGGCCGACCTTTGGCAAGATCAGCGAGGAGGTCACGGGCAAGAGCCTGACACCGAAAGACCCCGCCGACTGGTCATGGGACGACTTCATGGCCACGGCGGCCTACTTCACGAAGTCGTACAACCCAGATTCACCGACCGAATATGGCACCATCTTGCCGCTGAAGAACGGCGGATTCGCCGGGCTGCAGTGGTCCGGAACGCTCTATTCCATGGGCGGCTCGTGGACTACGCCGGACGGGGCGCCCAACTTCGACACCGCGGAAGCCCAGGGGGCGGTTGAGCTGTACGCGAAGGCGATCACCCTCGGTATCGCGTCACCGAACTCGTCGCAGGGCAATGCGACGGCGCTTAACGCCGCGATGACCAGCGGTTCCGTGGCGTTCGAGATGCAGTGGTACTCGAGCATGGCCGGATTCAATGACGCGCAAGAGGCTCCGACCACCGCAGGGAAGGTCAAATTCGTCCCGGTGCCTGGCCTGCACAAGGGTCACATGCATCTGCAGGGTGTCGGGATCAACGCCGCGAGCAAGAACATCGACGCCGCGAAGAAATTCGTTGCCTACCTGCTGACGCCACGCGCGCTCGACCTGTATGGCAACAGCGGCGGTATCCCGCCGGCCGATAGCTTCCTGTCTAACTCCAGCACCCTCGGCGATCTCGCGACGCTGGTCAAGGACAACACGGTCACCGAGCCGTCCATCGGCAGCGTCGACGCCCTCACCGTCGCCACCGAGGTCAGCGACAAGCTGTCCGGCGCATGGCTGGGGAGCAGTGACGCGAAGGCCGCCCTGGACGCACTCCAGTCGTCTCTCGTGGCGAAGGCCGGCTCGTAAGTGAGCAGCACCGCCGAGAGCAAGAGGGGGACGGCTGCGACGAGCTACCTGTTCGTCGCACCGCTCCTGCTCGCCCTCGTTGCGTTCGTCGCGGCACCGATTGTCATCGGTGCCGCGACGGCGTTCGAGTCGTACCGACTCGCGGACCCGGTCCGCGTCTTCGCGGGATGGAAAAACTTCGCCGCCATCTTCACCGATCCCAACTTCGTCAGCGCAATTCGGTTCAGCATCGTCTTCGCGGTCGGCTGTCTCGTCGGCGAGATGGTGTTGGGCATCGCGCTGGCGTTGCTCTTTGAGCGGCACTTCAGGGGCCATCGGGTGCTCTTCACGATCACACTCTTCCCGATCATCGTGGCACCCGCCTTCATCGCGACACTGTGGCAGCTCAGTCTCAACAGCGACTCGGGCATCTTTGGCGCTCTCGTCGCTCGTCTCGGGATCAGCAGCAACCTGCTCGGCCCGTCGACCGTGGTTCCGACGCTCATCATGATCGACACGCTGCACTGGGCGCCGTTCGTCATGATCATGGTGTACGCCGGACTGAAGTCGGTTCCTGCGGAACTCCACGAGGCCGCAAAGATCGACGGTGCTGGCTACTGGCGCACCCGGTGCAACATCGTGGCACCGTATATCGCGCCGATCCTGGCCGTGACGATGTTCCTGCGCGTCGTCGACGGCCTCAAGACCTTCGACACGATCTATATCCTCACGGGCGGCGGCCCCGGCGTCTCCACGATGAACATCAACATCTATGCGTACAAGCAGGCATTCACGAACGGCAATTTCGGCACGTCCGCTGCTACGAGCCTGCTCTTCTCCGTGGCCCTGGTGGTGCTTGTGCCGTTCGTCACCAGAGTCCTCACTCCGCGGAAGGGGGGATCACGCTGAGGAAGCTCCACGCGTCCGCTGCCACGTCGCTGCGGGTCCTGACGCTCCTGGTGCTGGTCGTGGCCGTCAACATCCCGCTCATCATCGGGCTCGTCACGAGCCTCAAGACCAATGCCGACATCTCGCAGAACCCGCTGCGACTGCCGACGCATTTCACTCTGGACCATTACCTGCGACTGAACAGCAACCCGCAATTCGACTTCTGGAAATACATCACCAACAGCATCGCGCTGTCTACCGGTGCGATGATTCTGACGGCATTCCTCGGCGTTCCCGCGACCTACGGCATCGTTGTCTTGCGGATCGGCGGCTCGCGGCTGCTGGCTCTCGTGACATCACTGCGGGTGGTGCCTGCCATCATGATGATGCTGCCGTTCTTCATCATGTTCACCAAGGCGGGGCTCATCGACTCGATCTGGGCGCTGATCTTTGCCAACACGATCCTGCAGATTCCGCTGGTCGTGCTGATCTACGCCGCTGGAATGCGGTCCGTCCCCGACTCCATTCTCGATGCGGCCCGGATCGATGGAGCGGGGGAGCTGGGTGTTCTGCTTCGAATCGTTCTCCCCATCATCCGACCGTCCATCGCATCAGCCGCACTGCTGACGTTCGTCTTCGCCTGGTCGGAGTACCTCTTCGGCCTGGTCCTGACCACCGACAGCGCCGTACCGCTGACCGTCGGCGTCTCGAACTTCGTCACCAACACCGGCACGCAGTGGGGCGACCTGTCCGCCACGGTCATCGTGTCCATCATCCCGACGCTGCTTGTCGCGATCTTCGCCCAGAAACATCTCGTGGGCGGCCTCACTGCGGGTGCGATGTCTGGCGTCTAGATCTATCCGGTGCAGCACAGGCGCGGGACACCGGATCCCGGGAGGGGCGGCATCATGTTGGCAGCACAGATATGCGGTCGAGGACAGGTGACAGAAACGCGGGCGCGCACGCCGGTGCCGACCGCCGATGAGGTGCTGCTGCGGACCTTGTTCACGAGCATCTGCGGCAGCGATCTGCATGCGGTTTACGACAGCGACGAGTGGGGGCCTGGGAACCTGCCGCCGGCGGGCTTCCCGGGACATGCGTCGGTGGGGATTGTCGTGGAGAGCGGTGTGCCCGGGATTGACGTGGGTATGAAGATGCTTATCTTGGTGTCCGATCTCAAGTCGCGCAGCCTGGCCGAATACCAGGTGGCCGGGCCGAGCGCGCTCTTGGCGTTGCCGGACGCCTCCTCGGTGTCGCTGGTTGACTTCGTCGTCGCGCAACAGCTCGGCACCGTCATCTATGCGCTCAAGCGCTTCGGCTACCACCGTCGAGCGGGACAATCGGCGGTCGTCATGGGCGCCGGCGCGGCCGGACTGCATTTCATTCGCCTGCTGAGACGCTACGGATTCGAAAGCGTTATCGCGGTGGAGCCGGTCTCGGAGCGCCGTGACATGGCGCGACGCTGGGGAGCCGACAGGGTCTTCTCCGGCGAGGAGAACGACCTCGTCGGGGAGTTGATGCGCACCACCGGCGGATCTGGTTTCGAATTGTCGATCGATGCGAGCGGTCGCGATGACGCGCGCAACCTTCTGATGCACCTGACTCGGCAGCGGGGCACCGTCGGGTTCTTTGGTCTGCCGGAGAACGATTCTGGGACGGTGCTCCCGATGAATGACGTATTCCGGCGGGAGCCGTGCATCATGATGGCCGTAGGTGCGCAGCAGGAGCGGGGATTGGTGTCGTTCCGTCAAGCGATCCAGCTGATCGAATCGGGACAGTATCCCGCCGGTGAGTTGCTGACGCACCGTTTCGCCTTGGCGGATATTGCTCTCGCCATGGATTCCGCGCGCGGTAAGACCGGCGGCCTGCTGAAAGCCGTGATCGATTTTGCCCTGAGGCACCGGGAAAGCCCAGATACAAGGGAAGGCTGACGACGCACCCTACGAAGCGACTCCCGATCGGTATCGCCGACGCCCCGTCGGGCACGAGCGGGCTGCATCGCTTTATCGCCGCCGGCCACGGGGCATACTCATCAACCGTTACCTGAGCGGAACCCCGGAGGGGTCGCGGGCTTCGAAACAGGGATCGCTCCATCCGAACCGTTTGACCGGTGACGCGCCCGTCGCCATCCAGGCGCTGAACGGTATCGCCGCCGACCGTGAGTAGAGCCTGGCGCAGATGGCGCCAGCCTGAGCACTGCGTGACCGGCGGATCACCCCGGTGCTTAGTGGGAGCGTCGGCGGCGGGCTCGGCTTCACCGATGACGAACGGCCGCTATCGGCCGACGCGCCGCGAACATACGCAATCGGCCGGCCGACGTCGTCCAGGATGAGGCTCGCCGCTGCGTCCGCTGAACCCGCTGCACCGGCGGCTGACGAGACACGCCGCCTGCCCGATGGGCGGGGCCGGGCCCGGTAGGCTGCCGGTATGGATGAGTCCGGCGCTGCGCGTTCGCGTGGGACGACTCCTACGGCGTTGCGCGTACTCCTCGTGATCGGTTTTGCCATCGCCGTGGGAGCGACGGCGCTGGTAGTGCTGGCGGACGACGTGCGCATGCTGCGGCTCGCCGCGGTGCTCGCACTGTGGGCCGCGCTCATCGCCGCGTTCGCCGTCACCCGCTCACGCCGTGATGCC
>CALCHX010000140.1 GCA_937906875.1 uncultured Gemmatimonadota bacterium | reverse complement strand
AAGCGTTAGGTTGCAATGCTTATGTCCTCCAACCCCGTTCCTGAACTTCTCGCTCCCGCAGGCAGCCTGGACGCAGTCCGGGCGGCCATTGCCAACGGCGCCGACGCTGTCTACCTCGGCGCCGAGCGATTCAATGCGCGCGATGACGGAGCCCAACTCACAATGGACGAGGTCGGGGAGGCCTGCGCCCTGGCCCACGAGCGGGGGCGCCGCATCTACCTGACGCTGAACGTCCTGATCAAGCCTGCCGAGCTCACCGACGCCCTACGGTTCCTGGGCCAGGCCGTGGATCGTGGCATCGATGCCGCGATCGTACAGGATGTCGGCCTGGTGCGTCTCATCCAACGCGTATACCCCGGGTTGGAGATCCACGGCTCCACCCAGATGACGGTGCACGACGCGAGTGGCGCCCGCCTCATGCAGAGCCTGGGCGTGGAGCGCGTGGTGCTGGCGCGGGAGAACACCCTGCAGGACATAAAGGCGATCCACGATGCCGTACCTGGCATCGGCCTCGAGACCTTCGTTCACGGCGCTCTGTGCATCAGCTATTCGGGCCAGTGTTACATGTCCGGCATGATCTCCGAGCGGAGCGCCAACCGAGGCTCCTGCGCGCAGTCGTGTCGCAAGGACTACGTGCTGCGCGACAGCGTTTCCGGCGATGAACTGGATCGCGGTTACCTCATCTCGGCGAAGGACCTGGGTGCGTACGATCACCTGCCGGAAATTGCTGCGGCAGGCGTTGGTTGCCTCAAGGTGGAGGGGAGGAAGAAGAAGCCCGAGTACGTTGCGACCGTCACTCACGGCTACCGTACCTTTCTCGACCGACTCGCCGACGGCACCTGGACCGCACCGGTCGAGGAAGAGGTGCAACCGCTCGTCCAGATCTTCAGCCGTGGCTTCACCGGCGGCATGTACGGTGGCCGCGCCGGCCGTGACTACATCACGCGTACCCAGCCGGACAATTACGGTGCTCTGCTGGGCCGGGTCATAGGCCGGGAGGGTGGTTCGCTGATCCTCGAGCTGAATCGCCCGGTTGTCGAGGGCGATGGACTGGGCTTCGAGCCGCCGTCCGGAGGGGCAGGGCAGTCGACGGGCTTCACCGTCACCAGCGTCCGGACCCTGGAGGAGCGCGACGGACTCGTTCGTCAGGCCATCACGGCGCGGTCTCCGGTGCCAACGGGGTGGAGCGTCGTGCGGACCGCTGACATCGATCTGCTGACGCGCGCGCGGGAGAGTTACGCGGCACTCAGCGCCACGGCCCGTCAGCGCAAGACGAGCCTGGACGTGCGACTCTTCGGCAGCGCCGGAACGCCGCTCAAGCTCATTGCCTCGGCAGACGGAGAGGATGTCACCGTCCGGACGGAGCTACCGCTTGCACCAGCCCGGAAGCGCGCCCTGGCGAGGGAACAGCTTCGCGAACAGTTGGGACGGCTGGGTGAGACCCCGTTCGTACTGGCCGCGCTCGACGACGCGGCGCTCGCACCCGGGCTGTTCATCCCGGTCAGCGAACTCAATCACCTTCGGCAGCACGCGGTCGACGAGTTGCTGCTGCGTCGGGACTGGGCGGAGCAAGCGCGGCTGGGCCAGCGCGACGAGGAGATCGAGGCAGCAGTCGCCGGGATCGAACTGGCCGCTACGACCGTCGCGACGCATGGCATGGAGCCTCCCGGGTTGGAGCATTCCTCCGCGAGTGAACGCTCACGGGCGAACGATTGGCAGCGCGCGGTCATCCTCGCCGCCAGCGTCCACACAATCGACGATGCGCGACTGGCTGCCGAAGGTGGGGCCACCGAGATCATCCTCGATCCATTCCTGCGCCATCCATTGCCCCCCGTGACGCGGGTGCTGGCGCTCCGCGACGAACTCGAATCGCGCCGAATCGCCTTCCGGTTGCGGATGCCGACCATCGTCCGGCCGGCGGAACTTCGTCCGCTCCGGAAGTGGCTCGCCCTGGATCTGCCGCTACTCACCGGACACACCGGTCTGCTTGCCGAGTGGGCTGCCGAAGGACGCGATGTGGTGGCGGACTACGCCGTGAACTGCTTCAACGCGCACTCCGCCGCCGAGTACTTCCGGCTTGGCGCGAGGCGGATAGTGCTCTCCGTGGAGTTGACGACGCAGGAGATGGTCGATGTGACCGGTCCCTGGGAAGGGCGGGGTTTCGACGTCATGCTCTATGGCCGCCCCGAGGGAATGACGATCGAACATTGCGTACTCTCGGCCGCTTACGACCGGGTCCCAACCACCTGTCGTGACCTCTGTGTGCAACGGCACCCCAGGGTCGAGCTGACAGATCCGGCAGGCTATACCTTTGCAGTTGCCACGGACTCGGCGTGCCGCAACAGGCTGCTCCATTCCAGACCGGTGGACGGTTCCACATACCTGCCGCGCCTCTGGGGCGCCGGGCTGCGCAACTATCAGCTCATCTTCAACGTGCCCGGCGACAACGTGACAGGCATCACGGCAGCCGTGCGCGGGCAGCTCGACGCCCTGGAGACGGGGATGCGTCCTGATGCGGGATCCGTCCGCGAATTGCTCGGCTCCGAGTTTACGCGGGGTCACTTCGCTCGTGCGGTCTGACGTGCCGGCGTGCGCCAGGATGGTGAGCGGCCTGGTCGTGTCAGTGTCAGGGTAGGACATGACTGATCCCACCCTGGACGATGCGCGCGGGGTTCTGCGCCGTTCATTCGGCTATGATGCGTTCCGCGCCGGACAGGAGCTGGCCGTCACGGCCGTGCTCGAGCGACGCGACACCCTCGTGATCCTTCCCACCGGCGGTGGCAAGTCGGTCTGCTACCAGGTGCCGGCATTGCTCCTGCCGGGGCTCACGGTCGTCGTCAGTCCGCTCATCTCGCTGATGAAGGACCAGGTGGACGCGCTGAATGCTCGCGGACTGCCAGCGGCCTTCATCAACAGCACGCTCAGTTCCGGCCAGGTCTCGGACCGGCTGGCGGCCGCGCAGCGAGGGGAGCTGAAGCTGCTCTACGTGGCGCCCGAGCGCTTTGACCAGGGAAGTACCGCCGAGCGCTTGCGGAAGATGGGTGTCTCACTACTTGCCGTGGACGAGGCGCACTGCGTGAGCGAGTGGGGACATGATTTCCGACCCAGCTACCTTCGCATCCACGATGTCCGGCAGCAGCTCGGCAACCCGCCGGCTGTCGCCTTGACGGCGACGGCGACGCCGGAGGTGCGTCAGGATATCGCTCGCCAGTTGCGTCTGGTGAACCCGGTGACCGTCATAACCGGTTTCGACCGGCAGAACCTGCACTATCACGTCATTCCCACCCGCAACGACGACGAGAAGCGGACGGCGATGATCCGCGCCCTGTCCGACCGCGACGGGGTGGCCGTAGTCTACGCATCGACCCGTCGAGCGGTGGAGCAGATCACGGGAGTCCTGGAACGTGCGCATCTGCCGGTTGTAGGCTATCACGCTGGCCTCGACGACGCCCGGCGGCATGAGGTTCAGGAAGCATTCATGCAGGAGAGGGTGCGCGTCATAGTCGCCACCAACGCCTTCGGCATGGGTATCGACAAGGCCAACGTCCGGTTGGTGATCCACTACTCGATGCCGGGCACTCTCGAGGCCTACTATCAGGAGGCCGGGCGGGCGGGCAGGGACGGTGCAAGATCGGATTGCATCCTGCTTCATTCCTTTCCTGACCGCTTCACCCATGAGTTCTTCATCAGGAGCGCCTATCCTGAGCGTTCCCTGGTCGAACAGGTTTACTCCAGGCTGCGCCACGAAGCTGATCGTACCGGGCTGGTGACGACGAGCGCCCGCGACCTGCTGCCGGTCCTGTCGGGCAAGGTGAGCGAGCGCGAGGTGGAATCGGCGCTACGCCTGCTCGCCCAGTCCGGTGCGCTGGCTACCGAGTCTGAAGCGGCCACGCGCGTTCATGTGAGACTGCTGGCGACCCCTGACCGGATCCGCCGGGAACTGCGTCCCGATCAGGGGATGGAACTCGAGCTGTTGCGGGCGCTCTGGCGCGGAGTCGGCAAGTCCATCTCCCAGGGCGCACTGGTGGATGTGGACGGGCTGCCTCCAGGGTTCGGCGGCGCCCAGGGCGTCTTCCCGCTTCTCGACTCCCTCCAGGCGCGTCAGTTCGTGGCCTGGGAGCGGACCGGCGGGGGCAATCGGTTGACGCGTCCAGCGAGCGCACTTTCGGTCTTCCGGGTGGACTGGGCGGGGATCGACAGACGGCGACGGGCAGAACTCTCGAAGCTGGACGCCGTCCAGCGCTACGCTTACACCGATGGTTGCCGGCGAGCGTTCGTACTCCGATATTTTGGGGATGCTGCTGCGGGCAGTCGTTGCACTGGCTGCGACAACTGTCTGGGGATTCGTCACAAGGTGGAAGGCACGGGTACCGCCGCGCGCCGCCGCAAGGACGAACGGCGGCGAGTATCACGCACGGCGAGGTCGGCTACCGCTACCTCGGTTTCCTCCGATCCCGTGGTTGGACCCGATGAGGCGCCGCTGTTCTCCGCTCTGAAGACGTTGCGATCCGAGCTGGCGCGCGCCCAGAAGGTGCCGGCCTACGTCGTGTTTTCCGATCGGACCCTGGCCGAGATGGCTCTCCGTCGCCCGCGTACATTGACAGGAATGGGCGACATAAGCGGCGTCGGCCCCACAAAACTAGATAGATACGGCGAGCGATTCCTCGACGTCATTCGCGCTGCCTCGGATATCGAGGCTGCCTGACACCGGCCCGATCGCCATCTCCAGCTTCCTCAGCCTCACCTAATGGACGACTCCTTCTACTTCTCAGAGCAGCATTACGCGGTGCGAGACATGGTTCGTGCCTTTGCCCGGGAGGCCGTCTCCCCGGTCGCTCGCGAGCTCGATGACTCTGCCACCTTCCCCTGGGATAACGTGGCCCGGATGGCTGAACTGGGCCTTCTGGGAATTCCGTGGCCAGAGGAGTTGGGGGGAGCCGGATTGGACCTCACGAGCTACATCCTGGCCATCCATGAGATGGCCAAGGTGGATGCCTCTCACGCCATAACGATTTCCGCGCACACGACGCTGGGCACGTCACCGATCGTCAACTTCGGCACGACGGCACAGAAGGAAAGGTATGTGCCGCTGCTCGCCACGGGCTCCGTGCTCGGTGGTTTCGGGCTGACCGAACCTGGTGCCGGCAGTGACGCTGGCGGCACCCAGACAACGGCCGTCCGCAAGAACGGCCACTACCTGCTCAACGGATCCAAGATCTTCATCACCCACGGTGGCGTGGGAGAGATCTTCGTGGTCACCGCCGTCACCGATCCATCCAGAGGGACCAAGGGAATCAGTTCGTTCATCCTGACCAAGGAGACGACCGACCTCGAGGCGGCGCGGCGGGTCGGGATGGGCCATGATCCGAGCCTTCCGGCGATGCCGGGCTTCAGGGCCGGCAAGAAGGAAGACAAGCTCGGCTGGCGCGCCTCCGACACCCGCGAACTCATCTTCGAGGATGTGGAGGTTCCCGCTGAGAACCTGCTCGGTGAGGAGGGGATGGGTTTCGTCAACTTCATGCGAACCCTCGACTCGGGGCGTATCGGCATCGCCGCCCTCTCCCTGGGACTGGCCGAGGGGGCATTCGAGGCGGCACTGGCCTATGCCGGCGAGCGGAAGCAGTTTGGCCAGGCGATATTGAGCTTTCAGGGCGTCCAGTTCCAGCTCTCCGACATGGCCACCGAGATCGAGGCAGGGAAACATCTGGTATATCACGCCACCTGGCTGGCTCAGCAGGGGCGACCGTTCGGCAAGGAGGCTGCCATGGCCAAGCTCTTCTGCTCGGAACTGGCCATGCGCGCGACGATCAAGTCGGTGCAGATCCTGGGCGGTTACGGTTATACCAAGGACTATCCGGTCGAGCGCATGATGAGAGATGCGAAGATCTGTGAGATTGGAGAGGGGACGTCGGAGATCCAGCGAGTCGTGATCGCTCGTCACCTGGCCAAGGAAGTGGACGCGTGACATGGGGACGGGTAGTTCGCCGACTTCGACTGCCGCTGGGCTTTCTGCTGGGCGGACTGTATCTCGCGTTCGCCCACCCCACTGCCGGCTCGCTGCTGCTGGGCGCTGTCGTGGCCCTGGTGGGAGTCATCATACGTGGTTGGGCGTCGGGACACATAGTGAAGAACGATCGCCTGGCCATGACCGGCCCCTACGCGCACACACGGAACCCGCTTTACCTGGGCAGCTTTCTCATCGCTGCCGGGTTCGCCATTGCCGCTCACTGGTCACTGCTCCTGCTCGTCGTCGCTTTCTTCGCACTCGTCTACGGCCCCACTATCCAGCAGGAGCGTGACTTCGTGCGCTCCAGGTTTCCGGACGATTATGCCGTCTACGAACAGAACGTGCCCGTCTTCTTCCCGCGCTCATCACCCTGGCGCGATGGTTCCATGGAGTCCTCCACTCCCTTCAGCTATGCGCTCTACCTGCGTCACAGCGAGTGGCAGGTGGCGCTGGTCTACATACTCGCCCTACTCTGGTTGTCCTTCCGTATGCGGCCGTCACCGTGAGTGAGATGCTCGCGCGCGGTAGCGTCGGCGTTACGGATGTCGCGGTTCCCGCTGCCGATCCGGTCTTCCTGATCGGCGCGGACGCGACCGGCCTATGAGCAACCCAAACGGCGCCGCAGCAGATGGACTCTCCGGCGCATCTCGTGCCGCCCCTGGGCGGCCTACAATGAAACGTGAGATACTGATCAACGCGGCCCCCCGCGAGACCCGCGTCGCCATCCTCGAGGATGGCGAACTGGTCGAATTGCTGGTGGACCGACCGGAAGCCCGGCGGATGGTTGGCGACGTCTACCTGGGAAAGGTGGAGGCGGTGTTGCCCGGTATCCAGGCCGCCTTCGTCGACATTGGCACCGAGAAGAGCGCCTTCCTGCATGCCAGCGACCTCGTGGTACCGGAGGCGGATGCGGACGACGACGATGATGATGATGAGGAGGAGGAATCGGACGAGACGGAGGCGCCGACGCAGCGCGGCCGTTCAAAGGGTCCGCCCATCCAGGACGTCCTCAAGCGTGGTCAGGAACTTCTCGTCCAGATCTCCAAGGAGCCCATCTCCACCAAGGGTCCGCGCGTCACCGCCCAGATATCACTGGCCGGTCGCTTCATCGTCTTCATGCCCCATGGCTCGAAGGTGGGCGTCAGTCGCAAGATTGGTGAGCGTGCCGAGCGGCTGCGGCTGCGTCAGCTGGTAAGGGAGGTGAAGGGAGACAGCTCGGGCGGCGTCATCGTGCGCACGGTGGGCGAGGACGTGACACAGGAGACCTTCGCACGTGAGCTGGCGACGCTTCGGAATCAGTGGAAGCGGATCACCCGGAAGGTGCAGTTCATGCGCGCGCCGGCAATGATCCACCGCGAGACGTCACTCACTCGCGGCATCATCCGCGACGTCTTCAGCACGAAGGTCGACGCCCTGACGGTGGACTCGAAGGCCGTCCACCAGGAGATCGTCGAGTACCTCAAGGGCATCGCTCCGGAATTGATGGACAGGGTGAAGCTGTACGAGGAAGCCGTGCCCCTCTTCGATACGGCCGACGTGGAAGCCGAGATTCGCGACATCTTCAAGAGGCGTTGCGACCTGCCGTCCGGCGGCTACCTGATCATCGAGCCCACCGAGGCGCTGGTCTCCATAGACGTCAACTCGGGGCGGTACACGGGAAAGAAGGATCCGGAGAAGACGGTCCTGCGGACGAACATGGAGGCGGCACGCGAGATCGCCCGCCAGCTCCGACTGCGCGACGTGGGTGGAATAATCGTATGCGACTTCATCGACATGGAGATCAAGGGGAATCGGGAGAAGGTGCTGCAGGAACTGCGTACCTACCTCTCCCGCGACCGCGCGCGGACGAAGGCGTTCGCCGTGAGCGACCTCGGTCTCATCGAGATGACCCGCCAGCGGGTACGTCAGAGTCACCTTCAGAGCATGACCACGCCCTGTCCCACTTGCCGGGGCACCGGGCGCATCTTCACCCCGGAGACGATCATACGCCGGGTGGAGCGCTCGGTACGGCGGATGGGGCTGGAGGGGAAGCGCGACGCGCTGGTCGTTCGACTCCACCCGGACGTGGCCTACTATGTACTGGAGCAGGAGCCGGAGTTCACCCGCAAGCTGGGGAAGACGTTGCCGTTCAGCTTCGAATTGCGCGACGATCCGTTGCTCATGCCCGACGATTTCCGGCTGGTCGTCAAGAGCGCCGGCCGCGATGTGACCCAGCAGTACGCGGTGGCCTAGGCGGCGGCCACGGCATCCCGTTGAGGGCGCCTGCGGCCGTTGACAGTCGAGCTGTGGGTCGGTAACTTAACAGGCTTACGTCCATATTCGACTCTGGTTCCTCCCATGACTTACGCTATCATCCGCACCGGCGGCAAGCAGTTCCGCGTTCGACCGGGTCAGACGCTGCGCATGCCGACGTTGCTCGGTGAAGCCGGCGCCCAGGTCACCTTCAACGAGGTGCTGCTCGGCTCCGACGGCTCGAACGTCCGCACCGGTGTGCCCATGCTCGACGGCGCGAAGGTGACCGGCGAGATCGTGCGGCATGGCCTGGGCGAGAAGATCGTCGTCTTCAAGTTCAAGCGACGGAAGAACTACGCCAGGAAGCAGGGCCATCGCCAGGGCTTCACCGAAGTCAGGATCAACGACATCAACCTCGGCTGAGGCGGAGGATTCAATGGCTCACAAGAAAGGCGGCGGATCCACACGGAACGGCC
>CALCHX010000139.1 GCA_937906875.1 uncultured Gemmatimonadota bacterium | reverse complement strand
TGAGTTGGCGTCGGACAAGAGTATACAATTAGGATCGCTAACTGAACAGTATTGCGCCTAGCCCCGATCGGAGTCCGACGCTGCCGCGCGGATCGCGCGCAGGAAATCGCCCTCGTCTGCCCACGGTCCATCGTGACGCCGTCCGTTGATGAAGAATGTCGGAGTGCCGTTCACTCCGCTCCGGACGCCACTGCGGAAGCTGGCGCTCACTCTCGCCGCGTACTTCTCCTGCTCGACCTCCTGCCTCATGAGCTCGGCGTCCAGGTCGAGGTCGCTCGCGTAGCGCCACAGGTCGGTGTCGGTGAGGCGGTCCTGGTTCTCGAATAGCGTGTCGTGCATGGGCCAGAACTTTCCCTGCGCCGCTGCTGCTTCGGCGGCCTGGGCGGCGTGGGCGGCATGCGGGTGTGATTGACTGAGTGGAAAGGGGCGGAAGACGAAGCGCATCTGGTTGCCCAGGCGGCGCTGGATGGACTTGAGAATGGGGTAGGCCATGCCGCACGAAGGGCATTCGAAGTCCCCGTACTCCACCACCGTCACCGGGGCATCGTCGGGGCCGATCGTGTGATCCTCGGCGCTGACCTCCGGCGTCAGCCGTCCACCGCTCATGACCTCGCCTCCGACGCGCCCGATCCACTCAGCGACTCCAGCGCCGCGAGGATGCCGTCCGCACCAGGGTTCACTCCCACCGGTGAGCAGTAGCTCCACTGGATAACGCCCTCGTCGTCGATCAGGAAGAGCGCGCGCTCGGAGTAGCCGTCCTGCTCCCGGTAGGCGCCATAGGCACGTGAGACCGCCCCCTTCGGCTCGAAGTCGGAGAGAAGGGGCATATGCAGCCCTCGATCGCTGGCAAAGGCTGCATGGCACCAGACGCCGTCAACCGAGATCGCCAGAAGTTCGGCACCCAGGTGATGGAAATCAGGAAGCAGCTCATTGAAGATCGCGAGTTCGTCACCGCAGACCGGGCTCCAGTCTGCCGGATAGAAGAGCAGGATCACCGGTCGCCCGCGCAATTCGCTCAACGAGACTGCCTGATCCGGAGTGGACTTGAGGGTGAAATCAGGGGCGATCGTGCCAGGCTGCAGGATCGTCGTTTCCCGCGCGTGATGTGAATGGTTCGTGGTCATGCAAGCTCCTTTGAAAGGGTCCTGGGCGCCACCCTGAACGCAAGAAGCCTGCGAGTCTCGACCTCTCGCGGAAGCATTGGGTGCATTACTTGCCGGAGACAGTCTCCGGACTATAGTGCTCCGTGACCTCCGTTATCCCGACCATCCTGAACAGGGACGGCCCATGCGCGTATCCATTCTGACATCGTCATCCATCCTGGTCCTGGCAGTCGCCGCGACCGCCTGCAGCGGCGGTGCCGCGGCAATCGCCGACAGCGCGGGAACGCTGACGCCGACCGACACCACCGCCGTCGCCGCCATCAGTTGTGACACGCCGCTGGAGACCCGTGCGGCCAATGCCCCGGATCAGCAGCCAGCCTTCGTCGGCCAGACGCGGGCCTGCGGCGTGACTTCCAGCTCGGCTTTCGAAGTGACCGTGCTTACCAACGCCCTGGAGTTCCCGTGGGCGGTGGAGCCCCTGGCCAATGGTGACCTGCTGGTGACCGAGAAGCCCGGCCGCCTGCGCATCGTCTCCGCCAACGGCACGGTCGGCGAGCCCATCACAGGGGTGCCAGCCGTGGCCGCGAAGGGCCAGGGTGGCCTGCTCGATGTCGCCCTCAGCCCCACCTTCGACTCCGATCGAACCATCTATCTCAGCTTCTCCGAGCCGCGAGAGGGCGGAAATGGCACCAGCGTGGCCAGTGCCGTCCTGTCCGCCGATCGCCGGAGCCTGAGTGATGTCAGGGTGATCTTGAGGACCCTGCCGACCTACGATGGTGACAAGCACTTCGGGTCCCGACTAGCGTTCGGACCTGACGGCAAGCTCTACATAACCGTGGGTGAGCGATCCGACACTCCTATGCGTCGGTACGTGCAACGGCTCGACAGCCACCTCGGCAAGATCATGCGCATCAATCCGGACGGCACCGTTCCCGACGATAATCCGTTCGTTGGCCAGGAGGGCGCGCTACCGGAGATCTGGACGTTGGGTCACCGGAACGTGCAGAGCGCGGGTTTCGATGATCGGGGCAGACTCTGGGAGGTGGAACACGGACCGCGCGGTGGCGACGAGCTGAACCTGGTGGAGCGCGGGAAGAACTATGGTTGGCCTGAAGTTACATACGGCATAGAGTACAGCGGCCGGCCGGTTCCGAACGCGGTCACCGCGCGCGACGGCATCGAACAACCCGTCTACTACTGGGATCCGGTGATCGCGCCGTCCGGTTTCCAGTTCTATACCGGTGATGCCTTCCCGGAGTGGAAGGGGAACATCTTCGTGGGCGGCATGAAGGACAAGTTCCTCGTCCGTCTCGTGATGCAGAACGATCGCGTGGTCGGTGAGGAGCACCTCCTGGCCGACCGCGGTCAGCGTGTGCGTGACGTTCGTCAGGGTCCCGATGGCGCCCTCTACGTCGTCACCGACCAGGCGAAGGGCGAACTCTGGAAGATCGCACCCCGTCCGTGAACAGGGGGCCTGCCTCGTAGCTGCCGTTGGGGCGCGAATGAGACCGGCCACGACCAGGAAGCTACTGGTTGCGGCCGGTCTCATTCGGGCCCCGAATATGAATCATCGCCGGCAATCGGACTGGCGAAGTCTCGGGAAGCAATGGAGAGAGATGACCACCAAGAACACCGTGCAAATTGCCGTCTATTCGGATATCGCCTGCCCCTGGTGCTTCATCGGGATGCGTCGCCTCCAATCGGTGATCGACGACTGGAGCGACGATGTGGAATTCCAGGTGGAGCACCACGCCTACATGCTGAATCCGGACCTGCCGGCCGGCGGCATCGATTCCCACGCCGAGATATCGCGCAAGTACGGTATTTCAGATCTCCGACCCATGTTCGCGCGCGTGGAGGCCGCCGCTCGGGACACCGGCATGGATCTGGACCTGTTCAAGCAGAAGCGAGGTTATTCCACGGTTGGTGCGCACACACTTCTGCGTCACGCCGCAGCCAGGGGGACTCAGGGTGCACTCGCCGATGCCCTCTTCGTGGCCTACTTCATGGATGCCCTGGACGTATCCGACAGGGCCGTGCTCACCGAGCTCGCCACCAGGCATGGCTTCTCGGCCGATGAAGTCGCGCGCATCCTCGGTGACGAGGGGGAGCTATCCATCACGCGGGATGAGGCTCGTCAGGCGAGCGCCGGCGGTATCACGGGCGTGCCCTTCTTCATCATCGACGAGCGTTACTCCATCTCCGGCGCCCAGCCGGCGGAGATCTTTCGTGAGGCCATCACGCTGTCGTTGCAGGCGGCCGGGAGTGATGGGACAGCGAGTGCGGCGCGCTGACGCGTCCGCGTACGCGCGCCCGATGACGGCTCCCGGACGGTAGCTCATGGAACTGGGCATCTACTCGTTCGTGGAGCGAACGCCGGACGCGCACACCGGTCGCATCGTGAGCGCCGACGAGCGACTGCGCGACCTGATGGAGGAGATCGAGTTCGCCGACCAGGTGGGGCTCGATGTCTTCGGCATCGGCGAGCATCATCGCGATGACTACGTGGTCTCGTCACCGGCCGTGGTGCTGGGCGCTTCGGCCATGCGCACGAAGCGTATCCGGCTCACGAGCGCGGTCACGATATTGAGTTCCGACGACCCGGTTCGTGTCTTCCAGGACTTCGCCACCCTCGACCTGCTCTCCGGCGGTCGTGCCGAGATCATGGCCGGTCGTGGATCATTCATCGAGTCGTTCCCGCTGTTCGGATACGACCTGGATGACTACGACGAGCTGTTCTCCGAGAAGCTCGAGCTCCTGCTGGCGTTGCGCGCGAGCGAGCGTGTGAACTGGAGCGGCAGGCATCGCGCTCCGATCCGTGGCCTGGCCGTCCATCCGCGACCGCTGCAGGAGCCATTGCCGGTCTGGATAGCGGTTGGCGGAACACCGCAGTCGGTGGTGCGCGCGGCGACGCTCGGGCTTCCTCTGGCACTGGGAATCATTGGTGGGACGCCGGAGCCGTTCGTGCCGCTGGTGGAGCTGTATCGGCGGACCGCGCGGGAAGCGGGACACGATCCCGCAGCCCTCCCGGTGAGCATCAACTCGCACGGCTTCATAGCCGACACTGCCCGCGCCGCCGCCGACCAGGCCTTCCCGCCGTACGCGACGACGATGGGGCGGATCGGTCGCGAGCGTGGCTGGCCACCACCCACACGTGCCCGCTTCGAGGCGGAGATCTCACCGCGCGGCGCGCTATTCGTGGGCGACCCACAACAGGTCACGGACAAGATCCTGCGCGAACACGAACTGTTCGGGCACCAGCGATTTCTCATGCAGATGAGCGTCGGGACAATGCCTCACTCACAGATCATGCGCTCCATCGAACTGTACGGGACGGTGGTGGCACCGGCGGTGCGACGCGCCCTCGGTGCAACCGCGCAACGATCGCCGGCCGCGGTCTCGGGGGCATCATCATGACGTCGCCGTCGCCGTCATCCAGCGGTGATCCGCATGCCGGTCAGCGGGTCGTGGCGGCCGGTGCGCCGCTCGCCACCGCCCGCGCCGCGGTGGTGATGCTCCACGGACGCGGTGCGACAGCGGAGAGCATCCTCGCCCTCGGCGCCGAGCTGGACGTTCCCGATGTCGCCTTCCTGGCGCCGCAGGCTGGCGGCGGCGCCTGGTACCCTTACGGCTTCATGGAACCGATGGAGAGGAACGAGCCGGGCATCACGTCCGGCCTCCGCGCCATCGCTCGGGTGCTCGCCCACATCGAGGCGGCCGGGATCCCGCCCGAGCGTGCGATGCTGCTCGGCTTCTCCCAGGGCGCCTGCCTGGCGCTGGAATACTGTGCCCGCCACGCGCGCCGCTACCTTGGCGTAGCCGGCCTGAGCGGCGGGCTCATCGGGCCCGATGACACTCCGCGGGACTACCCCGGTTCACTGGACGGCACACCGGTCTTCCTGGGCTGCAGCGACATCGACGGCCACATCCCGGCCGCCCGGGTGCGGCAGAGCGCCGACGTGCTCAGCCGGCTGGGCGGCGAGGTCACGATGCGACTCTATCCCGGCATGGGTCACACCGTGAACGCCGACGAGATGGATACCGTGCGGGCGATGCTTGCCGTGTGACACGGGTGGGCCGGCGCGCGCGACCCGCAGGACGACAGGAATCCGGGTCGCGCCGACTACCCCCTCAGGCCAGGAAGGCCACGAGTTCCTCGTTGACCTCGGCCGCGTGCGTCAGGAGCAGACCATGCGGCGCGCCCTCGATCACCACCAGCCGCGACCCATCGATCATCTTCGAGAGAGGAATGGCAGTCGCGTCGATCGGGAGGATGCGGTCTTCACTCCCGTGGATGATGAGCGTGGGGACGTCCACCCGTGCCACGGCGGTACGGAAGTCGGTGAGCCAGGCCTGGACGCAATCCAGTGTGCCCTTCGCCGACGCCATCATCGCCACGTTCCAGCTCGCCCACAAGGCCTCCTTGCTGACCCTCATGCCTCGCAGCACGTCCAGGTTGTAGAAATTCGCCAGGAATTCCTTGAAGAAGGCCGGTCGGTCGTCCATGATGCCCTGCCTGATACCCTCGAAGACGGATGGATCGACACCACCGGGGTTGTCGTCCGTGCGAAGGAGGAAGGGCGGGAGAACTCCGATGAAGACGGCGTGACTGAGTCTCTCGGTGCCATACTTCCCTATGTAGCCGGCCACCTCGGCGGAGCCCATGGAGAAACCCACGAGGGCGAAGTCGCGCAGGTCGAGTTCCGTGACCAGCGTGTGCAGGTCGTCGGCAAAGCTGTCGTAGTCGTAGCCGGTTGATGGCTGACTGGACTTCCCGAAGCCGCGTCTGTCGTAGGTGATCACGCGATGACCAGCGTCCAGCAGTGCCGCCGTCTGCTTCTCCCACGAGGCGCCGTTCAGCGGCCAGCCGTGGCTGAGGACGACCACCGGACCGGAGCCATGGTCCTCATAGTAGATGTCGATCGGTGTTGAGTTCTCCTGACCGACGGTGATGATGCCCATTCCTCTGCTCCTTGTTGGATGTGAGCCCCTGGTGCATACCCGGCTCGAGCGCGGCGTGCACCGAGCCCGGGTGCTGGTTGCATGTGTCGTCGGACGCGCGCCGGCATGAGGCCGACGCGTGGATGCCGAACTGATCGTGACGGCTTCTTTCGCCCTATCTTCAAGCCACTCCCGGCACGGCGCGAGGAATTCACGGCGACGAGGCCGCGCATCACGATGAATAATACTGGAATCAATCCCGAACCCGGGTTTCTGACTATGAGTAGAGAGGAGATGGATTCGAGGACGGGGATGGAACTGCCGAGTGTGAGGCAGGCGCTCCGCCTCTTCGGTCGGGCGGCGATCCTTCGTTGTCCCAACTGCGGCGGCGGTCCCGTGCTCAAACACTGGCTGAAGCTGCGGGTGCGCTGCGGCAATTGCGGCCTGCGACTGGAACGGGGCGAGCACGATTATTTCGTCGGGTCGCTGATGCTCAACTACGTGATTACCGGCACTCTTGTACTGGTGACGATGGCCGTCCTGCTGGTGACGATGTGGCCGGAGGTGCCGTGGGGCCTGTTCCAGTACGCTGGGCCGGCGGCCATGCTCGTGCTTCCCTTCGTGTTCTTCCCGTTCACGAAGCTCATCTGGCTTGCCTTCGACCTCATGCTGCGGCCCATGAACGAGGAAGAGTTGGAGTGGCACCGGACGGCCGACAGCGAGTGGTCCACGGAGCGTACTGCGTCGTAATTGGCGACCAACGGAGAGTCGCGCCATCGTTGACGATGTCGGGCACGGCGGCAGTGATCCCGCGACGCCTCTTGCTGGAGTCCAGTATTCCGGGTGTATTTGCAGTCGGAGATGTATGCGGCGGTTCGGTGAAGCGCGTCGATGGTTGGCGAGGCCGCGATCGCCGTGAGCGTGGTTCACAGCCACATCGGTTCGTCAACCTGAAGCTCATCCCTCACGACCTTTCAATGCGGCTCGTAAGCACTATCCGTACGATGGCTTTCTCCACTCTCGCCCCTGTCGTGATAGCCGCGGCGGTGAGACCAGCGGTTGCCCAGACACCCACGGTGTCCGAGTTGATCCGGGCTGAGGACGGGCGCGTCCGGACCGACTCCGACCTCGCCATCATGCGTGCCGGCCTTGCCTCGAGCGATCCCGTCACCCGCCAGATGGCCGTGCGTGGCATGGGTCGGGCGGAGCGTGCCGAGCTACTTGAAGATATCGTCGGCCTGTTGGATGACAGCAACGAACTGGTGCGGCAGGCGGCAGCGAACGCGGTCGCCCAGGCGGTTGTGCGCGGCGACGGTGTGGAGCGCGCACGTCGCGCCCTCACGGCGCGACTCTCGACGGAGGTCAATCCCGATGTGCGCGGGCAGATTGCCGAGAGCATGGGGCGGATGAAGGCGGACAGCGCATCAGTCGGCGCGATCGCGCAGGCCATCGCTGCCGAGCTACCTCTGCGCGGCGCCGTCCGCGGCCTCTTCTTTCTCACCCGTCAGCGGAGCGCGCGCGGTGCAGTCCCACCAGCCGTAGCGCAGCGTCTGCAGTCAGTGGCCACGTCACTCGACAACGCCGAGGACGTGCGCGCCACGGCAGCCGCCGCGCGCATCGCCGCCGGCGGCGCCAGCGAGTCGGAGTTGCGGGCGATAAGGCGTGATCCCAGCGGCTACGTGCGGGTGACAGCCGCCACCGCGGCATCGATAACCGATCCGGCGCCGGTAGTGCGTTATCGCGCCGTTGCGCTGGCCGCCTGCCCGGCGCTCGTGATCGCCGCTCGTGATTCCAATGAGCATGTGGCCCTGGCGGCAATCGATGCGCTGGGCGCCGTGTTGACCGGTACGTCGCGAGCGCGATGTGCCGGTGACGCGGCCGTGATTGCCGCGCTGGAATCATCCCGATCGCCGCGCGCGGTGATCGCGCTGGCCGCGATCTCGCCCGAACGCGCGCGGGAGCGGCTCCCCGCGCTGGTGAGCGACGCCGACCCATTCGTCCGCGTCCACGCGGCGCGCGCCGCCCGGCGCCTGGGCGACACAGTCAGCCTTCGCACGCTTGCCGTCGACCCCGACGCGAACGTCGCCAGCGCCGCCATCGACGCTCTATCGCAGCTCGTCGGTCATGCCGACGACGCCATCTATATGAGCTCGCTCCGCTCCGATGCGAGCCAGTTGTTGATGTCAGCGGCGCGGGCACTCGGAGCTACCGGTGGACCGGCGTCCGCAGGTGCGCCACTCCTCGCTGCGCTGGACCGGGTGACAGAGCTGAGGCGGGAGACGTCACGCGATGCCCGCCTTGCCCTCATTGACGCGATGGATTCCCTGGGCGCACCGTTGCCCGAGCGATACGTCCGTGATTTCGACGAGGTCGTCGCGGTCAGGGCGGCGGAGCTCACCGGTGGCACGGCGGCGCCGCAGCCGCTCCCCGTCGTACCGACACCCACGGGGGCAGATATCATTCTGTTACCCAGGGTGACGATCGAGATGGTCGGTGGCGGCCGGATAGTGCTGGACCTGTTCCCGTACGACGCCCCGACGAATGTCTGGCGCTTCGTGCGCCTCGCGCGCGCGGGGTACTATGACGGACTCACCTTCCACCGCATCGTGCCTTTCTTCGTGGTCCAGGGTGGCAGTCCGCTCGCCAACGAGTACGTGGGCGACGGTCCCTTCACGCGGGATGAGGTGGGACTCGAGAACCGACGTGGCACGGTGGGAGTTTCCACCCGTGGCCGGGACACCGGCGACGGCCAGCTCTACTTCAATACGGTGGACAACGTGCGCCTCGATCACGATTACACCGTCTTCGCCCGCGTCGTGAGTGGGATGGACGTCGTGGACCGGATGCAGGAAGGAGCCCGCATCCGACGTGTCGTGCTTTCTGCGCCCCGTGAGTGACGACGACGCGACGTCGACCGGATCCTTGCGCACAACTCCACCAGCTCACGGGATCCATGGTCCGGAGATGCCCGAGCAGGTTGGGCCGGTCCCTCGCCGGGCTGGAGTCGGGCCGGCAAGTAGCTGTCCGGATATGGCCAGTAGGCGGGTGCGCGAATAGCTATCATGAGGTATGACCGACGACCACGCCGCGCTTCATAACGCCCTCTCCGCCCGCGATCCGCGGTTCGATGGGGTGTTCTATGTCGGCGTGACGTCCACCGGCATCTACTGCCGGCCGATCTGCCCGGCCCGGACGCCCAAGGCCTCCAACTGCCGCTTCTTCTCCAGCGCCGAGGCGGCCGAGAAATCCGGTTTCAGGCCGTGCTTGCGCTGCCGACCCGAACTCGCGCCGGGAAACGCGCCAGTGGATGATGCCCAGCGCATCGCCAGCCTGATCGTTCAGCGGATAGACGAGGGAATGCTCGACGTGGTTGAAGTGCCCAGCAACGGTGAACGAACTGCCGTGGGCCTGGAGAGAGTGGCCGAGCGCTTCGGATGGAGTTCGCGCCAGATCCGTCGAATAGTCAACCGCGAGCTGGGCGTCTCACCAATGGAACTCGTGCTCACGCGTCGCCTCCTGCTCGCCAAGCAGTTGCTGACGGAGACGAACCTCCCCATCACCCAGGTGGCCAGCGCGAGCGGTTTCGCCAGCCTGCGTCGCTTCAACGACGCCTTTCTTGGCAGGTACGGCATGCCGCCGACCCGCTTCCGGACGGCCGCCGACGGCGACGCGGTGGCACCGGGTGAGGCCGCGAGTTTCACCCTCCAAATCAGCTATCGACCGCCGTTCGACTGGCAGCGCATGCTGGCCTTTCTTGGCGCCCGGGCAATGAAGGGCGTGGAGAGTGTTACCGGGCAGGAGTATGCGCGCACGGTTCGCATGGCCAACCATCGCGGCTGGGTGGTCGTACGCCACCAACCGGCGCGTCGGTCGTTGCTCGTCGAACTGCCGCACGCTCTCACGCCTGCCCTCCCCGCGGTTCTGGGCCGCCTGCGCAACCTGTTCGACCTGAGTGCCCGCCCCGACGTCATCGCCCGTCACCTCGCTTCGGATCCGCTGCTGGCCGGCGCGCTGGCCGCCCGTCCGGGCCTGCGCGTGCCCGGCGCCTTTGATGGCTTCGAACTCGCCGTGCGGGCAGTTCTGGGCCAGCAGGTATCCGTGAAGGGGGCGACCACCCTGGCCGGCCGTTTCTCGGCGGCGTTCGGGGAACCCATCGCCACTCCGTACGAGGGGCTCACCAGTCTCTCGCCGACCGCCGAGCGCGTCGCCGCCGCGCGGGAGGAGGAGATCAGATCGCTCGGCGTTGTCGGCATGCGGGCCCGCTGCATCCTCGCGCTGGCGACCGAGGTAGCGGCCGGAAGACTCGTGCTCGAGGCCGGTGGCGACCCTGGGCGAACCATGGAGCAGCTCGTACGCCTGCCCGGGATCGGCCCCTGGACCGCACATTACATCTGCATGCGCGCCCTGCGCTGGCCGGACGCCTTCCCGAAGGAGGACATGGTACTGCGAAAGGTGCTGGGTGGGGTGACGGCGTCGCGCGCCGAGCAACTGTCCCAGCCGTGGCGGCCGTGGCGCAGCTACGCCACGCTGCAGCTCTGGGCGTCCACCGAGAAGGACGACGGCAACGGTTAGCCAGTCACCGGTGGCCGCTCGACGGTAGCCAGTCACGGGAGTCGCTGCTGCATAGATTGACGGATGATCAGCGACGCCGCTCTCGTCTACGTGATCCTGTCGATCACGATCCTCCTCTTCGTCAGCGACAAACTACGCCTGGATCTCGTGGCGCTGCTCGCGCTCCTGGCGCTCTCGCTGACCGGGATCCTCACGCTCTCCGAATCACTGGCCGGATTCTCCGATCCCCTGGTGGTCATGATAGCCGGCCTGTTCGTGGTGGCCGGGGCGATCTTCCGCACAGGGCTGGCCGAGCGATTCGGGCTGGTGCTGGGTCGTATCGCAGGCAGCCGGCGATCCCGCATGACGGCCGTCGTGATGCTCGGGACGGGGCTGCTCTCGGCCTTCGTGAGCACCACCGGGACGGTTGCCCTCATGCTGCCGGTCACGGCCTCACTGGCGAGAAAGGCTCGCCTCAGTCCATCGCTGCTCCTCCTCCCGATGGCGATAGGTGCGCTGCTGGGTGGGATGCTGACCCTCATTGCCACGCCGCCCAACCTGATCGTCTCCAACCAGCTCGCCGCGGCCGGCTACGAGCCATTCGCCTTCTTCGACTTCACGCCGGCCGGCCTGCTCATCCTGACGGCTGGAACGGCCGTGATGGTGCTCATCGGGGGGCGGCTGATACCTGCGCGCGCGCCAGTCGAACTGGCCGTCGGGACGGACAGCGTGTCCAGACGCGACATCGTGAGCGGCCATTCGGTGGGGCGGATCGTGAGGCTGCGCGTATCGGCGGGGTCGCCTCTGGTAGGTATGTCACCGGCCGCCGCCAGCCTTGGTGAAAAGTACGGCGTGAATGTGATAGGCATCCGCCGTCCTCGCGGGCGTACAGGCCGGATGCACCGACTCTCGCAGACCGCCGAGGAGCCTCTCTGCGCCGGCGACGAACTGGACGTCCATGAAGGAGGCGGAGACGTTGACCGACTCTGCGCCACGCAGTCGTTGCAGTTCGTGGCTGAGCGCGGTGAGTCTGACGCGGTGCTTGCCGAGGTGCTGCTGACGCCCCGGTCACGCCTCATCGGGCAGACCCTGGAGGAATCCCGCTTCCGTTCCCGCTATGGTGTGAACGTGCTGTCCATCAGGCGTCTGGGAGAGGCGGTGGAGTCGGCCCTGGCGACCACGCCGCTCCGCTTCGCCGACACATTGCTGGTCGCCGGATCCCCCAGGAAGATCGACCTCCTGCGTGGCGAGGCAGGTGACTTCGTGGTGGTGTCACGAACGAGAGAGGCCACGAAGCAGGGGCCGCTCTCCCGTCGAGAACTGCTGACCCTGGCGATCATGCTCGGCATGCTCGCCCTGCTCACGTGGGAGATAGTGCCGCCGGCGATTGCCGTGCTGCTGGCGGCGGTGAGCATCGTGCTCACCCGCTGCCTGGACATGACCGCAGCATACCGTGAGATCAACTGGGAGAGCGTCATCCTCATAGCGGCCATCCTTCCCATGGCGACGGCGCTCCAGAAGACCGGCGGGATAGACATGATAGTCAACCTCCTCGAGCCCATCGGCGATGCCGGGCCGGTGGCCATGCTCGCCGCGCTCTTCCTGCTGACGGGTGTGATGAGCCAGTTCATCTCGAATACTGCCACCGCAGCGCTGGTGGCGCCCATAGCGCTGAGTTCGGCGCTCCAGATGGGTGTCTCGCCCTACCCGTTCATGATGACCGTCGCCGCGGCCGCCTCGACGTCGTTCGCGACACCCATCTCCACGCCCGCCACCATGCTCGTGCTCGGTCCCGGTTCCTACAGATTCAGCGATTACGCCCGTGTCGGCGTACCGCTGCAGTTCATCTGTGGAGTGTTGACGGTGTTCCTTGTCCCACTCCTCTTCCCGTTCTGAATCAGGCCTGCTTGATGGAGTCGGTTGCTTCCTGCGGACGGACGAACTGGAGGGCCACAGGCACCAGCGAGAGGGCGATGATGACGATGACGACTATGCCGAAGTTGTCTCTCACTATCGGGATGTTGCCGAACAGATAGCCACCGAACAGCATGGAGCCGATCCAGAGCAGTGCGCCCAGCACGTTGTAGAGGGCAAAGCGGGCGTAGGTCATGCTGCCGCAGCCGGCAACGAAAGGTGCGACAGTGCGCACGATCGGCACGAAGCGCGCGATGACGATGGCCTTGCCGCCATATTTCTCATAGAACTCGTGCGTGCGGTCCAGGTGGGCCTGTTTCAGATATGGAATCCGTCCGTCGAACAGCTTTGTCCCGAGACGTGCGCCAGCCCAGTAGTTCACCGCGTCCCCAAGTATGGCGGCACCGGTGAGGAGCAGGAAGAGCAGCCCGACGTCCAGGATGCCGGTGGCTGCCAGGGCGCCGGTTGCGAAGAGCAGCGAATCACCGGGCAGGAACGGCATGACCACCAGGCCGGTCTCGCAGAAGATGATGGCGGTTATCACGCCATACGTCCACACTCCATACTGCGCGACGATGGTCGCCAGGTGAACGTCGATGTGAAGGATGAAATCTATGAGGGCGGCGATGGCGTCCATGTTTCCGTGGGGCTGTTGACGTGCTTGCCTGCCGGCTGGGAGGTGTGCTCCAGGGCGAAGCGACCGACCCGGCCGATGCCGGAATCGGCCGCAGGGAATCTAGCTGGCTCGCTCCTGGTCTGGCGGATGATCCCCTTGCCGGGTCGCGGCCAACCATCGCGGACCCGGAAGGTTTCATGACCTGCGGAACCCTGTCCGGAAATGGCCAGCGGGGAGGAGTGGAGAAGGTACCTTACGTAATGCCCGGCGGGTTCCCGTGGTCAGAACAGGAAGCATGGGACCGCGAGCTGGCCACTCAATGAAGGCTGGAGGAAGGATGAACGTCACGCACACGATCCTCGACTCGCCACTGGGCGAACTGGCGCTGGTGGGCATCGACGGCGCCCTGACGGGCGTATACTTCCCGGACCACAGACGAGGTCCCGATACGGCCGCCTTCGGCCCACGCAGCAAGGGTGGCTTCGATGCCGCGATCAGCCAGTTGGATGAGTACTTCCGCGGCGTCCGTCAGACGTTCGAACTGAACCTGGCGCCGCGTGGCGACGCGTTCCAGCTCCGGGTCTGGCAGTTGTTGCGACAGATCCCGTTCGGTGAGACGAGGTCGTACGGTCAGTTGGCGGCCGAGCTCGGCAAGCCAGGCCTGGCCCGGGCCGTGGGAGCCGCAAACGGACGCAACCCGCTCAGCATCATCGTGCCATGCCATCGGGTGGTGGGTGCTGACGGCAGCCTCGTCGGCTACGCCGGCGGCCTGGAACGCAAGCGCTTCCTGCTCACCCTGGAAGGCGCGCTCTCCGGCGGGCAACTCTCCATCTCCCTGCCAGCCGCGGTGTCTGCTGGCAGTTGACCGCGGGAAGCCACGACATTCATGACCCGGCGCGTGCGCACCGTCAGGCCACCCGGTAAGCTCCCTGGATCAGTCAGGGATCGCGTTCGGATCCCTCCAGAATTCTTCCCGGCGGTGCCCGTCCGGGTCGTGGAAGCTCCATCCGTACATGAAGGCGAGGTCAGTCGCCTCGAGCGCCGGCAGAAGCCGGACGTTCCGGGGCGCGCCGGGAGCTGCTGCCTCACCGGCTCAGCGCGTGCCGTTGGTTCGTGAGCTGGAGCGGTAGTCCGAACCGCGGGAAGAGCGTCTCCACGTCCAGGTACGAGGTCATGCTCGTGATCCGGTCGCCATCGAGCTCGAGCATCAGCAGCGCCCACGCCCTGGCCCCGCCCTGCCGGTAGTGGGCGAATGCGGGCGTGCCGCCACATGCTTCGACCGGTACGAGCCGGGACCCGTTGCAGCCGATGCCCGGACCGAGCAGCCAGCGAGCGATGGAGTCGTGACCCTGCAGCCACAGGTCATACGGCGGCATGGAGAGCGTCGCCTCGTCGTGGAGGAGCCGCGTCAGCGCCGCCACATCGTATTTCTCGAATGCTTCCACGTAGCGTGCCACAAGCTGCTTCTGGTCCTCGGAAAGCTCGCGCGGCAGTGTGGCAGGATTCCGTGTGGCGAGCGTCATCCGGGCGCGCTGGAGGGCGCTGTTGACCGCTGCCACGCTCATCTCCAGGCCTTCCGCCACCTCGGCCGCCGACCAATTGAGAACCTGGGTGAGGAGCAGCACGGCGCGCTGGCGCGGAGGCAGGTACTGCAGCGCGGCGACAAAGGCGAGGCGGATGCTCTCACGCATTATCGCCTGCTCCTCGGGATCGGTGTCGGCGGCCGGCAGGGCCATCGCATCGGGAATCGGCTCCACCCAGTACTCGCGCGGCCGCTGCTCGAGCACCAGGTCGTCGTCCACCACCGCCGGCGTCGCGGAGAGCTCCACCGGGCGTACCCGGCGTCGAGCGGTGGCCGAGAGGGTGTCGAGGCAGACATTGGTGGCAATGCGATACAGCCACGTCCTGAGCGACGACTGCCCCTGGAACCGGTCGATGGACTTCCATGCGCGGAGCATCGACTCCTGCACCGCATCCTCGGCGTCGACGACGGAGCCGAGCATGCGGTAGCAATGGCCTGTGAGGGCCGATCGGTGCTGCTCGAGCAGGGCTTCTGTGGACATGGGAGCTGGTCGGTGGTGGTCGGGTGGAACGCCGGGGAGTGGGGAACGATGCCGGATTGGCGGGAGACGAATCTTGCGTTGGACGGCCGCGAGGACAAGCTGGACCGTTGGCAAGCATGCCCTGGCGGCGCAAGGCCGGGTGCGTCATCATGCTGGAGATGGCCCCGAAGTGACGCTGCAACGCCTGCCGGCACGCCGCGAATTTCCACGTTCCTTCCAGACGGGAGGCGAGATGAAACGCGTGACGGGAATCGGTGGAATCTTCTTCAAGTCCAATGACCCCGCCGCCCTCGGCGCCTGGTACAGGACTCACCTTGGATTGGAGGTGGAGAACTGGGGAGGCGCCATCTTCAACTGGGGCGGCCCCGGAAGTGAGAAGGGGATGACCATCTGGAGCGCATTCAGGAGCGATACGACCTACATGCAGCCTGGAACGGCTAATTTCATGATCAACTTCCGGGTCGCTGACCTCGACGCCCTTCTGGCTGAACTCAGGGCCGAGGGTTGTAACGTGGAAGAGCGCCTCGAGGAATCGGAACAGGGCAGGTTCGGCTGGGTCATCGATCCCGAGGGGAACAAGGTCGAGCTCTGGGAACCGCCTGTCGAAGAGTGACCTGCGGTCCGCAGGTCCGGTCAACCTGGTCGGTCCAGCCGGCGCGCTTGCACGGCACGGTCGGCCCGGAGCGGTGGCAGCGGTGAAGTGGCATCATGGACGTGGCATCACTCGCCTTCTCCGATCAGTTCAGGGTCCTCAACGCTCGGGAGTGCAATGAGAGTCGTATCGATCGCCGTCGTGACGCTGTTCACTGCCTGCCTGCCATCCGCCGCACCCGCGGCGGCATCCCAGGTCGCGGCGGGAGCGTCAGCGAATGTCAGCTCGTCCGACAGCGTCGCTCCGGTACGGCCGGGAATCGAGGTCTTCCTGGCCGACGTGCCGGCGCGGTTGCGTGGGAAGCGGGTAGGGCTCATCACCAATCACACCGGTATCGATCGGCATCGCACGTCCGACATCGACCTCATTGCAGGTCACCCGGACCTGCAACTGGTGGCGTTGCTGGCTCCCGAGCACGGTATCCGGGGCGACGTCATGGACGGTGTGAAGATCGCCGACGAGGTGGATGCGCGCACGGGCATTCCCATTCACTCGCTCTACATGTCCGAGGATCGTGGCCCCACACCGCAGATGCTGAAGGACGTGGATGTCCTTGTCTACGACCTGCAGGAGGTGGGAGGCCGTACCTGGACCTACGTCTCCACCATGGCGCTCTCGATGCAGGCGGCTGTGAGGAAGGGCATTCCGTTCGTCGTCCTCGACCGCCCGAACCCGATTGGCGGAGAGATCGTGGAAGGCGCGCTCCTGGACCCGCGATTCAGTTCATTCGTCGGCATGTACCCCATCCCGGCTCGACACGGGATGACGGTGGGTGAACTGGCTACCCTGTTCAACGAGAAATACGGCATAGGCGCGGACCTGATAGTCGTACGCGCGGCGAACTGGCGGCGCTCCGAATGGTTCGACGAGACGGGTCTCCCGTGGGTCAATCCATCGCCCAATCTCAGGTCGTTGGCCGCCGTGACCAGTTATCCAGGCGCGGTCTATTTCGAGGGCACGACGCTGAGCGAGGGGCGGGGTACCGATCGCCCGTTCGAGCAGATCGGCGCGCCCTGGCTGAAGGCGGCGGATGTGGTGCGGGTGATGAATGAACGTGGCCTGCCCGGCATCCGCTTCGAGGCGATCACCATGTCGGTGCTGCCGACCGCCGCCAAGTTCCCGGGCCGGACGATCCCGGCCATTCGTTTCGACATAACCGATCGGCAGGCGTACAGGCCTGTGCGGACGATGTTGCTGCTGATCGATGAGATCCACCGCCAGCATCCGCGCGATTTCGCCTGGACGGGAACGATCGACAGGCTCACCGGCTCCGACAGGGTGCGACTGGCGATCGACAACGACAGGCTGCCAGCGCTACTGGTGGAGTGGGAGCGCGAGGCTGCGGCGTTCAGGGAGAGCCGCAAGCCGTACTTGCTGTACCACTGAGGGGTCCCCGCTTTCGCGGGGATGACGGAGGTCGGCGCGGGGATGACGGCGGTCGGCGCGGGAATGACGGCCGTCGGTGCGGGGATGACGGAGGTCGGTGCGGGAATGACGGCGGTTGTTGCGGGGATGACGGCGGTCGGTCGTCATTCCCGCGAAAGCGGGAATCCATGTACCGCGGGCCGGGAGCCAGTCGGATTGCCGGGGTGGTTCACCGGCGAGCGTGCGGCGGTGCCCTGAACCGGCTCGACCGACGTTCGTAGGCGTGGGCCAGCGCCAGCAAATGCGCGTCGGTGCCCGGCAACCCGACCAGTGACAGGTTGAGTGCCGGCATTCCGTCCGGCCCGTAACCCGCCGGTACCGAGACCTCGGGCAGGCCGAGCCAGTTGCCGTAGCCGAGTGCCGTGCGAACGTCGGGCCAACTGTCATCGGCGCGCGGAGCGTTGAAAGGCATGGTCGGATAGGCCATCACCGCGATGTTCGCCGCACGCAGCGAGGCGGCGAGGTCCGCTACGACATGCTGGCGCGAGCGAGCGAACGACCGTCCGGCTGCATCGTCCAGCATTGGCCGTTCGAGGAGAGCTTCGCACTCCTCGAAGGTGGCCGGCAGGACGTCGTAGAAAGCGCGGTAGGCCGCGTAGCCACGGCGCACAGCCGCGCGCGGATTGTCCGTACGACCGGCGAAGTAGGTGAAAAGAGCACTGGCCGTTGGCGCGGGCGATCGCGCATCCACGGCCACGTCACCGCGCGCCGTTGCCGCGGCTGCGAAGGCAGGCTGGTAGTCGGCACGCGTCACTGCCGGAGCGAACGACTCCACCGTCGCACCAGCACTGCGCAGGTCGTCGACGGCCCGGTCCCAGACAGCGAGCGCGTTGGCCGTCATCTGCTCGCGCGGGATGTGCGCGTCGACCAACCCCACTCGAACTCCAGCCAGGGCATCGTCGCGAAGAGCGATCGTGGGCGCCGCAGCGTCGGCCAGCGCCAGAGGGTCGCTGGAATCAGCGCCGGCAATGGCCGCCAGCATCAGCGCCGCGTCGGCTACCGTGCGCGCCAGCGGACCGTGCGTATCCAGATACGGCCAGGTAGGAATCACGCCGCTACGGGGGACCAGTCCGAAGGTTGGCTTCATGCCGACCACGCCGGTGAACTGGGCTGGAATACGATTGGATCCGCCATCGTCGGTACCCAGTGCGGCGAAAGCCATCCCCCCGGCGACGGCGACCGCCGAGCCGGCGCTCGACCCGCCAGGTGTGCGCGTGCCGGTGGGGTCGTGAGGATTGAGGACCTGTCCGGTGTGACTGCTGGTGCCATTGCCTCGATAAGCGAAATCGTCGGCCGCCGTCTTGCCGAGAATGATCGCACCGGCAGCGCGCAGTCGTGCCACCTCCACCGCATCCCGCGTCACCGGCTCCGGGAAGAGACGCGCCCACTCGGCGCTCGACCCGGTGGTGGGGAGTCCGACCATGTCGTGGATGGCCTTTGCGAACACAGGAACGCCGTCCAACGGTCCTCTGGAGCGTCCGGCGCGATGACGGGCGTCCGCCGCGATTGCTTCAGCATGAGCGCTGTCGGCGAGCACGTCCAGGGCCCGCCATCTGCGCCCGTCGCCCTGGCAGCGATCCAGCGCGCGGGCGGTCACCTCGACGGCCGTCCAGTCGCCACGTCGGCGGCCGGCCTGGTAGTCGGCGATCGTGCCGTCCAGCGGGTCATCCGGTCGGGACGGCCAGCGCGGTACGGGGAGAAGGGCGAGCAGCGCCAGTTGAGCCAGGACTTCACGACGGGTGGGCGACATCGAATTCTGTGCGATTGTGGCAGCCAGGTGAGCAGGCAGGACCCGATCCGCGGTCGGCGCGTGCCGTCGGACGATGGCGCTGCGCGGGACTCCAGTCAATGCTGCTTCAACTCACCGTCGGGCTGACATCGCTCCAGCTTTCCTGACAGCGGCCGATACCTTCTGCATGGAGTACGGTCGGTCGTCGGCCGTGCATTGAACGTGATGACACATCCACGGCTGCCCCGGAGCGCGCAGCACATGAGTAGCGACAACCGCCCAAGGACTACCATCGGTATCCGGAAATCGAGCCTCCGCACCAGGATGTACGGCGCTTTCGGGCTGACAATCGCGCTCCTCGTCAGCGTGATAGTCATCGCCCTGAATGCGCATGCGTCGCTCCAGCAGCGCCTGGTCGTGCTGGATTCCGAGAGGTCCGGCGTGAGCGCGAACCTGGGCGAGGCGCAGTCTGCGATGTGGGAAATCAGCAACTCGGCGGCAGAGTTCATGGCCGCGCTCACGCCCCAGGAGCAGCGAGCCACCCAGGTCGCCGTAACGGCTGCAAGGCAGCGACTCGAGGACGCCGTCGGGGCCTACAGGACGGTCGCGACCGACGGTGATGCCCGCGCTCTCATCACCCGCTTCGATTCCAGTCATGCCGCCTCGGAACGGTCGCTCCGGGATTGGTACGAACTCCACCGGGTCGGGGAGAACGACCAGGCGGCAGCCTTGTACAGGTCCGTGGTGGCGCCAGACGTTCGGCGTAGCGCCGTCTCGCTGGCGGCGATCGTGGCTGCGCGGAATGAGACTGCGCGGGTGGAGCAGGCAGCCGCGATTGCCGACGCGCAGGCCTCGCGCCGCACCGTTCTGAGCCTCGCCGCGTTCGCCGTCGTTCTCTCGATCGCGCTCTGCATGCTGGCCGTGCGCCTGGTCACGCGTCCCATGATCACGTTGGCCAATCACGTCGAGCTGATGCGCTCGAACTACATCGCCGACCTGCGCGACGCCATCGAGCGGATGGCGCACGGGGACTTGCGCGCCACTCCAACCAGGGACGTGCCGGAGCTGCACATCGACTCGGCAGACGAGATTGGCGCGTTGGCCTGCAGCGTCAATGAGATCGCCGCGCAGACGATGGAGACGATGCGCTCATTCGTGACGACACGCGGAACCGTGCAGCGGCTGGTGGAGGAGACGCGCCGGGTGGTAGTGGCGGCTGAGGCCGGCCGCCTGGGCGAACGTGGTGATTCGACGGCGTTCGAGGGCGTCTACGGCGACCTTGTAGGTGGCCTCAACGGGACGCTGGACGCCGTGGTGAGCCCGATCACCGAGGCCGCGGCGGTGCTGGCGAGGGTTGCCGATCGGGACCTGTCGGCACGCATGAATGGTGAATATCAGGGCGACTTCGCGGCCATGAAGAGCTCCATCAACACCGCCGTTGAGAAATTGGAGTCGACACTGGGCGAGGTCGCTAGTTCGAGCGAGGACGTGGCGGATGCGGCGAGCCAGATCGACAGTGGCACCCAGGCGCTCGCCCAGGGTGCCTCGGAGCAGGCGAGCACGCTCGAGGAGGTCAGCTCGAGCATGCAGGAACTCTCCGCGATGGTGAGCACGACAGCCGAGCATGCAGCCGAGATGAAGCTCCTCATGGGCGACGTCGGGCAACAGATGGGAGCCAGCATGCAGAGCATGGAGCGCCTGACGACGGCAATGCACGAGATCAGCGGCAGCGCTGGTGCCACGGCGAAGATCGTGAGATCGATTGACGAGATTGCCTTCCAGACCAATCTGTTGGCTCTGAATGCGGCGGTGGAGGCAGCCCGCGCCGGGGAGGCGGGGCGGGGCTTTGCGGTGGTGGCCGAGGAGGTGCGTGCGCTGGCCATCCGGTCGGCTGACGCCGCCCGACAGACTGCGGCGTTGATCGAGGCCTCGGTGGCGACTGCGGAGCAGGGAAGACTGTTGAACGAGGAGGCAGTGGCCGGGATCACGCGTGTTGGAACGCTGGCCGAACGGCACGTGGTACTGGCCGACGAGATCGCCGTCGCCACCCATCAGCAGGCCGAAGGAATTCGCCAGGTTACCGTGGCCACCGAGCAGATGAATGGAGTCACGCAGCAGGTAGCGACGAACGCCGAGCAGATGGCGCGCTCGGCCCAGGAACTGGCGCGGCAGGCCGAGATGATGAGATGGGTCGTCGGGCAGTTCCAGTTGGGCGAGGCCGTGGTGTCAGCTTCTGGGCCAACGGTCCGCCGCAGTCGTGAGTCGGAATCGGACCACGATGTGGTTGCTGAAGCAGCGCCAGTCAGGCGCCGCGTGCACGCCCATCGCTAGAGCGATGCCAGGGTAAGACACCGCCGACCTCGACGCATCCGGATGCGGATAGGAATCATCCGCTTCCGGATACGTCGAGGCCGTAAATGATGAAGTTCAGGTTGATGAGTTCACAGAACCAGCGTTCGTTCAACCTCGTATCGTAAGCAACTCATCTGATGATCGGACTGGCGACGCTGCCGCCAGCCCCGCGCTCGTCGCCACGGCTCGGCACCACGACTGGCGGTGGTACGCGTCCGCCAGCCAGGGCCCGTCCAACCGACTTCGGTGGGAGTGAGCCTCGCCTCGCCGACGCAGCAGCCCTTGTCGGACCCATGCGGGAACCACTTGCCGGCGCTGTGCCACCGAACTCAAAGGCACCGATGTCGCACGCATCCTTTCGCGTGAACCCACGCTGATCGGTGGCTGAACATGCCGACGCCACCGCTGCATTGATGGCCGCACTTCCTTCGAGCAGTGCCAGCGTGAAGGTGGGACCGCCGTTGTTCGCCAGCGTGGTGCTCACGCCAGCGGCCGTCCTGATTATGTCACTGCCGTCGGTGAACATGGTACATGCAGCATCGTCACTCAGGTTGCCACCGCTCGACGTGATCGCCCCGCCATTGCCTGTACCGCAGTTCTGCGGTGCATCAGCGACCAGGTTGCCGGACAGGAGCACGTTGGTAGCCTTGAGCTTCCCTGCGTTCTGACTGCCCGAGCCACCGCCAAAGCCGGTAGCGGTGTTCGCTACGATCGTGGCGTTCAGCATCGTCGCCACCCCCGTGGCTCCAATGCCACCACCAACCAGGGCGCTATTACCCGACAGCGTAACGTTGCGGAATGTGCCGATGGCGGTGCTTGCCGAGAATATGCCACCACCAACGCCCTTAGAACTGTTGCCCGAGATCGTACTGTTCTCAACGAGGGCTGAGGCGCCGCCAAACGTCATACCACCACCGCCGCTCGTCACGGCCGTGTTTCCATTCACGGTCACATTGCGCAATGTGCTGGTGCCGGACCCAGTGATCTGAAGTCCGCCACCCTGTGCTTGTGCGGTGTTGTCGGTGAACCGCGTACCGGTAATGATCAGCTCGCCCGAACTGGTGCGCCCGAGGCCACCACCAGTGCCTTCCAGGACGCGATTGCTGTCCACAACCGAGCCGTTCATGGTGAGTACGCTCGCGTCAAAGCTTCCAATGCCGCCGCCATCAAGCCGGACCTCGTTGCCCGTAATGGTGACATTGTCAAGTGTGACGTTGGAGGTCTGGATGAGCTGAATCCCGCCGCCGCGAATGTCGGCGACGTTGCCGGAGACCTCAACGTCTGACAGTGTGCCGGTCGAATTCGAGGCAAATATCACACCGCCGCCGGCACCGATCACGGACTTGTTGTCCTTCACGGCACCACCGGAAATGGTCACGTCCGACGCCCCGACTATTGCATAGGCGCCACCCGCACCACCAGCGCGATTGTCATGCGCCATCACATCGGTGAGATCGATCGTACTGGCGATGCTGTAGACAGCCGCACCCCAACCGGTCCACGTCACATTGCGTGTGAACGATCCACCGGTCACTTCAATGTGGGTGCCTGGTCCTGCCCACAGGCCACCGCCGCCCTGGACCTCGCTTGGCGGACCCATGGCCTCATTGGAGTCGACCACTGTCTCCGTCAGGCGCGCTATTGCCTGGTCCTGCACATACATGCCGCCGCCGCCGGTGGAGTCCGCCCTGTTGCCGCGAATGATACCGTTGTCAATATCGATTGTACTGTTCCCCCACACGAACAGTCCGCCACCTCGCGTTGTGGCAACGTTGTCGCTGACGGTGGTACCGGTCATCCTGGCATCGGGCGCATTCCCGATCACAATGCCGCCGCCGAGCGAGCCGGTATTGCCAGTGATGGTGGAATTGGTGATCTCCGCTCTAATGCCGGAGCCCAGAGACAACCCACCCCCTGAGGCCAATACCCTGTTCTCCCTCACGGTGGTACCGCGCAGGGTGATTGACGAAGTCGCTCCTTCGCCCTGAATACCCCCTCCCTGTCCGTTGCCGTCCAGCACGCGATTACCACGAACGACCACCGAATCCAGTGTAAGCGAAGCGGAGAGGACCCGGATGCCACCAGCCCATCCGTCGCTCACGGTATTGTTGCTTACCGAACCACCCGACATGGTGACCACTGCAGCATTCGTCACCTCCATGCCGCCGCCAGGCTGCTGCGTAGCCGATGCGCGATTGGAATCGACCACCACACGTAGCAATGTCGCCTGACTGTTGGTGACCACCCGCACACCGCCACCAGCGCCGCCCCGCGTCTCATTGTCTACCACGCGCACATCGGTAAGGGCGACCCTGGCACGGTCTTCGATATTGATGCCACCACCGCCTTCCAGGGTGACGCCACCACGAACGGTCATGCCGCTCAGCGAACCCGCGAGATCGCCGACGAATGTCAGCCCGCGACGCGGGGACGCCGCACTCCCGTTCGCGTTCAGCGTGAGCAGCGCGACCCCCGGCCCGACGATGTGGACAGGCTTGCTGATCACGGGCAGGGCGCTTGACAGCGTGATCGTGGATGCCGCCGAGTTCACGACATTGATCGTATCAACGTTCGCGTTGGCGTTGGCGGCAGTGATTGCTTCGCGTAGCGAGCAGTGCGACCAGGTGCATGCTCCGTCGTCGTTGTCGTCCATGGCCGCCACCCGCCACGCCGGCCGAACGGAAACCGACGCAACGGCCGTTCGTGCGTTGTCAGCGGTACTCCGCGCCGTGATCGCGCACGCACCGATGGTGTCGGGCGCAGTGTACGTGACTTTCTGACCGGTGCCCGTGAGCGTACCGCAGGTCGTGGTCCACGTCAATGCGTTGGCATCAGCTCCGGAGAACGCAGCGGTGAGTGTGACGGTTTCACCACGATAGACCGTTTGCGCCGCCGGTGTCACGGTAGACGTTGGCTGGGGCACCGTCACGGAGGCATTCGCCTTCCTGGTTGGATCGGCAGCGCTCGTTGCGGTCACGGTATAGCTGCCGCCCGCCGCTGGTGCGGTCCACGTGGCCGACGCGCCCGACACGGACACCGTTCCACCAGTTGCCGACCACGTCACGGCCGTGTTCGTGGAGTTGGTGACGGTGGCCGTGAACACCTGCGTCGCCCCCGCGTTCACGGTGGCCGATGTCGGCGTGATCGAGACGGATACAGTCTTCGGCGCGACCGGGTCGCCACCACCGCCACAGGCAGAAACAACCAGCGTCACAGACGCGGCCAGTACCGCAGTGGTGAATGCTGCAGCGGCTCGCCTGATTTCGTGGGCCGGACGGTGGAAAACCGTAAATCGAAACATGGATAGCTCCGCGTCATGGGAGATTGTGTGGCCGTGTGGCAGCCGCCTACCTAGTTCATGCGTCCTTTCGGGGTCGCGAGGCTCATGGGCCTGCAGGTCGGCCAGCAGGCCTTCGTCCCATCCGCGCAGCAAGCGGGTCGATCGATGCGGCGCCGCCGGGCAGGGTTTTCACAACGCAGCCATTGACAGACCAAGATTTCTTGATGTATTATGACGATGTGACTACCGCCAACTTCATTACCCGCGACCTGGATCGCGCCGTGGCGCTCTTCCACGCGCTCTCCGACCCGACTCGCCTGGCTGTCCTCGAACTGCTGCGCGGCGGCGAGTTGTGCGTCTGCGACCTGCAGACCGAACTCGCCGCCGCTCAATCCCGGCTCTCCTTCCACCTCAGGGTGCTCAGGGAAGCCGGGTTGGTAACGGACCGGCGCGAGGGTCGCTGGTCGTACTACAGCGTCGTCCCGGAGACGCTGGACGAGGTGCGCGACCTTGCGATCGGTCTCCGCCCCGGGGGCAACCTGTTGCCGGTGCACCGCAGTGGCACGTGCTGCGTTTGAACCTCATTTTTCGTATCTAACCCATCAATATTTCTTGATCCCGAGAGGGGAACATGACCACCGACGATCGTTTCAACCCGGCCAGCGCACCCAGCACACTCGACGAGATCCGCGCCACCGTGAAGGCACGCTACGGCGCCACCGCCAGGCGCGTCGCCGATAGCGCAGCCACTGCCTCCTGTTGTGGTCCTGCTGAGGGATCCAGCGGTTGCTGTGGTGGAACGAGCGAATCGTGGGATCCGATCACCGCCGACCTCTACGACGCCGGCGAGATGGCGGGGATCCCCGCCGAGGCGCTCCTGGCATCGCTGGGCTGCGGCAGCCCGACGGCGCTGGCCGAACTGCGCGAGGGGGAGACGGTCCTCGACCTGGGCTCGGGGGGCGGAATCGACGTGCTGCTCTCGGCCCGGCGCGTGGGACCGACGGGCAAGGCCTACGGTCTGGACATGACCGATGAGATGCTCGCGCTCGCACTGGACAACAAGGCCAGGGCCGGCGCCACGAACGTGGAATTCCTCAAGGGGCACATAGAGGCAATTCCGCTGCCTTCCAATACGGTGGATGTCATCATCTCGAACTGTGTCATCAACCTGTCCGGCGACAAGCGGCAGGTGATGAGGGAGGCATTCCGCGTGCTCGCTCCGGGCGGTCGGTTCGCGGTCAGTGACGTCATTGTCCGCGAGGGACTACCCGATGTCATCAAGGAGAACATGTCCCTCTGGACCGGTTGCGTGTCCGGCGCGCTCGAGGAGTCGGAGTTCCTGGCTCTCCTGACTGAAGCTGGCTTCGAGAATCCGAGTATCGAGCCGACCCGTATCTACGATCGCGCCGACGCGTCCGCGTTGCTCAAGGGTACGGGGCTGGACGACTCGCTGGCCGACGAGATTGCCGGACGGGTCATGAGTGGCTTCGTACGGGCCACCAAGCCTGGAGGCACCGTGCGTCCGACGACACCCCCGTCTGCCCGTGAACTGGTCGCCCTCGGTGCGACCGAGGGTGCTCGGAGTTCCTGCGGCTGTGACGACGACTGCTGCCGCTGACGGGTGTCCGACCATGACTCAACTCATACCCAGGGCAGCGAGCGAGCCGCGGCTACGCGCTGCCGTTCCCGCCGATCTCGGCGCGATCGAGATTCTGTTGACGCATGGCAATCTGCCGCTGGATGGCGTCAGCCAGATTCTTCCCGGCTTCATCGTGGCCGAGGATGGCGACGAGATCGTGGGAGTGGCAGGGGTCGAAGCGTACGGTGACGCGGCATTGCTCAGGTCGGTGACAGTCGTTTCCCGATGGCGCTCGCGGGGGCTCGGGCGGGCCCTCCTGGCTCGTCTCATGGGTGATGTCGAAGCGCGTGGTGTTCGCGACCTCTACCTGCTCACCACCACGGCGGCCAGCTATTTTTCAGGCTTCGGCTTCCGACCGGTAACTCGGGCAGAGGTGCCGTCAGCCCTTCTGCAGTCGGTCGAATTCCAGGGAGTCTGTCCGGCCTCGGCGACGGTGATGCATCGTTGCCTGGAAACAGCTCAGGGCGCGCTGAGCCAACCTGCACACTCCACGGATTCTCCTCGCCACGTGATCCGCGGCACTCGACGACGCCTCCTCGTGCGCGCTGTATATTCGCTGGGACGCGAATCTCTCGCCGGCAGGCTTCAGCCTGCTGGCGTGAAGATGGCGGAGTGAGCGTTGGCCGCCGATCAGGATGCTGCGCGATCTGACCAACCACCAACGTATCGCCATGAAGATGAACCGCTTTCCTTCCCGGCTGGCCTCGGCATTGTGCGTTCTGCTGCTGGGGGGCTGCGCCACGGCGAAGCCTGCCCAACCCGTCGCGGCTGCAACGCCAGCCACACCGGCCACACCATCCCCCTCCGCGGCGGCCCCGGCAATGGGAGAGATGGGTGGCATGAGTCATCATGGGCACGGTGCCGGTGATATCGTGATTCCAGCCGGCGCGCTGTATACCGCGGCCGACGTCTCGTTCATGCAGGGCATGATCGCGCACCACGCCCAGGCCATCCACATGTCGCGCATGGTTCCATCCCGGAGCGAGAATTCACGTCTGGCCTGGCTGGCCCACAAGATCGACCTCTCCCAGGAAGGGGAGATCGCGCTCATGCAGGACTGGTTGCGGGCGAACGGTCAGGCAGTGCCGGACACATCATCCTGGCGCACCATGATGATGCAGGGAATGCTGACCGCCGAGCAGCTAGGCCAGTTGGCGGCGGCGCGCGGTCCGGCCTTCGACCGGTTGTTCCTGGAAGGCATGATCTACCACCACGAGGGTGCACTGACGATGGTCGAGGAACTGTACGCCTCTCCACGCGCTGCGCAGGACGTGGATGTCTCGGTCCTCGCGAATGACATAGAGACGACGCAGCGGGCCGAGATCGGCCTCATGCGCCGGATGCTGCTCGACATGTGAACCCCAATCCTGGAGCCTGCCTGATGAGTCTCGCCCGCTGGACGCGCGTCGTAGCGCCTACGTTCGCCCTCGCCATCGCCTGTGCATCCGTGTTGCAGGCACAGACGTACCCGCCCGGGAATGACCCCCGCGACGGACTGAAGCCCGGCCTGCGTGACGCCGGTACGGCGCTGAAGGGGATGCGGCTCGTGTCGCACACCCCCAAGCCTGCCCAGTTCGACACCGCGCGCGGTCTCACCTTCGTGAACTCCGACCTGGCGTTCCGTGGCAATCTCGTCTATCAGGGCAACTTCGCTGGTTTCTCCATCTGGGATGTGAGCAACCCGGCGAGCCCGAAGATGGTCTCGGTCGTACAGTGCATCACGTCGCAGGGCGATCCATCCATCGTCGGCAACCTGCTGTTCATCTCGGCCGAGGGCGCGGGTAACCGCAAGGACTGCGCGAGCGGTGGCGTCACCAATCCCGACGATCACACGGCCGGGGTTCGTATCTATGACGTCTCCAACCCGAGCGCTCCGCGCCTCATCAAGAACGTCGAGACGTGCAAGGGTTCGCACACCCACACGGTGATTCCCAGCCCGACTGACAAGGGAATCGTCTACATCTACGTGTCGGGCAACCAGGGTGCGCGTCCGGCCACGGAGCTCGCCGGTTGTCACAATGGCAGCGACCCGGCAGACGAGTCCAACTCGCTCTACATGCTGGACATCATCAAGGTGCCACTGGCGAAGCCCGAGGACGCCGCGGTCATCCCCGGTGCGCGGATCTTCACCGGCCTCACGGCCGCTCCGGCGCGCGGCGGCGGATCACGTCCGGCGCGCGCCCTGACCGGTGCGGACAGCGCGATGATGGCAGCGATGGCTGCCGCCGGTCCGCGCAACTGCCACGACGTCACGGCGTATCCGGAGATGGGGCTGCTCGCCGGCGCCTGCGCCAGCCACGGCCTGCTGGTGGACATCTCGAACCCCGAGAAGCCGATCCGCCTGGATGCGGTGTCGGACACGAACTTCTCGCTCTGGCACACGGCGGTGTTCAGCAACGATGGATCCAAGGTCGTCTTCACCGACGAGTGGGGCGGTGGCACGTCCCCCAACTGCCAGGCGCAGCACCCACTGGAGATGGGCGGCAACACGACGCTGACGATCGGCAAGGACAGGAAGTTCACGCAGCGCGCGTACTTCAAGCTCCCCTCGTCGCAGACCGCCGAGGAGAACTGTGTGTCGCATAACGGCTCGCTGATTCCCGTTCCTGGTCGCGACATCATGGTGCAGGGGTGGTATCAGGGTGGCGTCGACGTGATCGACTTCACCGATCCGGATGCACCGTTCGAGATGGGCTTCTTTGACCGTGGCCCGATCGACGCCCCGGATCCGGCCGGCGGCGCCGTGAGCCGTCAGCGTGGCACGATCGGCGGCTCATGGGGAGCGTACTGGTACAACGGGCACATCTACTCGTCGGAGATGGCGCGTGGGCTCGACATCCTTGACCTGGTGCCGTCCGAGCATCTGTCGGCCAATGAGATTGCCGCCGCGAAGCTGATCAGGCTGGACGAGTTCAATCCGCAGAGCCAGCCGCACATCGTCTGGCCGGCCGCTTTCCCGGTGGTGCGGTCGTATCTGGACCAACTGGTGCGTGGCAACGGACTCGCCGCGGCGCGCACGACGGCCATCGGCCGGGCACTGGACGCCGCCGAGGGTCAGACGGGCGCTGCACGGCGCACGGCGCTGATGAGCCTGGCGACGCAGGTGGATGGCGACGTCGCGGGAGCCAGGGATGCTGCCCGCGTGCGAGAGATGGCCAGAGCCATCCGCGACCTGGCGGGTGCGACGAGGTAGCTCTGTAGCTGACAGGACGATCAGGAGAGGGCACTGCAGGCTGGGCATCCCAGCGGTGGTGCCCTCTCTGCCATCCCTACCATGGATCTGCCGCATTCCCGTCGGTCGCGGGCCGGATGGCAGGGCGCCTCCGGTCGTGGCCCTCAACGTGCGGGAATCGGTCACGGCGCGCGGCCGGCGATCGTCGAGGGGCGCGTCGTGACGATCAATGCGGAGTGTACCATGGGAGGCGAGCCAGATCCGCGCTCTCGCTCATCGCAGATGCTGACCCGGCGAGCTCTCGTCGTGACTGGCGTGGCGGCGGCCGGTGGCCTGCTTGCGCGCCGACTGACCGGTCAGGGCGCGCTCACACAGAACGGAACGGGAGTGGGCGACCTGGTGATCCGGAACGCCCGCGCGTTGGACGCCGAAGCCCCGCTCCACGCGTTGCAGGCGTTCCAGACAGCTCCTGAACATTTCTTCGTACGCAGCCACTTCGGCCCGCCCACACAACTTCCTCTTGCCTGGTCGCTGAACATCGATGGCCTCGTCCAGCGCCCCGTGTCGCTCTCCCTGGATGAGATCCGACGGTTGGGCGGTGAGCCACGGCCGGTGACGCTGGAGTGTGCGGGCAACGGACGGGGAGTCTTCCGCCTGCCCAGCACTTCCGGCGTACAGTGGGAGTACGGCGCCGTGAGCACGGCGATGTGGACTGGCGTGCCGCTCTCCGTACTCCTGGAGCGTGCCGGGCTGATGGCCCAAGCCGGACATTTCTGGATGGAGGCGCTGGATCGTGCGCCGGCTGGTGATGTGCCCAGATTCCTGCGGAGCATCCCGCGTGCCGTGGCACTGGACGACGCCTTCATCGCTTACGAGATGGACGGCAGGCCGATCCCACTTCTGCATGGCGGTCCCCTGCGCCTCATCGTGCCCGGCTGGTTCGGCATGGCTTCCACCAAGTGGTTGACGCACGTGCACGCGATGCCGGTGGAGTCGGACAATCACTTCATGTCGCACGGCTACCGCTACGCCGACGGCACTGCGGTGACGACGATGGTCACCAAGTCGGTGATCGCCGCGCCGCTGGCCAACCAGCGCGTGCGCGCGGGAGTGGTCGTCATGCGTGGCCAGGCATGGAGTGGAGCGGCTGACGTCCGCTCGGTGGATGTATCGACTGACGGTGGCCACACGTGGCAGCCAGCCCGTCTGCAGGGATCGGCGCGGCGCGGAGCATGGAGGAGTTGGGAGGCTGCAACGGAGTTGAACTCCGGTCCAGCAGTGCTGATGGCCCGCGCCACCGACAGTGCGGGCGTGACGCAACCCATGCAGGCAACGCCCAATTCGGGTGGCTACGCCAACAACTCGATCCATCGGGTGCCCGTCCATGTCGAATGAACGCGATGCCGTCACCAGCGCGAGCATGCGGCAGGATCATGCGGCACTGGTGTCACGCCCGGGTCTGCTTGCCATCGCTTCGATCGTCATGCTCTGCGTTCTGACCGGCTGTGGTCGCGACCACGTCAGGCCGGCAGGCAGTGCTGCCAGCAGTGCCGCGGACATCGACAGTGCACCCGGCGCTGGTGGCGGCGGTGTCCAGCAGTCGGACTTCGGCGCGGCCAATCCTCCCACGCCCGGATTCACCTCCCAGCAGGGCACGCCGCCGGCGCGACCGGCAGTCCCCGTGGCTCCAGCCGACATGGCCGCTCGCGTGGCGCCCCCACCACCGGCGTCGCTCGTGGCACTCGTCAATGAAGAGGAGCGCGCCGCGACGGCGCGTCTACCCGCCGGCGCGGGCCGCGAACTGGTGCTCGGCAGTTGCCTCATCTGTCACGCCGTGACGATGATCGAGCAGCAGCACAAGAGTGCCGCCGCGTGGGAGAAGACAGTCACGCAGATGATCGCCTGGGGTGCCCCCGTGCCCGCCGGCAAGCAGTCGGTCGTCGTCGCCTACCTCGCGGAACACTATCCCGCGCGGGCGACAGGGGCGTCACTTCCGTAGGATCCAGGTACCCATCGAGCGAAGGTCGTGGACGATGGTGCACTTGATCGGATCGACCAGCGACCCGCCCAGCTCCGCGGTCGTCTCCAGCAGGCATTCCGCGTCCACGAGGTACCTGGCACTGCCGTCCGGCATCAGATGGCGGCGACCGCCCAATGGCTGTAGCCCGGGTTGGCCAAGGGACATGGCCAGGCGGACGAAGAGGATGCCGCCGGGAGCCAACACACGCCACATCTCGTGGACCATGGCGCGCCAGTGTTCGTCGTCTCGCGCGAAGTGCAGCACGGCGCTGGAGATGACGACATCGATCGACTGGTCGGGGAGCGACAGTTCATCCACCCGCTCCACGCGAAAGCGGCCCGGCCCCAGCGACGGTGCCAGGCGCGCGGCCAGCCGGCGCACGCCGGCAATGGCCTCGGCGTTCTCATCGATTCCCTGCACGTCGAAGCCCTCGCGGAGAGGCAGGACGAGCTTGCGACCCGCGCCGCAGCCGGCGTCGAGCAGGCGCATCCCCTCGGCGATCCGGCAGCGCAGGAACTGATCGAAGAGGTGGATGTCCAGCTCGCCAAATTGATCGCGTAGTCGTGCCGAGAGTGATGTCATGCAGGATATCCGGTGTCTGTGAGTCGATTCACGCAGTGCTCTGAGGGCGGCCGAGCGCGGACCGTGATGACAGGCACGTTGCGAGGCCACGGTCCGTGTATGTGTGACTGCGGTTGAGCAGTGAAAGGGAGCGCGGGACGTCGACAGCTCGCCATGAGCGCATGAACATGGGCCGATTCTTCTGAGGTTTCCTCATTAGAGTTAGCTCAGGCACGGGGAATGATGGCTTCTGGATGGTAATAGCCTGATCCGGTGCGCCGGCGACAAGCCTGTCAGCACCGCGACCAGGTCGCCGCTCACCAGGAGAGGCCACTGTCGGAGCGACGCCAGCGGAACATGCCGTGGGCGTACGTTGTTCTCCCAGCTTCAACAAACGGAACTGCCATGATGCGAGCCACAGTGATGTACGGTGCAGGCGACGTGCGCATCGAGAGCGTGCCCGAGGCACGAATAGTGGAGCGCACCGATGCGCTGGTCATCGTCACCCATGCCTGCATCTGCGGCAGTGACCTCTGGCCATATCGGAAGCTGGAGCATACCGACACCGGCCTGCGAATGGGGCACGAGTTCATTGGCGTGGTGGAGGACGTGGGTGCCGACGTGCGCTCGGTGAAACGGGGTGACGTGGTAGTCGCGCCGTTCATGTGGTCGGACGGCACCTGCGAGTTCTGTGAACAGGGGCTTCAGACCTCCTGTCTCCACGGTGGTTTCTGGGGTGGGACGGAGCTGGATGGTGGCCAGGGCGAGGCGGTCCGTGTGCCGCAGGCGGATGGGACGCTCGTCGCGCTTCCGTTAGGGCGCGGCGACTCCCTCATGCCGTCGCTGCTCACGCTCTCCGACGTCATGGGCACGGGGCATCACGCGGCCGTCGTCGCCAGGGCTGGCGCGGGAAGGATCGTGGCCGTGGTGGGCGACGGCGCCGTCGGTCTCTGCGGCGTGCTGGCGGCGCGGCGGCTCGGCGCCGAGCAGATAATCCTGCTCGGCCGTCACGCTGATCGGATTGCGCTGGGAAGGGAGTTCGGCGCGACGGATGTCGTCAGCGAACGCGGCGAGGAGGCCATCGAGCGAGTCCTCGAGCTGACCGGCGGGCTGGGCGCCCACTCGGTTCTCGAATGCGTGGGCTACGAAGAGTCTACGAATACGGCGCTCCGCATAGCGCGCCCGGGCGGCGCAGTCGGTCGTGTCGGCGTACCCCAGGACGCCGCGATGCCGGCTGCCCAGTCCACCTTCCGGAAGAACATCACCATTGCCGGTGGCCCGGCACCGGTGCGTGCGTACATGGCGGAACTGTTGCCCGATGTGATGGAGGGACGGATCGAGCCCGGTCGTGTGCTGGATAGAGTCACCGACCTGGACGGCGTGCCCGACGGCTACCGGGCGATGAATGAGCGGGAAGCCATAAAGGTGATGATCAGCTTCTGAGTCGTCCATCCGGCGGATGCCGCGCCGACCTCGCCGTGTGCGTCGGCCGTGCTTCCGCGGATCAGTTTCCGTGGGCCACGTGACGTGGCCGGTATGATGATGCAGATTCGACAGGAGCCCTCTCTCGTCGGTCGATCCACCATCATCCTCGCGCTCGCACGTCACCTACCATCCGATCGCTTCTCGCCGGCGTACTCGTTTCGCTTGGCGCCGCCCCACTCTCCGCGCAGGTCCCTGCCGCGATGACGTCCATTCGGGAAGCCGACCTCCGCCACGACGTCGGGGAGATGGCCTCGCCCGGGATGCGCGGCCGCGAGGGTGGCACGATCGACGAACTGCGCGCCTCCATCTGGGTGGCCGAGCAGTATCGTCGCATCGGACTGGAGCCGATGGGGGACGACGGAAGTTATTTCCAGTGGTTCGACATCACGCGCACGCGCGTGTCGGAGACGGCGAGCAGGGCGAGCATAGGCGGACAGACGATGACGCTCTTTGGCGACATGATCCCCACTGTCGTCCTGCCTGTGGAGACCGAGGGTGCGGTGCTCTGGCTGGCCGACCCCACGGATTCCACGGTGGACGTGCGCGGACGGATCGTCGCAACGCCGTTGCTCCCGCCCGACCCGGCACGGATCCGTGCGAACAGCTACACCTTTGCCAGCCGGTACGCCGATGCCGCGATCAATGG
>CALCHX010000138.1 GCA_937906875.1 uncultured Gemmatimonadota bacterium | reverse complement strand
GTGCAGCACGTCGGGCAGCGCGCCCGCGGCCTTCATCAACTCACCCGCGCGCGAGGCCTCGGCGGTGCCCTTCTCGGACAGCGGGGCGTCCACCCAGCCGCAGAACAGGTTCTTGGCATTCCAGGTGCTCTCGCCGTGGCGGAGCAGGATCAAAGTAGAAGTCACGACGCCCATTCTGCCGCACCGCGGGGATGACGCTTTTCGCGCGGGCTCTGCGATCCCGTGTGCACGGGCCCGACACTGCTGCTCGGCCGGCTCCGAGGCGCGGAATCAGTCGATGGTGCCAGCGCTGCTCTGCGGCGCGCGAACCCTCAGCCCGCCGGCGGTTCGATGGCTCCGGAGCAGACTGCGCCGAATTCGCTCAGCTGCACCTGCGCGACGTCGTCACCGAGCCGTAGCGTCGCGGTCCGGGTGACGGCGTCTTCGGCCCCTTCGGCGGCCGAATCCGACTCACCTGCGACAGCCCCGCCCAGGTCGCCGTCGTCGCGGACTTCCAGCGCCCACTGCCCGGATTGCAGGATGTCCAGGACGGTGTCGCAATCGGCATCCGCCTCGAACGTGATGCGATCGTCGAGCACCTCCGTGCGCAGGTGCACCAGGCCGTAGAGCCCCGGCATCATCGCGAGAGCGGCTTCGGCCCCGGACTCCACGGCAGGTGCCGGCGGTCGCGCGGGCGGCGGCAGGACGGGCGCGGCACCGGCCGGCCCGCCGGTCGCATTCCCCGTCGCCGGGCCGGCCGCATCGCCGGGCTCGGTCCCCGTTCCGGCAGCCGGCGCGTCACCGGGCGCACTCGTCGGACCCCCCATGTCGGTTGCGCCACCGCCGGCGGTGCAGGCAGAAAAAGCAAGGCAGGCAACCGCTACCAGCGCAAAGACGCCTGGCGCAGCCTTCCCGGACGAAGCGCGCTCCCCCGTCGTCGTCACACCCATCAGCCCCTCTCGGTTCTGTCGAAGCGCTGGTCGGCCCAGTACGACGACCCGCCGCAGCGGTCATCGGTCGTGCGGCTGACCACGTCGAAGCGTTCGCTGCCGGCGGCCCAGCTCATCGTCGAGGCGCCGCCCAGCTGGCGGGCAACCTCCTGACCCTCCAGCGTCCAGGTGCCGGTGCCGACCACCACCGCCTTGCCCTGCATGCTGTCGTACATGTCGCGGACCACAGTCGGGTTCAATATCCGCTCCACCTCGCCAACATCCAGCTCGACCTCAATCCCTACGCCATCGGCGACGTGAAAACGCTGGGGCTGCGCGGTTTTCGCCAATTCGAAGCGGATCGGGACGTCGGCCTGTCCGCTGCCGGAGATCTGCGGGGCGGAGCCGGTGTGCCGGATTGACACGTCTCCGCCGGAACCTGCTGTGCCTTGCCACGGCCCGAGAGGTCCGGTGCAGGAGTAGAGGTCCGCCCGGAAATCGATGGAAATCGACACGAACGACGAGGCGGCATTCATGTCGCCGATCATCACGAACGGCATCTGGCCGTGATACGTCACGGGAATGTGAATCGCCATGGTGGGCAGCGCGCCCCGTTTGACCAGGTTCATCAGCAGCGCGTACAGCGCCTTCAGGGCGGCTCCGCCGAGCCCACCCGAGGTGGCGATGTCCACGAGATCCGAAAGCTTCCAAGGGAAGTCGTCCTTGTCCAGGCCGGCGTAAACGGTCGCGTTCACGGTCAGCTCGGGCTGCGTCTCGCCGTCATCGGGTGGAGAGAGTTCCGTTCGCGGGTACACCGACACGGTCGAGACCCCGTCCGGGCCGGTGACATCCCCCTTGGCGAACTTGTCGCGGCTGTCGCTGAACGCCTGGAACGCCTGCGGCGCTTTCGACATGCGCCAATTGACGGTGTAGCCCTCGAGCTTCCCGTCGGGTGGCACGTCGATGCCGATCAGGCTCCAGCACGCCAGGTGTCTTTTCGCGAGCGCGGACGAGAATGACGCCGTCGCAGTCACTGTCACGTCCCCGCTGCGATCACCTGGCTTGTGCCGAAAGTGCGTCGCCGTCTTGTCCGCCTCGAGTTCCAATTTCGCGCCCAACAGCAAGAGAACCACGGAGATCGCGTCGGTGATCTTGTCGTACGCCTCGCCCCCGGCCTTGGTCCACTTCTTGCCGGACGTGCCCCCGTACCGTTCCGCCGCCGCCTCTGCCGCGTCCCGCGTCTCGCCTTTGACATACTCCTTCGCGCCGCCCTTGACTTCGGTGTCGGCGCGCGAGTCGGACGCGTCCTCCAGGGCTTCGCACCCCGATCCGCCTCCATTCCCGTGGAAGGCACCGGCCACAGCCCCCCGGAGCCCCCTGGACGCGGGCGTCACCGACACATCGGTGGCCAGTTCACCGCCTGCGTGGGCAAGCAGCATCACCGTCGTGATCGGATCGATGCCCGTTACCGCGGTCGGCGACGTCAGCCAATCGCTGACGACACCCGGCAAAGCGCCAGGATCGCCCGCCAAGAGCCGCTGCTGCTCCGGTGTCGCGACCGTGGCGGGAACCAGCAGCTGACCCCGGATGCGGGCGAGCGCCCGGGCGGCAGCGCCGGCGCCGCGTACCTCGGCGATGTCGTCGGGACCCCGGTCGCCGTAGCTCTTGCCCCACGCCGCGAGTAGACCGACCACGTCGCGTCCGTCAGGCACCTCTGCGGCGAACCCGACTACCTCGAGCAGTTCGGCCACCTGATCGGGCGTGTGCATAGTGCCGGCTCGAGCGGCATCGGTCAGCGTCGGCAGCAGCTCGACGAGCACAGGCGCGTCGGTGATGACGCCGCCCTCGGGCAGCGCCACGACCGGGCCGTCGACACTGACCAACGGCAGTCCGGCCCGGCGCAGGATCTCTCCCGTGGCCGACACGGCGGCGAGAGAGTCGTCGCCCCAGACGATCTCGGCCAGGTGCTCCGCCGCGGCGATGGGATCGTCCGGGACGCCCGCCGCGACGCTCTGCAGCGACGCCGCGGTAGGCACCAGAGAGGCCCAGTCGAACCCGGCCGTATCCGCCGCGGCCGGCTGACCGCCAGACCGCGCGGGCGCGGGCTGGCCGCCGATCCGCGCGGTGGCATCCGGCGCCTGGCCCACCGTCGACGCCGTCATGGCCGCGATGGCAACGACGGCAAGGGCAGCCCGGATGCGGCGACGCGCTATCGGCATGGCGTAAGTCCTCTCACTGCATCCACACAGGTGTCGGTCTTCGGGGCTATCGGTATACCGGTCACCGCAACGCGGCGGTGACCTTGTCGGCCCAACTGTCGTCATGGACCACGCGCGCCACGAACATCGAGCGCGCCCACGCCACGATCGGCAGCGTCCGGGCGGCCAAGGTCCAGCGGCCGAGCTCGGCCGCGGACAGGTGGATCGCCTCGCGGCGGAAACTGAGCATGATCAGTGCATGGTTCAGCGCCTCCGTGTTGGTGGTCGAAAAGATGTAGGTGGCACGGGCCTCGCCGTCGTCCGCCGATTCGACAGCAGTCGTGGTGCGGCCGGTGGCCAGCACAAACGGCATCGGCCCCTCCGGTTGCAGGCTGACCCCGTACCGCATCCCGCCCCGGGCCAGACCGGTGAGATGCGCCATCTCCTCCGCCCGCGACCCCGCTGAGAAGGCATCTACCAACGCGCCGCGGAACGCACCCGCCTGCTCCGGCGCGATCGCCCATCCATTCGGCGCGGCAAGCCCGGACAGTCGTTCGTCCAGCCCCGCGAAGGCCGCTGCCATCGCGGCACTCTCATGTGCACGGCAGCGATCGACCACCGCCAGGAACTCGTCGGTACGCGGGCCCAGCCTGGATACCGTCACCGCCGAGTCCCCGCGCCGCTGGAATGTGACCCGGTATCCGTCCCGCGTGGCCCCTGTAACGAGGCCGTAGGGCACTAGCTCCGGCACGCCGATCCGCGGCTCGACGGTGAACCCGTCCGCAAACACGTGAACACCCACGGGCGCGTCGTCCGGGGACCCCGGCGATTGAACGAAGGCGGAGATCTCCGGGGTCCCGGTCCACTGCAACAGGGCCGCGCGCCGTGCGCGTGCGCGCGCCTCGTCGAGTTCAGCGACGAACGCATCGAAGCGCGACCCGAGCCGGGTGACGGTGAGCCGCGGCGCATCGTGCATCGTGAGGTCGATGACGTGGCCACGGACCGCCACGCCATCCATCTCGACCCAGGAGAGGGTCCGTCCGGCCGCGTCGAGGCCGTGCGGTCCGACACCGACCGTGCCCGGAACACCGTCAATGTGGGCGGAGTACGTGGTCATCGACGGTCTCGCCGTCCGGCCCTCGTCATCGACGGCATGTCGCGCGATCCACGGTCATCCTCCGGCGGGTGTGCCGCATTCCGGGCAGAACCTGGCACCGGGGGCCAGCTGGCTACCGCACTCCGTGCAGAACGTCATTGCGGCGAGCTGCCCACCGCACTGCGGACAGAACTTGCCACCATCGACCTGTGCCTGGCAGTGCGGACAAGCCACCCGAGCGCGGGTGGTGAGATTGAGGTCGGCGGTCCAGTCGGTCTGCCGCACCTTGTCCTGTACCTGTTCGATCTGCGCGGCGGCTTGCGCCTTGGAGATCTCTTCGGCGATCGAGGGCGAACACACCAGGCATTGGCCGATCTCGTGGTTCCAGCACACCGGTTCGCACACCCAGTTGCCGCAACCGCGACATTGCCGGAACTGATCGCGCACGGACTCGATGGCCTCGGCCATCGCTTTGTCCTTCGCCTTCGAATTGGTGCCCCGGTCGTAGCTGAGCTGCATGGATGCGGAAGATAGCTGCTCCAGCTTCCCGCCGAACAACGAGCCGGCACTGCGCAGCAGGCCGCGGCCGCGCTCGGCAACATTGTTGCGATACGGCGATCGATAGCCGTTGCCACAGCGCTCGCAGACGAACTCGAATTGGTAGCCGTTCTCGTTGGACAGGTCCCGGATATTGTCGGTGAAACCGATGATCTCGCTCATCAGCCCGCCGACTCGCCGCCGCAGAGGTTCTCCGAGTAGGCCGTCAGCCCATTCATCGCGTCGGTTACCTCCGGAGACCCGACGATCTCGATGACAGTGCTCTGAGGCTTACCCACGGCGCCGTCAATCGCCGTCCGCAGCACCGCGACGTGCGCCTCGATCTCGGCAGGCAAGGCGCCGGTGGCGGGGAACATCTCGTCCGCATCCTGCTGGGTGAGTGTCGTACCTTCCATCAACGGGCCGAGCAAAGCGAACCCCCAGCCCATCAACACATTCGCCACCTCCATGCAGCCGCCCTCGCCGAAGAGCGCATCAAAGTCCGCCATCGCGGTCTCGGGGTCGGTATCCGACTCCGTATCAGCGACCTCGGAGCCGGAGACTGCGTCATGGGCGGCCGTGTCACCGGCGGCATCGTCGGTAGCTGCGCTGCTCTTATTCTCGGCCGAGGATTCGCCGACGTCTTGCGCGCTACGTGTAATCTGCGCGCCATCCTCCGCCGCCGACGAGCAGCCGGCCAGGACGAGAACGGACGCGCAGAGCAGCGCACCTATGGCAGGTGCCAATCGCATGAAGTGTGCTCCTGAGTTCGAGTGCCGGCCACGGGTACGCGGACACGGTTGTCCACGAGCGTAGAAACGCCCGTGTCAGCGGGTTTCCAGAATTGTTCGAGCAGTATGAAAAAACATCGCGATGATCGCCGTCGACATGGGGTTCTGCCGCGCTGGGCACCGGCCCGTTTCGCGGATACCATCGGCGTCAATATGGAAAGTCGACGTCTGCCATGACCTCTCTCGCCGACCCGATCCTTCAGGCGCGCCGGCACGTCGAACGCTGGCGAGAGACCGCCGATCCCGACGATCTGGACGCCCGGCTCGCCGGTGTCGCCGGCGCCCTGGACGAGGCCCGCACGACGGCAGACGGCCCTCTGGTCGCCGAAGCCTGGCGGCTGCACCTGATGACGCTGCTCGAAGCCGAGAAGATCGCCGACATCTACGCGACTCTCGGCAAACTCGACCAGTGGTGCGCGATGCACCCCGATCCGGAATGCCGCCGGGTGCTCGACTGGTTGCGGGGGCTGCGCGCCATCCTCGACGGCGACCCGTCGCAAGCCGAAGCGCTGTTGGCGGCCTCCGTCACAGACCGACAGGCTCTCGGCCCGCTCACCACCATCCGTTGGTTCCAGGGGCGCTTCGACGAACTCGAAGCGCGCTACCTCCGGGTGCGCCGAGACGAGCCCGCCGAATCGTCACACGTGCTCATGCTCGCCTGGATCTGGGCGCACCAGGACAGGAAGACCGCCGCGCGCGGCGTGCTGGACACCCTCGGCGACATCCAGGCGCTACCGCGTGACCGGGACTGGCTGCTGCGCATGTCGCTGCTGGCCGAGCTCAGCGTGCTTCTCGACGATCGGGCATTGGCCGAGACAGTGCGGCGCATGCTGTCGCCCTACCCGCGGCGCATCGTGCTGATCGGCAACGGATTCGGCTGCTGGGGCACCACCGACCGGCCGCTCGGCCTGCTCAGCCGCTACCTCGGCGATGTGGCCGACGCCGTCCGGCACCTCACCGCCAAAATCGAGCTGAGTGCCGCCGCGGCTGCCCACCCCTGGCTGGTGCGCGGCCAATTCGACCTGGCCGAGGTGCTGCTCGACGCCGGCTCCCCGCTCGCCGAGGCCCGGCGATACGCGCGGGAAGGCATCATGGGCGCGCGCCGGCTCGATTATCCCTGGCTATGGGCACGGGCGGAGGCCGTGGAGCACCGGCTCTTCCTTCGCACCACGTCAATGTCTCGTCGACCTTCCGACGCAGCCGCGCCGCCGGCAGCAGCAGCGTCAGCGGCGGCCCCACCCGCAGCAGCAGCGGTACAGGCGCCGGTACAGGCGGCCGCGCCCACGATCACCGTGTTGGGCGGCTTCGAAGTGCGCTCAGCGCCCGGCGGCGTCACCGCCTGGACGTCCCGAAAAGCCCGCGAACTCCTGTGCATACTTGTCACGTTCCGCGGCCGCCCGGTGTCTCGCGAGTTGCTGATGGAACACCTGTGGCCCGGTCAGGCCCCGTCCCGATTGCGCAACCGGCTTGCGGTGACGGTCTCCACCGTGCGGCGGGCACTCGATCCCGCCGCGGATTTCGACCGCGAGCACTTTGTCGGGACCACGAGGGACACGGTCCGGCTGCACGTGGATCACGTGACGATCGATGCAGAGTGGTTCCTGCGTACCGGTGCGGCGGCTCTGGCCCGGGGGACGCCGGCAGGTCGGCACCAGGCCGCATCGAGCGAGCGCGTCGATCACCTGAACGGGGACGAACAGGCGCTCACCGAGCGGGCGCTGTCGGATTCGCTCTCGTACTACCGGGGCGAGGCGTTCGCCGATGAGCCCTTCGCCGAATGGGCGACGGCGCTCCGCGACGAATGCGCTGCGATGCAGGTGGCGCTGCTGCATGCCGTCATCGCGGTGACGCGGTCGAGCTGGCGACGGGCGGATGCAGCCCGTCAGATACTGGCCACGGATCCCTACGATGAACGCGCGAACCGGGCCCTTGTGGAGGCGCTGCAGAACCTGGGCGCCCGCGGTGCCGCCGAGTCCACGCACGCGAAGTTCCATTCCAGCCTCGACTAAGTGCCCGGATTCCACACAACCGCCGCCAGGACTCACGACCCAGCGATCAGGTGCCGGAACGCCTCCAGGTTCTTCACCGAGTCCCCGCGCGACATCCGCCAGGCCCACTCGCGCCGGATCGCAGACGTGAACCCGCGCTCAAGAATCTGGTTGAAGTCCGAGTCGGACGTCTCCAGCACGACGCCCAGCAGCGTGTCGATCTCCTCGGGCGTGACGCCGCCCAGGGCGAGTCGACCGACCAGGTGAATGTCCCCCGAAGCGTCCACCGCGTAGGCGACCGTGCGCAGAGAAGCATTGCGTTGCAACAGGTATCGGTACACGGCTTCGTGATTCTCGTCCGGGTGACGGCACACGAACGACTCCACCAAGAGCTCGTGCGCGCCGACGACGAGCCAGACCAGGGTTCGGTGCCGCCGCACACCGGGCAGAGTCACCAGGAACGCGTCGCCGCCTTCGCGGAGGAACGGAGCGTCCATGTCGTCCAGCGCACGCTCGATGGTCGAGCGGACGTCCCCCGCCGTCACGCCCCGGCCCCCCTCGGATCCCCCGCCAGATCCCCCGTCAGATTCTCCGCGCGTGTTACCCAGCCCGGCATATTTGCCTGCCTCACTAACACGCCGCGGAGGGAGCGGCGGCGGAGGGAGCGGCCGCGGACTGGGTCACGCCCCGGCCCCGAGACCGGCCAACGCCGGTGCGGCGGCCCGCTGGTACACGTCCAGCAGCGCGTCCACGGTCGCGTCCCAGGAG
>CALCHX010000137.1 GCA_937906875.1 uncultured Gemmatimonadota bacterium | reverse complement strand
TGAGTTGGCGTCGGACAAGAGTATACAATTAGGATCGCTAACTGAACAGTATTGCACCTAGGCCAACCACGAAAGCTGCGGGAGAGCCTGCAAACCCGGGGCGGTTCACCTGGCTGGTTCACAATGTTTACAATATACACCCTTGACACTCGTGTCGTTGTGTGCACTGTGTAGCGCTCATCGGATCTTGCGGGTTGCGCTTCGAGCTGGACCGTTAGCCTAAGAAAAGTCCCGGCCGACAAGTAGTGCCCGGCAGCGTGTTGGTGGAGCGGGACACTTGCAGTGACAAGCTACAGGCAGTATGTGCCCCGCGCAGAGACACGAGCTGATGGGCCTTTGACACAATGCCAGGGATTAATGCACTCGAGATCTCAAACTCTATGGCGAACATACACGTTTCGCGAAACTGGGTCTCCTAGGGCACCAGTTCCGACCCGAACACAAACAGCGGGTGGGGAAATCAGTTGCAAACGGGCTTCGTACCAGCCGGAGGCTGTGGTGCGCTAAGAATCGCCTCGTTGAACGAGTCCTCAGGTCTGCTGTTTTCCCCGCGTGATTAATGTGCGCAGTCGTTGCGGTACTCACGCTCAAACCGGAAGGATGATGACAGAGAAAAGCAAGGCGCCAGACGTGTTCGTTTGCGATCCTATTCTGTCGGACGGAGCGCTGGATGGTATCGCTGGGCGTCTCGAGCAGTTTGTGGCGGGAGGTGTAGGACAAAAGACAGAATCTGCCGGAGCCTCTTCTGTACTGCGCGGTACCTACTGCGTGACCTGCGTCCCCAGCGGGCAACAGCACACGGTAGAAGCAGCTAATGCTCTTTCACTTGGATTAAAGGCTATTCAAAAGTGTGGTGCGCCCGGCTTTCAGATTCGTCGAGGTCCCTGCTAGCACAGTGTACGAAGTGATTAGGGTTGGGAAGACGATTGTATAGCAGCGGTCGTTATGGTCCCAAATTGACTGTAGTGGTTCACCGGAAATCGCGCTTTCGGGCGGCGTGAGCGAGTTACACTCTTCCCTCGACCGGCGAGTGGCCGGAGCGTGGAGGGAGGGGGAGCGATGACCGAGCAGACCGGGAAGGCGAGCCGCGGTGCGAGGCGTACCAAGGGGCGGCAGTTCTCGGCAGATGAGAAGCTGAAGATTCTTGGATAGGCGCTAGCGCCGGAAACGACGGTGGCCGAGGTGCTCTGGCGCTACCGGCTCGAGAAAACGACCTTTTACTTGTGGGAACACGAGGCAAAGGCGGCGATGCGTGAGGTGCTGGGTGGGAAGCCCCACCCACGCTACGCTGCGGTCCGGGAGGAGGATTGTGAGATTGCACGGCTGCAGGCGGAACTCGCAAAGTAGCGTCGGGTCGTCTCCTAGGTGCTCGAGGAGAACCTGGCGCTGGCCGGTCGCCCTGCGATGCAGGGCAGCCGGCTAAAAAGGGCGCTCTGACGGTGCGAGAGTCGACACGATTCTCGGCCGAGGTGAAGGCCGAGCTCCTCGCACTCGTGACGCGCACTCGTGACGCGCACGCAGGAGCGGACCGGATGGACCGTGCGCCGCATCCTGCACCGGCTCGGGCTGTCGAAGGCGCGCTACCGCGACTGGACGAGGTGGGCTGCTCGCGATGCGCTGGCGGATCAGTCGACGGCAGCACCGACATGTGACGCGATCCTGGCCGAGGAGAAGCGGGCGGTGCTCGACTATGCGCTGGCGCACCCGAAGGACGGCTACCGTCGGCTCGCCTGGCAGATGATCGACGCGGGCGTGGCGTACCTGAGCCCCTCGAGCATCTACCGCGTGCTCGACGACGCGGATCTGCTCCATCGCTGGAAGCGCGGTACGCGGAGCGGGGAGGCGCCGGCGAAACCGGAGCGTCCGCACGAGCGGTGGCATACGGATCTGTGGCATACGGATCTCATGTACCCGCGGATCGGCGATGCGTGGTACTGGGTCGTACTTCCTGGTGACGGTGCTCGACGCGTACAGCCGCTACGTGGTGCACTGGGAGTTGCTCACGACGATGACGGCCAGCGACGTGCGGCTCGTCCTCCAGCAGGCGCTGGAGGTCACAGGGGCCCATCCGAAGCTGGTGACGGACAACGGGAGCCAGTTCACGGCGGCGGAATTCAAGGACCTGATGCGGCGCTTCTCAGTGGAGCACATTCGGATCCGTACGCGTCACCCGGAGTCGAACGAACTGGTGGAGCGGTTCCATCGCTCGGCGCGGGAGGCACCGGCGGACGACGAACTCGGAACGCTTTTCCGGACACGCGAGTTGATTCACGTGTGGGTCGAAGAGTACAGCGAGCGGCGGCTGCGTGCGGGGCTCGGTTACCTGACGCCAGCGGACTTCTACCGCGGTGATCCGCTCGCGCGTCGCACTGATAGGGCGGAGAAACTGGACAGAGCAGGGGCCGAGCGGCGTCGGCTCAAGCAGGAGCGGCTTCGGGCCGCAGCGTGACCACCGGAGGGGTGCAACTCGCAGCCGACCGACGAAAGGTCGAAAGCCCTGAAGCACTAGACAACAGTCTGACTAGGAACGGCACTGATGCGAAGCGCCTCACGCCTCAATCTGCGTCCGTGACATGCGCGGTTAGGGCGGACACCAACAGGTATCTACGGCATCCAAGGTGAATATGAGACCGCTACTAAACTCGTCCAGCCCGACTGGGTTGCCGCCATCATCTAGGCTGTCGCGTCTGACCGGTCTACTCCTTGGACCGAAGGGGTCACTGTTGTCTAGGGTCGGGCCGAGCATAACGCCCGTAATGCTAATGTTCTTTGCAACCGCTTGCTTCGTAAGACAGACTCGAACCGTACCTGACGATCAGTGGATGCAGCCTCGCGCCGCTGAGGCTGCTCCAGCTTACGAATCCACTCTGGGCGCTACACTCTCGTCGTATTCGGAGCTGGCCGGACAGGTGACTGGTGAAAAGTGGGTAGAGTCCGGCCTGTCACAGGCAGATGGTAGTTCTAAGGCGACTGCAAGTAAGCGAGGTCAAGACTACGAGAAGAGTTGCAGCAAGACCAATGCTAAAGTCTCGCAATCAGGCGGCAAGGTTGAAGTCACAAACCAGTCATCGCCGCAGTTTCGTGTGTACCGGATGGGCTTGTCTGCCACGACCATGGTATATGGTGGCTTTTGGCAAAAGGGGCGAATTATTGGCTGTGGGAAAGGTGTACAAACAGAGGCGAGCGTAACAGGTAAAGCAATCGCCAGGATTGCGATCATCTACTCACCAGGAACTCCTAACCGTCCGTTAGAAGATCAGTTGCTCGTGCGCACCGTTAAGTCGGGACCCGGAACGATCACGGTCCGTCTGCTCGACCAGAATGGTTCCGAGGTGCCACTGAAGGCGGTCGGCAACTCAGGCGTCAGCGCGACCACGCTATTGACAGCACCGGGCACGTACACGCTCGAAGCGGTGCTTGAGCAGGCATTGTATGTCGATGGTCATTATGCCGGGAGCCGGAACGCTACTACGGAGGCCTCCGTATCTGTACAAAGCATGCGAGACGCAATTGCGACAGGAGGTAGACTGGACGGTCCGATTGTAGTAACCGTGCCGGTGTTTCTTGCACGTGCTGACGCGGAGTCCCTTGTAGTTGCGACCCTTTTTAGAAGTAAAGAGCATCCAGGAGAATACTACCCGTGTGCCACAATCGAGTCGAAGGCCTGTGACTACGCCAAAGGTGTCTTCCTGAAAGATCCAAATATTGGCATGCGGGATGGGTGGTTGCAGGTGAACGCACGGCTCGGAGGTGTGGTGGAAATTCTTCAAATCAAGTTCGGTGTGAGCGGAGAGATCACAGTCGTTGGTGTCCCTACAGTTGCGCTTGATCCTGCTGTCCCGGAGCACTCCAGTGCGCGCGACACGATTCGTCTTGCTGGCGCGCAAGCGGAATTGCGAACTCGAATCTGGTTAGGGCGTAAGGTTACTGGAAAGATTGCCAATAGCATTGCCGAAGGAATTGACAACAAAGGCATGGTGCCGCTAGCGCCACTGTATGCTGAGATAGGAGTGAGAGCTCGGAAGCTCGTCGATGATCTGGGCTACGCCGGTAGTTGTGTTCTGCTTGTTCCAGGAGGAATACGCTTCAGGGAAATAGTGGCAACTAGCGATCCTGAAGGATTTCGTATGACGTTCAGCGCTGCTGCGGACCGGCGAGAGCCCTCTGATTGTCAGAATCGGCAAAGAGAGATCGCTGACGCGTTAGGAGTGTCTCCTCATGAGCTTGATCAATTAGGGGACGTTCCACGAGGCGCTCTTCTCCCGCGTCGTGTACCGATCCCCCCCTACCGAGACGGAGAGTTTTTCTCGACTAAGCCGGCGGACGGCGAGGTAGAGTCAGACATTCCCGCACGACTGGCCTTGAAACGCCGACTTTCTTGAATCGGGACATTATCGCACAGGAACGGTGTAACCTCAATTTGACCTTCCCCCCGAGATGAGGTCCACGCATTCTGACAGTCCTCAGCCGAGGAGGACGGATGCGGAAGAGTCGGTTCACGGAGGCGCAGATTGTCGCCGTGCTGCATGAGGGCGCGGCTGGAGCGAACGTCAAGGAGCTGTGCCGACGGCACGTGATCTCGGAGAAGACCTACTATCGATGGAAGGCGCAATACGGCGGGCTCCAGGTCAACGAGACGAAGCGGCCGAAGGCGCTCGAGGAGGAGAAGCGGCGGCTGAAGAAGATCGTGGCCGACCAGGCGCTCAACCTCTCGGTGCTCAAGGACGTGCTGGGGGAAAGTGGTGACGGCGGAAGCGCGGCAGGCCGTCGCCCTCTCTGTCAACATGAGTGACGCACCGACCCTTCCCGAGTTTAGTTTACGAGGGTGACCCAGGGTGTCCACATGTCCACAGCCGCTCTTGCTCCCGCTGAACTGCCCCGGGTTTGCCGGAGTCAAAATCAGTTGGGCGCTACCTTTTTGCCAGTGGCTCACCTTCTACGCTGTCGCTCACGTAATTGCGCCACCGCCCCGCGCCCCGGCAGGAGCCGCTCGGCATACCGCGCCGGCATCGTCGCCGTCCTCCACCGTCCAGCCTGCATCACAGCCGGTAGGTCCAGCCCGATCGCCACCAGATCCTGCGCCGTCCCCACCCTGCACGAGTGCCCGCTGACGTCAGTCGGGTCGAGCCGCGCCCGGACGGCGAGCTTCCGGAAGATCCGCGCGACCATGTCCGGATGTAGCCGGCCACCGACGCGGTCGTGCCGGCTCACCGAGCGAAAGACGGGCCCGTTAGCTATTCCCGAGCGTCTGCACCACGTCTCGAGCGCGCGGATCGCGTCCGGCGAGAGATAACCGACACTCCCCCTCCCCTCCTGGTCAGTCTTGGACCGGCGGATGAGGGCGGTCCCGCTTCCGTCGGGAGCGTGCTCGATGTCCCCCGTATCCAGCGCGACGAGCTCCGACGCCCGGGCCAGGAGGTCGCTCGCCACCAAGAGGAGCGCCCGGTCGCGGAGCTCGATGAGGCTCTCTCCGTGGAGGCTCCCCACGATCCGCTGCACATGCCGCTCGCCGAGAGGCGCGGCCTGGCGCTGCCTGGTGCCCCGGGCGCGCGCCATGCGCCGGACGGCGAGCCGGACGACCTGGTCGCGCGTCGGATCGTCGAGCCCCGCGGCCCGGTGGAGGAAGGCGAGGCTCGAGAGGTAGCGCCTCACCGTAGCCGGAGAGCGCTCGTCCGCCACGGCGTCCACGAAGGCAGCGACGTCGGCGGGCGTGGCCGGGAGCGATGCCTTCTCTTCCTTCTCGCACCAGCGCTGCCACACCCGGAGGTCGGACTGGATGGCCCGGACCGTGTTCGGCGCGTACGCCCCGGCAGCATGCCGGGCGTACGACTCGAGACGCTCGGCGATGACGGGGTCTGGCCCTGCGGTCGCCCTACCTGCCAGTCCTGCCGCACCGCTCCTGGCCGCCCCACCGGTAGACTCGACCGGCAGTACCGGGCTCACTGCCGTGTGGCCGGCCTCTTCCTGCCGCTGACCGCCCTCCTCGCGGTCATCCGCGGGTGAGCCGCCCGCCAGTGGATCATACTGGAGTGCGCCCCGCCCTGCGGGGCCGCTTCCGGACGTGTCCGCTGCGGTTGGGATGCTCTGTGCGATGCTCTGTGCGATGCTCTGGGGGTAGGGCGTGGGCATGCAGACAGAGTACATGGAGGCCCGCACCGATGCTAGGTGCGGATAAGTGTAATTATCCGATCCCAGCGTTGACACGCGGTATGTTTAGCTGCTAAACAGAAGTGGACGACGTCAATCGTTCTGCTGACAGTGCCAGACAACTATCGCAGCATGACTTACGACACACACCCCGATCACGATCACGGGGCAAAGGCTCAATCGAAGATGCAGTCGAAGATGAATTCGGGCCGGCCGCCCACCGGCGGTCCGCTCGCGAGTGGTGCTACTCCGGGCGGTGCTCCTCATCGAAAGTCCCAGACCGCCGGGCGGCCACCGACACCGGCGCGGCGGGCACACCTGATCGACCGTGCCGTCGAGTGGGCCCGGCGCATCGACCGTGGGGAGTCCCAGGCCGAAATCCGCAGGTCCATCCCGGCGCGGAGTCGGCCGAGCCGCGGCTATATCTCCATCGTCGCCCGGCTCGGGCACGCCTTGAAGGATCTGCCGCCGCTCGAGTTCGAACTGTATCGCTCCCCGCGCGTCACCCTCCGCCTTGCCCAGAAGATCGTTCGGGCCGACGTCGACACCCTGGCCATTCGTCTCGGACTCCGGCAGGCGATCACCGCCTTGCCGCACCCTGCTGATCGTCGGCGCGGCCGACGAGGCCATCGCGCCGACACGCACGAGAGAGCCTCTGTAGCTGTGTCCGGCTCCCGCTCGCGGAGCGCCACGGATCCGGACCTCTTCGCATGGCGGTGGGACGGCGCCCAGGCCGAAGAGGATCCAGTGGGCTACATCGAGGAGTACATCGAGTTCGTCGAGGGACTGCACGGGGAGATGATCCGTCGCACGCGCGCTCTGGTCGCGCGTCGTGCTGCTCCCCCGATCCTCATCGCCGGCCAATCGCTCGCCCGCCTCGCCGCATCCGTGGCCGCCTACCGGCGGGTCCAGCTCGACGCGGCTGGGGCGCCGCCAGCTGAAGGGTCGCACGGAGTACCGCCTGGCGCTGGTGGTCGACCGCTGCCCGAAAGGCAGGCGCTCGAGAGGTTGGAGCACATTGGACAGGCCCTCGAGCAACTGAAGGGGCTTGATGAGCGCGACGACCGGTTGTAGTGCTACAACTTGTAGCCTCACAACCTACCCCGGCAATCCTGACCAGCCGGTTATCCGGCACTGTCTCTACCTCCATGCCGCAGCTACCTGATCCGACGCCCGGAGTCGGCGAGACCCCGTCTGGGCGCGCAGAGCTAGGGCCTGCCGCCAGTGGTGGCCGGGTTCACCTGGCGTGCTTCTCCGCCCGTGGAAAATGGGGCGACGAAATCGCCAGGGCGATTGCCACGGGCGAAGTGCTCGGGTTCACGGAAGATGTGCTGATCCTCTGAACGCGTCGGCCGGAGTGTGGAGGCGCACCCGGATGAGCAGGGCGTATCCCGCGTCGCCAGACGAAGAAGTTCACCCCTTGGCCATCACACGTCCGGAACCACTCCACCTGATACTCGCGCCGCTCGAGTTCGAGGAGAGTTCTGCACATGGGACGTCACCGCGACCGTCTCCAGCTGCCATGCCGGAAAGGGCTACGCGAACGATCCGGTGACCCCTGGTGACCGTTGAGGGGCCGAGCGCGCCGATCGGGATCACCGCCACGCCGTAGGGCCGCTGGTATCCATACCCCGTGGTCACGATCACCCCGGCGGGGTATCAGCTGCAGGGAGCGCTGCTGCTCCAGATCTTTCGCGGGTGCCATACGGTTCATTTCGCCATGGGTGGCCGTGCTGGACAGTGGCCCCAGCTCGTGCCATATTGTACGCAATTCTGTACAGACCGCACTGGAGGCCCCATGCGCACCGACGACATTCAGCCGCTGACCGAGCTACGCGCCAACCTGGCGGCGCACTTCAAACACGTTCAGGAGACGGGCCGCCCGCTGTTCGTCACCAGCAACGGACGCACCGCCGCCGTGGTGCTCAGCCCGGAAGCCTACGACCGGCTGGCGGAGAAGGCCGAGTTGGCGGATAACCTCGTCCTGATCGACCGGGGCATGCAGGACGTGAAGGCGGGTCGGGTACGCGATGCACGGGCGGGGATCGAGGAGCTGGCGCGCAAGCACAACGTCGCGCTGGCCCGGTGATACTCACCGCGTGATCTACCGCGTTCTCTATACCGAGCAGTTCCACCAGGAGCTCGACGAGCAGCTCGCCTACTTCGCGCAGCAGGGCGCGCCCGAGACGCGGGTGGCGGGCTGGCTGTCCGAGTTGCTGGACCTGGTGGACAGCTTGAGCGAGTCGCCGCACCGCTTCGCCGTCGCCGAGCCCGAGAGCGCTGCGCGGGGGTTCGAGCTGCGCCGCGTCACCTTCGGCGACTACCTGGCCTTCTACTTCGTGGACGAGGCGCGCCGCGAAGTGCAGTTGCTGGGGTTCCGGCACGGAGCCAGGCAGCGCGGAACCGAGTAGCCCGACCCTACAACCGCCTTGCAGAGGGCAACGCCCCCAAGGCGGTTGCTCGTATTGCTCATGGCAGCTATGACGGACCGGCCACCCTACGAAATGGGTTGTTGTCCCTGACAAGGAAACCGCAGGAAGCCAATCGCGTCATGGGAAGCACACTACTGGAAAGGGCCTGGGAGCCGCGAAGGCGGCTAGGAAGGACGAGTGTTACACTCAGTACTTAGACATCCAGAAAGAGGTCGAGGCCTATCCGGAGTTCGACGCGGACAGCTTCCGCCGGACACACAGCCTCGCGAGATCTATGAGGCGCGCCCGGCTCGCCCTGTCCGCGAGCGGGCCGCTCCTGGGCGACCAGCATGCCGCCCGCCTGCGGCAGCCCCCGCAGCATCTCCCGTAGCGCTTACCGAGGGCCTGGAGTCTTCGGCCGGGGCGCGGTCACAAAGCTCGATCCGATCCCCCGAGGTGCTGAACGGGTCTATGGTGAGGACGAATGCCCGGTTCACGGCGCGAGGTGCCTTCCGGCGCCCCTCGCGCTCGTACTCGATGAGGCCCACCCGCTCCAGCTTGTCGAGCGTCCGGCCCAGGTTCGGGCCGGCCCGCCCCGTCCACTCGGCAAGCTGGGAGACCGAAGCCGGGCGGCGCTCGCGGATCGTGGCCAGCAGCTCCCGGTTCTCGGGGGTCAGGACCCGGACGATCATCTCGGCCGAGTGTACGCTCGGCTCCGCCGCGTGGGGCGGGGCCTCCCGTTCCCCGCGGGCGACCGCGAGCATCTCCTGGTGGAGCGCGTCGAAGCTCTGGACGCGGTAGGTCGTCATGGGGTGCGCTCCTGTGGGGTATCCGAGGTTCTCAGCTCGATGCCGCGCTCGACGAGTATCCGCTCGACCGAAGTATCCCTCCGGCAGGTATTCGATACGCCCGTCGTACGCGAGCAGCGCTTCCAACCCATGGTCAATCTCATCCGGCGGCGGGGGCCGTCTGGGCATCCGTCCTTATCCTGTGTGGATATGATAGTATCGAATAAATGGGCTGATCGCAAGACCGCCCACCCTGGAGACAGCGGAGATCGCGGTCGGCACCCGGACGCCCACTTGGTGGGCAACTGCGCCGGCCCAGCGCGTTCAGTACGCTATTCGTCTCGGAGCTGGCCGCCGGGCGAGGAGGGGCCGGGGCCCAAGGGATCCAGACCGGAGTTCAAATAATCCAGCCAGAAGGCCGTAAGCGAACCGAACCCAGAGTTGTTGGATGGCCCTCTTGGCCCCATCCCGGGTGACCGCGGCTGTGAACGCCACTCGCGCCGACATTGGATCACGGTAGACGCCTCGGAGGATGACCGTTGCCGCGCACCGGCTATGGGTGCTCTCGCAGATAAGGTCTCCCGAATGGTCGATAACCAGTCTGGCCCAATAGTCTATAAATGACTTAGCAGAATAGTCTAGACATGGCGTGGCCGTATACTCTATTATTCGTCTGCCCAGATAGTATATAGACCGTCTGCAAGCCCGACCGATGACCGCCCCCACAACCCCCGCCCAGCGCCGCCTCGCCGACGCGCTCCGCAGCCTCAAGGCACTGCAGGACCGCGGACGGGTGGTCGTACAGTCGAAAGACCTCGAGCGTCGGGAACGCGAGGCTCTCGTCGAAGCCGGCTTCCTTCAGAGGGTGGTGAAGGGCTGGTATCTCGTCTCCCGGCCGGGGGACGCGTCGGGCGACACCACCCCCTGGTTCGCCGCCATGCGGGACTTCGTGGCCGGATACTGTAACGCCCGGTTTGGCGATGCCTGGCATGTCGCGCCGGCGTATTCGGTCCTCGTGCACGCTGGGGCGACTGTGCTCCCGAAGCAGGTGGTCGTCCACACCCCGCAGGGAGGAAACAGGCCGCTCGACCTCCCGGGGAACTGCTCTCTTCTGCCCTACAAGGCCGAGCTCCCGCCGGCCGATCAGATGGAGGTCTGCGGAGGGCTCCGGGTGCTGACGCTCCCCGTGGCTCTCACCCGCGTCTCCGAGCACTTCTTCCAGACCTCCGCCACCGATGCCCAGATCGCGCTCGCGAGGTTGCTGGACGCTTCGGACCTGAACCGGGAGCTCCTCGCCGGGAACCGGAGCGTCGTCGCCGGCCGCCTCGCCGGAGCGCTCCGCGCCGTCGGCCGCCCGGCGCTCGCCGACGATGTCCTCGGCGCCATGCGCGCGGCGGGCTACACGGTCCAGGAATCGAACCCCTTCGTAGTCGACCCCGTCGTCCTCACGGCGACGCGCGTGACGTCTCCCTACGTGCACCGCCTGCAGCTCATGTGGCGCACCATGCGCGAGGAGGTGCTCCGCCACGTCCCCGAAGCACCGGGGCTCCCTGCGGACCCCGACGCCTACCTGGCTCAGGTCCAGGAGAACTACCGCGCCGACGCATATCACTCGCTCTCGATCGAAGGCTACCGCGTCACGAACGAGCTCATCGAGCGCGTCGCCTTCGGCAGCTGGGATCCCGAGCAGCACGTCCTGGACAGGGACGCACGGAACGCAATGGCCGCCCACGGCTACTGGCGCGCGTTCGAGGCCGTCCAGACGTCGCTCCGCCGGATCCTCGCCGCCGAGAACCCGGGCGACGTCGCGCGCGCCGACCACGGCACCTGGTATCGTGAACTCTTCAGCCCGAGCGTCATGGCGGGGATCTTCGCAGCCAGCGACCTCGCTGGATACCGCAACGCGCCCGTCTACATCAGGAACGCCGCGCACGTCCCGCCCCCACGCGAGGCCGTCCGCGAGATGATGCCGGCCCTGTTCGACCTCCTTGCTGACGAGCCTTCGGCCGCTGTCCGCGCCGTCCTCGGCCACTTCTGCTTCGTCTTCATCCACCCTTACATGGACGGCAACGGGCGCATCGGCCGCTTCCTCATGAACGCCATGCTCGCCTCCGGCGGCTACCCGTGGACCATCATCCGGGTCGAGTGGCGCGATCGATACATGGCTGCCCTCGACGCCGCCAGCGCCCGCGGCGACATCGGCCCGTTCGCCCAGTTCCTCGCCGACGCCATCGATGCCGACCCGCCAGCGGCCGCAGGTGCTGCCACGTAGCCGCGTAGCCGCGTAGCCGCGCCACCGCGGCGCCCGGCGCCGCGGGGCGCGGTCCGGTCGGCGATCCCCAGGGGCCAATGCTCGGCCGCCCTTAGCGACCGCCCTCAGCTACCGGCCCTGCGCCTCGCCATTCGGAACGCCCGGGAGCTTCCGCGTCGGGCCTGCTGGAGAAAGCCGGACAGAAGGTCCATGGCACGCGCCGCGTCCGCTCCCTCCTCGGCTCGAGCAGCACGCGAGACGACCGCCTCCACTTCCTCGAGAAGGATGTCGAACTCCGCCTCTACCGCCTCGTCGGTCCACCCCATCCGGTGCCGCTGGATGCCGTGGCGGTCGGCAATGATGCGCTGGATCGCGCTCCCGTCCCGGAGAAGCTCCGCCGCGTCATCTTCGGAGTCCTGCAGCAGGACCAGAGACTGCGCCAGGTCGGCCAGAAGTGAGGCCACATGATCCTGGATCGCCGCGTCGGAGATGGCGTCGATGTTCGGCACCAACCGCTGCTCGCGGAGCCGTCGGACGAACGAGCGGGCGATCTGGTCCACTTGAGCCAGCATCTGGCGTCCGATCGCCGCCACGCCCTGGATGTGCTCCGGTGCCCGCATCACCTCGTCCCGGGTAGGCGCCATCGGGGACATGTCCTGCGGGGGAGCGGGGAGCCAGAGAGTGAAGACGGAGCCCTCCTCAGGCTCGCTCTCCACCGTCAGGTCCCCGTCCATCAGCCGGGCGAGGCGTCGGCTGATCGCGAGCCCCAGTCCCGTCCCCTCCTGCGAGCGAGTGTAGCCGCTGTCCACCTGCGTGAATGGCTCGAACAGGCGCTCCACAACCCCGGGAGCGATGCCGATCCCCGTGTCCGCCACCCGAATGTAGGTCCAGAAGGGTGACGCAGTCGTCAGCCGTGCCCGCTCCGGCGGGCCCGATCGACCACAGACGACGCGGATGCGGCCCCCGTCAGGGGTGAACTTGATCGCATTGGAGAGGAGGTTCACCAGGATCTGGCGTACCCGGTCCATATCTGCCACGAACTTCACGTCCGGGTCGCCCTCACAGGCGGCGGAGAGCGTCATGGCGCTCCCTTCGGTCAGCGGGTGCACCAGGTTCAGCGCGGCGTCCACCACTGGCGCAGCGGCCGACTCCTCGCGCTGGAGCTGCATCTGGCCCGCGTCCACCTTGGCCAGGTCCAGCACGTCGTTGATCAGGCCGAGCAGGTGCCGATTGCTCGCGTCCACGCGCTCCAGGTAGCGCGCCTGGTCCGGCGAGAGCGGTCCGCCGATACCCATCTGGAGCAGGTCAACGTAACCGATGACGGCGTTCAGCGGAGTACGGATCTCATGGCTCATGGTCGCCAGGAAGAGGCTCTTGGCCCGGTTCGCCTCTTCCGCCGCCTTCTTCGCCTCCTCCGCCGCCCGCTGGGCGTTCCGCGCTTCCTCGTACAGCCATGCGTTGTCGATGGCGATCGCGCACCGCGCCGCCAGGGCCTCGGCGAGCGCGAGGTCCCGGGTGGTGTAGCCACGCCCCTGCCGTGGGGAGACATAGGTGATTGCCCCCAGCACCTGGTCCCGCGCGATCAGGGGAACGATCATTAGGGAGCCGATACCCAGCCGCCGCAGGATCCGGAGATTCTCCTCCGAGCGCGACGCACGGACCAGCATCTCGTCGGGAACCGAGGTGATGACCTCGCTCTGCCGGGTCTGCACCGCACGGGGGACGCCTAAAGGGTCGTCTCGCTCGGGTGGCCAACCGTCCTCGAGCTGCCGGGCAAGGAGCTGCAACTCGGGATCGGAATGGATCACGGCCAGCCGGCGCATCCCGCGGCCCGGCTCGAGCAGGTCCACGAAGCACCACGCGCCAAGGTGCGGCAGGGCCATGCCGGCCACCGTGGCGAGGGTCGTGGTGTAATCCAGCGAGTCGGCAAGGAGCCGACTCGCCTCCACCAGGAAGGTGACCTGGCCGGGCGTCAGCCCGGTGCCTTCTCCGGCGCTGTCTTCGGTGTCTTCCCTGGTGACTTCCGCAGTGTCTTCGGCGCTGCCTTCCGAGGGGTTGTCTCGATTCGTCAGGGTACGAGTTCGATCCGGTGGTCCGTGGGGCGGCCTCAAGGTGCAAGCGAGGCGCAGCCGGTTCTTCCCCACACTGCCATACATCCGGTGCGCCGTGAGAGCGCACGCGTATGCGAGGGCCGTGCCGTGCATCAGGTCACCTGACTTGACCTGAACGGCTGTTCCACTTCTGTCGGTCGACGATGGCGAGCTGGACAGGGGCGCTCAGGAAGCGCGCCTGATCCGCCCCTGCTCAGGCGCCATTCGTCCGGACGCTCTGCTCTCGGACTCCGTTCCCGGGCTCCTTCTCCTGGACGACTTGCTACTGAGTCGCCTGCTACTGAGCGGCCCGCTCTTGAACCACCCGCTTCGCGTCCACCTGCAGCAATCCGCGTCAGCGAAGAAGTCCGGGGTAGCTGGGGTGCCGTAGTGAATTCGTAGGGCACGCCGCCGTCCTCCTCGCCCGACCGAGTGCAGATGACTCTTGATGATGACAGGGGCGGAAGAGCCGGATTAGCCAGCGACGGATAGCCGGAATGCCGGCTACGAGCACCCACATGAGCACCCACATGAGCGCCGAGAGGAGCACCACGGCCAGTTCCGCCGCGCCGCCCACCAAGCGGGATACGATCCGCGCCAGCACCATCGCGAAAATAGTCCGTACCATCGTCACCACCTCCCTCACCTTCTCCCGAACAAACCGCCGCTTCCGTGCCCACACTCCCCCGCCCTACCCGCCCCTGCCATACCTTCGCGCCATGATCGCGCCATCATGAGGCCCGTGATCCCGAACGTTGTACCGACGCCATCGGGCACCCGCCTCTCGAGCACCAGGCTTACCGCTCATACTCCTTCCCGCCCAGTATCGCCTCTCGCACCTGCCGTGTGACCGCCCGCTTCAGCGCCAGGCCGGGGCTACTGACTGCCTCGCGCGCTCGCGCGAGCTGGCGCAGCTCACGTGGAACGAGCTGGGCGATCACCCGGTGTACGGCGGCACCCGCCATCCTGGACCTGATGTGCCTCTCCCGCGGCGTGTCTCGTGACCCGCCATCCGTCCCGCCCCGCGCGGCACCACGCCCGTCAGATGGCGACGTCATCCCGTCGACCCGCTCCAGCCTCTCCCGCACCGCCCCCCGGAAGACCTCCGCGATCACAGCCTCGCGCGGCGTGAGCGTCCCCCGCAGCGCCACCCATTCCCGCTCGGACAGTCGGTCCACCCCGCGCGCCAGATTCGCCGCCAGCCGGCCGCGCAGCGGGAGCTGCCCGGCCTCCGCACCCAGGAAGTCGTACCGCGCCTGCGCTCTCGCAAGGCTCGCCAGCGCGCCCTCTCTCGAGCTCACGCTCGGCGCGGCCCGTTCCGCCGCGACCAGCCGCGCCGCACGCTCAGCGGCAGAGTGGGCAACCTCTCGTGCCGCCGAATCGTCCTCTCTTCCGCCGAGTCCGATACGGGCGAGTAGCCCCTTCTGCGGCTCTGTGGCCCTGAGTGGCCCGAATTCCTCCGGCCGCCGGCGCAGTTGGTTGAAAGCCGCCTCAGCGCCGTCCCGGTCAACTGCCGCGGCGAGTGCGGCGTACGCTGTCTCCGGATCCCGGTACAAGGTCCGGAGCACCCGTGACAGGTTTTCGCGCGCACTGGCGAGCTCCACGGCGGCGGCGCCGTGTGCCCTCACACGCGCCTCAGCCCGATCGAGGGCAGTACCCGCGGCAGATATGGCATGCTCCAGGCGGGTGGCTCGCTCGAACTGGTGGATCCGTACGGCGACGTACCAAACGCCGGGAGGGGGAGCTGTCCGAAACGGGACCGTAGCCTCGCCTGTCCCGAACCGTTGCCGCCCCCGCCAATCCGCATGCGTCCGGCCCTGCCGCGTCCGGTCCGTCTGGAATTGCTCCTCCCGGAAACGGTCCTTCTGGGGCCGGTCGAGACCGGGCTCCAGGTGACGATCGATGTAGCGCACCCCGTACCGCGCCTCCAGCTGGCGGAGCGACAGATCCCGGTGCACCCGGGACGCTTTCACTTCCCGGTGACCATCCGTTATCACGAGCCCCTGCCCCTTTCGCTCCAACCGCAGCCCCCGCTCGGCGAGCGACGTTTCCAGCGCGTCCCATGAGTCTGCGGCCCGGAATACGGAGCTGGCAGACCGCACTCGCTCCACGAAGATGGGTTCCGCTACGCGCGCCTTCTCCCGCCGTTCCGGGTTCGTCAGCGATGCGCGCTCGGGCGCGTCCCTCCCCTCTACCTGGCACAGCCTGCCGGCGACCTCCCGGAAGCCGAGCGCCTTTTCCTGCTCACGGAGCGACCGTTCAGTCCGTGCTTTCTCCTGCCATCGGTCCCAGGCCCTGCCCGTCTCGGGATGAATGCGATTGACCAGGATGTGGACGTGCTGGTGTGCCCGGTCCCGGTGCGCGACGATGAGCGCCTGGTGTCCCTCGAGCCCCAGATCCGCGAGCATCCGGTCGGCTACCTGGCGCATCTGCGCCCGGGTCGGATGATCGTTCAGGTCGAAGCTGATGGCCAGGTGGTAGACCGGTTGGGCTATCCGCTCGTCCTGCCGTCCGGCTGCGGTATGGTGCATGATCTCGGCGGCCAGCTCCGGACGGTTGGTCGGGATGTTCCGCCCCTCGCTCCAGGCCACACGACCGAATTCGGTACCAGTGCGCCCGGTAGCGAGGTACGTCGCCAGCGCCCTGAAGCTCCGTCCACTGCTCGAGACCGCGATCATCGGCGCATCACCGGAAGGTCACCGGAACGGTCGCGGCAGGGTCACCGGACCGTCAGGCCTGCTTCGTCACCCGCCGTAACCCTGGGGCGATAGAAGGCCAGTTCGCCTCCCTTTCTCGCGCCGAGGACCTGCGCCAGGGCGTCCATCAACTCCTCGCGCAGTGCATCGAAGTCGGTCTCGCGGGGAAGGTCGCCGCTCTCATTGGCGACCCGGGCGAGCTGGTTCAGGTTGTTCCCGATCCGGTTTATGGCGACCACCAACTGGCGCGTCGTACCGTGCGGTCGTGTCCGCGGTACGCTTCCGAGTACCGTCTCACGGATGTAGCAGTTAGCCCGTACCCCACACTCCCGGGCGCGCGACTCGACCGCCGTCCACTCCTCGGGCGAGAACAACACGTGCTTCCGGCGGGTGCGCTTCTGTTCGGCTGGTAGAGCTGGTCTCATGGCCGGTATCCTCCTGCGGTGGCCTCCCTTATCACCCCTCGAGCATCTCCCTCGATTGCTCCTCGATCGTTCCCTTCGATCATCCCTCGGGTCGCCTCCCTGATCGTTCCGCGAGCATCCGCTGGTAGTCGCTCATCACCCTCTCCGTCACCCCTTGAGCGCCACGGGCGCGAATGGGCAGGCGGTCCGGCCGGCGCAGAAGGCCGGACCTGGAGGTGCCAGCGAGACCGGCGCGGAGCGTCGGTTTTGATGCACACCTCCACCCGCTTGCACGGGCTGAGAGGATGATGGTGGCTTCGCCTGGCATGTCGGGCATGATCAAGGCTCCGGTGTGACTATCGCTATTGATATATGGTACTATCAAAAGCAGTATTCACGCCAGTGCTTCTGCGAATGCCACAGTCTTGGGCACACAGCCGCAACAGCTCACACGCTTCCCTACCCTGTCCCAATAGGCGCGTACCGTCGCCCACCATCTGCACCCCAACGACCCATGCCTCGTCGCAAGAGCAGTCCGACGTCGGCCGACATCAACGACGAAATCGTGCGTCTCACCCGCGAGCAGGAGCAACGAATCGCCGCGCTCCGGGAGCGAAAGCGACAGGCGGAGGCGACTGAGAACCTGAGGCGCGGGCAACTGCTCCAGAGCTACCTGGACGGCCCTCATGCCGCCGAAATCCGCAGGGCGCTCGCTCCGGCGGTCGGACGGAGGGACCGGGAGCTTTTCGGGATCGCCGACGAAGGAGAGGCCGACCCGCGACCGCTGTGACGGTCGCAATCGAGGGCGCGACCCTCAGGGCGTAGGGAGCGTCAGCGCCTGATTGTGCTACGCTTCCTCTGGCGTTCGTTCCACGGCCGGTCGCCGCTCATTCTACGAGCCGGGTGACGGCTGGTGGCGCGACCGGTCCGGTCTACTCGCCCCTATGAGCGAGGTGCTGGTGGAGCAGGATAAGAAGGGGCGAAGGCAGTCAGGAGCCGGTCGGCGGGAATGCGCTAGCCAGTGTCGCGTGCGCGCCGACCAGAAGGTTCTACGGGACGAAAGTGCTCCCGACCAATAACACCGGCTTACCGTCCGCACCCATCTCCAGCCGCGCCTCGACGCCAGCGCCGATCGCGAATTGAGCGCCTGGAGCAAGGGTGATCGTCACGCCACCCACCGTCACTCGCAGGCCGGCGCTACCGGCGGCGGCTCCCTCGGCGGACGTGCTCGTGGCGGTGTCCAGTGAAGGTCCTCGGACCTCGACCCTTACCGGGAGCTCAGCCTTCACGGTGGCTGCCACCGCCGAGGGGGTAGAGGCAGAATCGGACATCTCCCAGTGCCGACCGAGTGCCCTACCACTGAAGCGATATCGCGCCGTCACTCCGGGATCGCCCTCGGCGTCGAGGAGCCCTGCCCTCTCGAGCCGCCTGAGCGCCACCCGCACCTGCTTCTGCTGGTAGCCGGTAGCGTCCATCAGGTCTCGCCGTGGCACTGCGGTCCAGGCGTCGAGCGGAACGATGACTTCGGCGAGAGCGTGCAGCACGAGAAGTGTCGCCGGTTCATTACCGCAGACGGCGAGGCTCTCCTTCCAATCGAGGGCTATCCCCGCTGGATGCGGCATGAAGAAGTGCCGGTCAACGAAGACCGTCCGTCCCGAACCCTCGTCCCCGGTGACGCTGACGATCCCGGCCGCGGCAAGTCCCTCGATGGCCTGGGCGAGCCGATCCCGATCGTCCCCACGACGCGGCAGGTACATCGCCGACAGGCGGAGAGGGATGGTCCAGGGATCGTCGCGGAGATATCGTGGGTCCATCGAGAGCGCCGCCTGGGCACAGACGAGCCAGGCAGAGGCCCACCTCTCGACGTCAGGAATGCGTGGCGACCCGTCGGCTAGCACAGACTCCGCACCACTGTCCTCCGTCCGCAGCCGCGCATGGGCGGCGCGTACGTCCACCATCAGTGGCTGCTGGCGGAGCGCACGCAGCGCCGGTCGACCATCCTCGCCGCTGGCCCTACTCGTCATCATCTGGCAGGACCACTGGACGGAAGGTCATCGCGTTCGAGGAATGGGTGGACGGGCCGAGGAGGGCATTTCAGGGCCGGCCGCCGGTGGGTCTGGGAACGTCACTCAACACAGCAGAGGAAGCCAACTCACTCGTAACTCGCGCTACACAACGAGGCTAGCGCCTCGGGTTGAGGGAACGCCAACACACACAGCGAGAAGGTACGCCCAGTCAGGCTGACCGGCAAGAGGATGGAGATGCTACAGCCCGCCTGCTTACCCACCATAAGCGTTGCAGGGAACTGAACTTGTGGTCGCGACGAGGGTCATTGTACTGGCTGGTATGCGAGGAACCGGTTGCGGCAGCGGCGCCGACACTGGTGTCCCATGTTGGTGCCAGGAAGACGTCTGGAACGCAGATCCACGGCTGGATACCGGTACCCTATCATGGCGTCAGCGTGTGAGTTGGCGTTCCCTCGTGCGAGCATGTGCCCTGCCTTGCCCCGTCCTGTTAGCTGCCACCCAGCGACCGTGTCAGATGGTGCCTCTGTAGCGTGTTCTCTGGCGCTCCTTCGAGTCGGTCATATAAGACTGAGCTGGTGCCGCAAGTTACTGCCATGTCGGCTCTTACGGATATCGAGCTCGGGCCTGTCTGTTAACTTGCTCTTGGGTGGGTGGCTTGGGTGAGGTTGTTATATGCTACACCACAAACCCCCTCATCTGGTGCGCGAGCAGCGAAATCCCGCCAGGTAGCTGATCCGGGTCTTGGACGGGCGGAGACACCGGTTCCCTGCCCCGACTCGGCACCCGCGGCGTCCGCTTGTTCCCCCTCGCCACCAACGGTACCTTCGAAGCTCTTGTAGCAGCTCGTCTCTTCGCCTGGTTGATGACCCATCGATTCAGTCCGCCTTCCGGTCCACTCGACTCCAGCGATTCCGGAAACCCACGTGGCTCGGCGGCCGCGGCGGTTCGTCCTGACGACCGCCTGCTCCTCGCACAGCATGGTGCGGCGTCACTGCCGAGCCCGATTGCCCTGCAGTTGCTGGACATACCGGTGGTGCTGCCGATCCAGAAGCAGCCGCCTCTGGTGGACGGCAGGCTGCCGGATGCCTGTTGGCGGACTGAACTCGAACTGGTCAGTGCGGATCGTACTCGCTACCGGGTGCGAGTAACCGGAGATCCGGTGCTGGGGCTGCCATACGGGCGCGATGCTGACGTGCTACTGGCGCTGTTCCGCATCCTGGATGAGCAGCGCGACATACACGACATCGCCAGCGGCACCTTCCGCCAGCCCAGCTTTCAACTCATCTGCCAGGCACTCGGCATCGGCGCATCGGGCCCGCTCGTCAGGCGGATCCGCGACGCCCTCCGACGGCTCTCGCACGTGCGCATCGAGAGTCGAGTCCTCATCGATCGGAGCTCCGAGGCCGCCAAGCTTCTGGCTCAGGAAGGTGCGACGGCCGGCGCTCCCACGGCAAGTACCGTTCGGCGCCACGAAGTTGAGGAGTCCAGGTGGTTGCTGGAGTACCGGACCGAAGAACGTACCGTCGAGACTCCACGAGCTCTCCTCGGGCGTCCGTCGCCCACGGCAGGTGACGCCCAGGAAGACTCCTCAGGCGAATCCACTACCGATGAGGACGACGGGGATCCGGTTGACCTCGGCGAGATGGTCCAGACGGGACGGACCCTCTGGATCCATGAACTCCGCGTCAATCCCTTCTGGGTTGCTCAGGCTGTCTCCGGTTGGTCGGGGTGGATCGACGTCGAGCGCCACACCGGGCTCAAGAGCATAACGGCTCGTCGGCTGTACCAGCTCTGCGCGGCCCACGCTGCCCGCCACATGCGCCTCCCGTGGCTCTTCCAGGAGCAGGAGCTGCGGGCCGCCTGCCTTCTCTCGGCGGCCAACAAGCCAACCCGCGCCAGGCGGATGCTGAGCGATGCAGCCGAGGAACTGATTGCCGCCGGAGTGCTTGCCTCCGCATCCTGGCAGGGCACTCCGCGCCGGGGACCGATGGAGTTCAGGCTCGAGCCCGGTCCACTGCTGCAGCTGAGCGGCCTGTTGCGCGGGATCGGACTCACCGATCCGCCCGACATCCGGGTGCAGTACGCCCTGCTCCGGGCTTTTGGGGTGACGTCGGCAAAGGCGCGTCTGATGATCGCCGAGAAGCCCGGTCAGGTCGCGGAAGTGCTGCTGAGAGCCTGCCACCTGAGGGCCACAGATCCGACCGCGGTCGTCAAGTCCTGGCCCGGCTGGATCGTGTACCACGTGGAGCACGAAACCAGCTTCGCCGGCGAGGTGCCCTTCCAGCAGTGGCGCCGGTCGGCACTGGCTCGACTGGATGCCGCCGCGTTGACGCCGGCTCCCCGACGCACGGAGGTTGGAACTGCCAGACCCCCTGCCCGAGGGCCCGACCGGTCGGCATCGGGTAGCGAGACTCCGACGACCGCTGCCATGAGTGATTCCCTGCCTCGCGCAGCCAGGGCTATCCCGGCCCCGGCAGCGGACAGTGCGTCGGGAGAGCGTTGGGCGTCCGTGCTCGAGCAGATCAGGCCCAACCTTACGATTCTCGACCTCTACGGTGTCGAGGACGCCGTGGCTGTGGGCGGTACGGCAGAAGAGTTGACCCTCTCCGTCGGGGACGACATCGCCCTGAAAGCCGTGAAGCGCCTAGTACCGAAGATCGAGAGCGCGCTACAGGAGATCGAGGGCACAGAGGTCACGGTCCGCGTGCGATCGCACCTGCCAGCATCCGTGATTGCCGACGAGACGGCGGGGGACGACGAGGAAAGTTCGGAGTAGCGCTGTCCTGAACGGCTCGGGCTCGTCTACCATGCATGTCTGTTCAGCAGACACTTTGATCACGTCGACGATCGTTTCTGGGCACTGAGGCTGTCGATCCCGGATCTCCCACACTGCGCGCCCCGTTCGGTAACCGAATGCCACGGTGAAAGCTTCGCTTGCGCCAAGGCAGAGTCGCCAGGCAGTCCCGGTAACCTGTCGTTGGTGGCTGCCTCGGTTTCCAAGCGATATTCTCGCGGCTGCCACGTAATGCCTCGTAAGGGCTTGGGCGCGGCACTACGCCTGCCCGGTTATCAGCGACGTCGGCCGCACCTTCGGTCGATCGGGCGACCAGAGAGCGCGACCCATACTGCGCGATCCATTCGGTAACCGAACGAAACGTCTTAAGCCACCTGTCATTCGGTAACCGAACGCAGCTCAGAAGCGCGACGTCGTTCTCAAGGCGAGAGGCACGCGCAGTCTGCAAAACCTCCTCTCGATTCTCCGGGACCACCGACGAGACTGCTCACTGCTACCGACAACAGCCCAGATCATTCGGTTACCGAATGCCGGTGGACCCAGAAGGGGCGAAGCTATAAAAGCCCGGGGAACGGAACGTGCCGCCATTCGATTGGGCCGCGAACGATTGGGTGCTGTTGCTTGGCCAGAGAACTCCGCATTGTCCGAGGGCTGTTACAAGGATACGTTGTCCTCGGAGCGCTCCTCACGCCCGCAGTAGTCAGGACCGGGGCCGGATGCGCCATTCCAGACGACGCCAGCCTCGCCGACGTCGCCTGACCTTGCCTGCTTTCCGCCAGACCATGACGCCTACCGTCGCTTTTATCGGCGCCAAGGGCGGCACGTTGAAGTCCGCGTGCACCCTGAGTATCGCCACCCAGTTCGCTCGCCGCGGTTTGCGCGTCGCCATCGTCGACTGCGACCCGCAGGCCACCACGACCAGAGCCCTACCTGGTACGGGCGAAGACGGCGAAGAGGTGCCGTATCGGACGGTCGCCGACCCGCTCGAGGCACCACCTGTCGAGGTGATGCTCGAGCAGGTCCGGGCGCTGGGCGGCACCATGTTGCTCTTTCGCAGCGGCCCCCTCCTCTGGAAGGCTCGGCAGGACGAGATTGTCCGGCACATCCAGCGCGCCCAGGCGGTCGCCGATGTCGTGCTGGTCGATACCGTACCGGTGCTCGGCGATATCTCACTCGCCTCGGCTACGGCGGCGCAGCTCGTCGTCATCCCGACCGCGCCCACCGCAGACGACCTGGACGCAGTGGATCACGTGGTGGCAGCCATCCAGGAATCCGTGGACGCCGACAAGCACATACGCATCGTGCTGACCAAGGTCATAGCCGGTCGACGCAATTCCAGAGACGCCCTGGAGTTGCTCTCCGAGAAATTTCCGGACCTGTTGTACTCGACCACGATTCCTCACCGCACTACTGGCGAGACGGCAAACATGTACCTGCGTCCCGCGGTCCTTTACGACGCCATAGTCGGCGACGGTTCGCTGGCCACCGCCTACAAGGCGCTGGCCGAGGAAATTGCCGCGGACCTCGGTCTGGACACCGAATGGAAGACAGCGGCGACGTCCGGAGCAGCTTCTGCGGCAGGGAGAGACCTGGAATGACCGCCGGAACCGGGAAGACGCCGACGCTCAAGCGTGGCGGGATGAAGCGGGGACTCGCCGGCGGCGTACGTCGCGAGGTCGGCGCCGAGGAGAGGGCAGCGCTGGCGGCACTCCGTCCCGATGCTCGCACTCAGGCACTGCTCGATACCCTTGGCACGGGTCCCGATAGTGGCACCAGAGAGCCGGTCAAGAGCGATGCTACTGATTCAGCCGACGTTGCTGCTACCGCCAGGAATCGGAAGCGAGTGAAAACAACGGCCGACCCGGTAGCCGACATCGACAACGGATCACTCGGCCATGACAACAGATCCGAGTCCGACAGGGCACCTGCAGCACCTGAAGCAGCTACCGCGACAGAAGTGCAGGGAAGCGCGCGCGTAGCCGAGGTCATCCCGGTCGATGCGATAGCACCCTCACCGCACCAGGCAAGACGCTTCTTCGGTGATATCGACGGGCTCGCTCAGTCGATACTCGAGACCGGGCTGCAGCACCCGATCCTGGTCCGCCGCAACGAAGCCAGCGCCGCGACGCCGTACGTACTCGTCTTCGGCGAGCGTCGTCACCGGGCGTTTGGCCGCCTGCAAGGGCATGAGGACAGCGCCGTCCGCGCTCGACACCGGAGCATCCCTGCCTTCGTGCTCGAGACCGATGAACTGTCGGACGCCCGGCTCGCCGTGCTGACGGCGGAAGAGAATGCACAGCGTGCTGAACTCACCGCCTGGGAGCTGGCCCGGAACGTGGTCGGTCTGAAGGCGATCCTGGATGACGAGGAAGGGCGGTCGATCACGTTCGAACAGTTGGGTCGTCACTTCAACCTTCAGGCAGGCTCGACGAACGAGTACTACACCATCGGCGCGGCCTTCCCGGATGCGGTGTTGAGGGAAGCCGGACTGGCCCGCGGCGACGACATGGACTGGGAGAGGGTGTCGTTGCTCCGGAAACAGCGCCTGCTCTCCATTGCCAAGAAGCCCTCGGATGAGCGCGTGCCTCTGCTCCGTGCATACGCGCGCCTGGATGGGAGGCGTCGCGTCCGCGGCACCGGTCCGCGTTTCACCGTTGATCAACTGCGCACTCAGGGCGGCTTCACGCTCAAGATAGAGAAGCCGATGACGACAGCGTCCTACACGCGCACACAAGGCCAGAGTTTTCTGCGAGACCTTGAGCCAGCGCTAGCGTTGTTGGCCGAGGTGGCGGGGGAGGGAAGGGCGGCGTTCAAGCCAGAGTCTCCAAACCTACCCGGCACGTATGTGATACTCCGTGACCGGCCTGACAGGCTCACTCCCGACGAGCGTCGGCAGGCCCTGGGCTTGCTGGATGCCTTACGCGCTGAGTTGGAAGAGAGATAACGCCATTCCCATCGGGGCTTCTTCATGGAAGATCCGTTCACTCGATTCGCGATTGAGTGCGGTCTGTCAGTCAGCGCCGAGGCGGTATACTACGCGCCGTACGACATAGCCGAATCGCCGTGGGAGGCCGAGCAGGTATACCTGGTCACGGTCACCACTGATTCGCCGACGCCAGCGAGGGCGCTTCAGCTGGTGTTCACTGTTGCTACCGACCTGGACGATGATGGCGGCGACACGGACGACGCCGGAATGAGCGTCCCGCAAGTACGCGACGTTCTCTGGTGGCTCGCCGCGGATGCGTGGTTGATCGAGCATGCGTCGCGAGATCTGCACGTCTGGGCGGCGCAACAGGGGCTTGATACAGGATCAGGCGCTGTGCGGCGACGCTTCGATATTCTGCTTCGGCAGGCCGTGAGGCTGGCGGACATGCTCGGCGAGACTGATTACGCACGGTTGGTCGAGCTTCATCGGCGCGAGGCCACCGGCAGACAGTCTGGTTCTACTGCGCACGGCGCTTGATCCTTGTGAACAAAGAGGCGAAATACGGTTGCTCTGAGTCTAAGGCTTCAGATACATCCTCTGGGACCGAAAACCATTGTTGGGCGCGTGGCCACCACGGAGGCATCCGGGCGAGGCCAACACTGATGTAACAAGCCGGCACCGCCGAATCAACGACTGTATCGCCACCCTACAGCATGAAGCTGTGGCCGCCTCACGCTATTTCCCGGTGTCGTCTATCCTCTTGCGTTCAAGTTCTCGAACGGCATTAGACGGCAGAGCCGCTACAGCTTGGATTTGTGCGCTGCCAGGAGGAAGCTCGCAACGATCCCGATGAGTTGTATGGCGGCACGCGCTTCATGTTCTCCTACAGTCGGCAGCCAAGGTCGGCCATGCCCTGTTCCTTGCTTATTCCGAAGCCCGTTCACGGCGCAACCCGCCTCGTAGAGCGCGCGCTCCAGACGCTTCTGGGGTGGCTCTCCCGCCGGAGGCGCCCCCTGTGGGATTGACAGGTCCAATGCGAGGAAGGCCTGTCCGAGTAGCGTTGGAAAGTTGGCCTGCTGAGGGTAGTGACCATATCGCTCGTCGATCACGTGCGCCGCAGTAGCCTCTAGTAGATCCTTTCCCGTACCAACGAGCAGCGCAGCATCCTCACTTCCTCTGCGAGCACGGCGAACGTATGCCGCCAGCGCTTCGGTGAGCTTCGCGCCGGAGAGCGTATCAAGTGACGCTGGCCGGAGGTCGCCGTCGTCTGCGAGGATGAAGCCCTCACTTCGAAAGGCGTCCACAGCATCCGCGATTGCCTCCTCACCAGCGTAGTTGGGCGATCCTCGGCGGAATCCCCCTTTCGCACGGACTAGCGCCACGAGCGAAGCGACGAGCACTTCACCCTTGTCCGGAGCGCTCTCTAAAGCAGCACTGAGGACAGCGCGAACGCGTTTCGCTTTCCCGACCGTCTGACCTTGAACCCTTGGGTCGGTGGCCGTAAGGCCGGCACGTCCTACGTAGAAGTCCAAGTCGGAGTGAGTCGGCTCCCGCGACTTCTCGGCTTGAGCGTCATTCACCAAGCCAGCAACAGCGATGACGATCATGTCGCTCAGCGGAGCTCTCGGCCGTCGGTCAGCGGGCGTACTCACAGCGAGGATGGTTGCAGTGGCATCATGCCCGTGACTGGGCCTGACCCGATTTGGTGGACACGAAGTTTACGCTGCCCGGCCAACCCGGGCGGCGAGCGCAGCTCCAGCCAACTGCTTCTCGTAGTCGGCCGGGCTCACGTAGCGGAGACTCGAGTGCAGCCGCTCTCGGTTGTACCACACCTCGATGAACTCGAAGATCGCCTGCCGTGCCTCCGTACGCGAGCGGAAGTCGCTCCCGGCCAGCAGCTCGTGCTCCAACGTCGCGAAGAAGCTCTCAGCCACCGCATTGTCATAGCAGTCGCCCCGGCGACTCATGCTGCACTCGATTCCGTAGGCCCTCAGTAGTTCCTGGTAGTCGTGGCTCGCATACTGGGTGGATTCAACCGGTCGTTGCAACACCTACCCGTGGGAGGTTGCGATGACGATACCAAAGCAGCGCCGATCGGATCGGTCTGGACGAAAGAAGCTGTGCTCGCCGGGTCGCCCGCCGGTCGGACGGCGTGAGGACCGGCAGCGCTTCTGGGCCGCCATTGCCTGCGGCCTCTACCCCGAGGTGGCCGTCGCCGAGGCGCGAGTGTCCTGGGTCGTTGGGGCACGATGGTTCCGACAGGCGGGTGGTATGCCACCGACCCATCTCGCTCCGTCCGCGCCGCCGCTCTCGGGGCGCTATCTCTCGTTCGCCGAGCGCGAGCAACTCGCCCTGTTGCGCGCTCAGGGCCATGGCGTGCGCGAGTGCGCCCGTCGGCTCCGGCGTGCACCTTCGAGCATCTCGCGCGAGTTACGCCGCAACGCGTCGACGCGCGGCGGCACCTTCGACTACCGCGCCACGACTGCGCAGTGGCACGCTGATCGCGCTTCATACCGTCCGAAGCTGGCCAAGCTGGCGACGCACGCGCGGCTCGCGCAGTATGTGCAGGACCGGTTGGCCGGCGTGATTGCCACGCCCAGGGGTGCACCCGTACCTGGGCCCATGGTCGAGTGGAAGGGCCGCCGGCGTGGACGACGGCAGCACCGGCGCTGGGGCCGTGCGTGGAGTCCCGAGCAGATCGCTCGACGCCTGCCGCTCGACTTTCCCGATGATCTCACGATGCGTATCAGTCACGAGGCGATCTACCAGGCGCTCTACATCCAGGGTCGGGGTGCGCTCAAGCGCGAGCTGACGGCGTGTCTGCGAACTGGGCGTGCGTTGCGGGTCCCACTCGCCCGCACGCGGCGGAGGGGCAAGGGCTTCATCACGCCGGAGGTGATGATCAGCGAGCGTCCACCAGAGGTGGCTGACCGCGCGGTCCCTGGACACTGGGAGGGGGACCTGATCATCGGTCTTGGGAGCTCCGCCATTGGCACACTTGTCGAGCGCACGACGCGCTTCACGCTCTTGCTGCACCTGCCACCCATGCCGGGGCACGGTCCGGGTGCGCGCGAGAGAAACGGACCGGCGCTCGCCGGACATGGTGCCGCTGCGGTGCGCGACGCAATCACTCGTGCCGTGCGCACGCTACCGACCGAGCTGCGGCGCTCGCTCACGTGGGACCAGGGCTCCGAGCTGGCGGAGCATGCACAACTTCGGATCGACGCGGGTCTGGCGGTCTACTTCTGCGACCCGCGCAGCCCGTGGCAGCGGGGCACGAACGAGAACACGAACGGGCTGCTGCGGCAGTACTTCCCGAAGGGTACGGACCTGAGCGCGCACAGTACGGCCGATCTCGCGGCCGTGGCACTCGCGCTCAATACACGTCCGCGAAAGACACTCGGCTGGCGTACCCCTGCCGAAGCACTGAACGACCTTCTACAATCGGAGCAGAACGACACTGTTGCGACGACCGGTTGAACCCAAGCTGACTCCCCCGGTCCGTGTGGTGCAGGAGGCCCGAGGCGGGCCTCCGATTACGGAGCGCCGAACGCAGCGCCTCAAGCGCGATCTCTCGCTCCAGCGTGTCTCGCATGGCCCAACCCACGACTCGCCGGCTACCCAAGTCCAGCACGACACCCAGGTAGAGCCAGCCCTCGCGCGTCGGCACATAGGTGATGTCCGCCACCCACACCTGGTTCACTCCGCAAACATCGGTCACAGAGAAACGACGTGCGAGCGTGTTTGGAGCCACCGGACAACCATGACCCGAATCGGTCGTCACCGGACGCCGCCGCGATGCACGGCGCGCCCGCAGGCCCGCCTCTCGCATCAACCGAGCGACGCGCTTCTTCGCCACCCTCGTACCAGCGGCGCGGAGATCCTGATGCACCCGCGGCGCGCCATAACGTCGCTCGCTCTTCTTGTGTGACTTCCCGATCTCGATGCGCAGTTGCTCGTCCTCGGCCGCGCACGTGCCATGCGGCCCCGACTTCCGGCCCTCGGCCGCATAGAAGCCGCTCACGCTCACACCCAGCGCCCGGCACATCAACTGCACCGGGTAACGGGCGGCAACGGCGGCGTACCTGTCGCTCATGGCCGGATGCCCTGCATGGCAGGGCCCCCGGCTCGCGACTCCCTCGCGAAGTACGCCGCCGCTGATTTTAGGAAGGACACCTCTTGCTGGAGCCGCGCGTTCTCACGCCTCAGCCGACGCATTTCCTCTTCCTCGCTCGGCAGCCGTCCCTGACCCGGGAACACGTCCCTCGCTGGCGTGCCCCTGGACGCTCCCCGAGCCTCGGCCTGACGCTTCCACGCGCGCAGCATGTCGTCGCTCACCCCGAGTTCACGCCCGATCTGAGTCATCGGTACTCCGAGCACTCGCTGCTCATCAACCCGTCGTAGCGCTTCCAAATTGAACTCGGCACTGAAGGAACGGCGCCTTCCTTTCGTCTCGCTCTTCTCGTCCGGCATTGGATACCTCCGTCCCCCAACCATAATCAGGGGTAGGTTGGCGTCCATCAAGTCGGGTCAAGTCCACTCCCGAATGAGGGTTCGTGTTCGCTCTTGCGGTATAACCTGGGCTTCTGCTGCAGACACTCCATAAGATGCGGGCGCGAAGCGACCGCTTCAATAGCGTGGCTGTCGGCAGCAAGCATCGTTATACCGCACGCACGAACGCAACGCGCTATGACACGACTACGAGAACCACCGCAACGGTTCCCATCCACACGGTTACGAGCGCTCCGACAACTGCCCATCGAGGGGCGGTCGTGAAGGAACCTACTGCGCCAGCAAGGGAGCCCAGCAGAAGTCCGTTCAGCGGTACCGCGATGGCGATGAATGCGATCCATTGCGATGCCCAATGTCCCCAGTCCGCCCACTCAAACAGGAACGCTACCGGATAGGAGAGGACGTGCGCGAGGAGCGCCGCGCCTTCGCGTGCTTCTCCTCCCTCGCGCGAAAGTAGTAGCAGCGTAGCAGAGCAGGCGATGCCGATGGCCGCTCCGCATAGCGCACCAAACCTAGTGTGCGTAGCGCGACGCGGTACGGGATGAGATCGTTGCTCCGCGCTCGGGCTGCCCGTGTCCAGTGCGTTCACTTTAGCCTGTTATGTCGGTATAACGCCAGAGTTAAGCTGCAAAGCCGGCCGCGCCGAAGCCGTGCTGCCGATGTGGAGGGTGGGCCGGCTTTGTCAGTTTCAACGATTCGTTAGCCAGCTTGGCTGCTGTCGAGCGGCGACGTGACTCGTGGCGCGCCTTATGGCGTAGCGGGGGCAAGAGAATACACGCGCCCGGAGTGAGTCACCACGGCCGCTTCGGTCCTGCTCTGGGCTGCTTTCGACGTTGCTTTAGTGCCCGAGCGAGGCTGCTGCTGCTACGTAGCACGACGAGCCCAGCGTCTGCTCGTGCCTGAACTGCTGCCTTCACTGCGTCTGGCACCGACGCGTGGACCTTCGGGATGAGCCTGAACACATGCTTTTCTTCGAAGACCTCTGCCTCGGCGGCTGCGAAACGCACCGACTGCGCCGCAGCCTCGTCTTCGAAGATGCGAAAGACCTCGGCAGGCAAGACAAGGCGCTGTTGCTCGTCTACTCCTCTGTGATACCGCGTTAGCTGATCAAACAGGTACAGCAGAAGCCATCCGAGCAACGCAGATTCTCGCCATGATGGACGCTCAACCGAGAGACGTGCTAAGAACGGCGGCAGAAAGGTGCCGGCACTCGCCCCACCAACACCCGAACGCAGGTCATGGACGACGCGCTCGAGGTACTGGTCGGGACTCGTGGAGTACGCGATAACGAGCGCCAGTTCGTTCGGGTACGCGGGAACCAACAGCTGAACAGCATCAGCGCGCCGGTGTGCATACATAGCAGCGAGATACTCTTGGATCGAGAGGTGCACGAAATCGAAGCGCCTGTGCCCACTTTGCTGAACAAGTCCAGTATGCGATTCGACCTCACGGACGACATCCAACGAGTCCTCGAGAGGAAGGGAGAATTCGCTGGCGATCTCCCGATACGCGTGACCAAGATCCGCCTCTGTGAAGGAGCCGCGATTGCCGCGCATCGACAACGCGAATGCGATGGCCTGAAGGAACCGCTCCTTCTTTCTCCAAGAGAAGTCTGAGTACCGTGATTGCCGAATGATCTGCCGCTGCCGATCCCACTCCTCAATCAGCAATGACACGATCTGCTCGTACACTTCAATCGGCCGTGGAGGGAGCTCACCATCGCGTTCGAAGATGGCACAAAGATGTGCCAAGGTGAGCGGCACGACTTCGGTCCCTGAGTACGGATTCCTCTGGATCGCTTCTGTGAACTCTGCTGACCGCTCGCCCAACCACCGCTGCGCGAACTCCGCCACTTGATCGCGAGATAGGGGGAGGATGGTATATGCCTCCGCTGTCGGAATCGGAGTTGTATACTCTGCGTTCCGGCAAGTGACGAAGAGGCGATGAGCGCCTGGCGCAAGTACGAGATCTCGAAGGTCGAGTTCCACTTGCCGGCGGGTACTCTTCAGTGCTTCGTCAAGTCCATCGATTAGGACGACGGCGCTGACGGCACTCAGGTACGTGAATAGCGCCCGACGTTCCCAGGACGCTTGCAACTGAGACGTTGATTGCTGGGGGGCGCGAACGGCAATCCCCAAGAGCGCTAGCAGGTGCGCCACCAGAGACTCGTCGTCCCGTAGATCCCGCAGGCGTACCAAGACTGGCGGTCCGCCTTGTCCAGCCTCCCGGTTGGCGATCGCTACCTGAGCGATCTTCTGCAGCGACGTCGTCTTGCCTGCGCCGGGCCCGCCCAGAATGACGGCATGTCCGCCGCTCCGGACTATGTCCGCGACGCGCACAGTGCTACCGAGCGGCTTGCTACGCGCGAACGGGGTATACCCGACGTCGAGGCTCAGTTCGACGAAGCACTCGCGCAGTCGCTTGCCCTTAAGCAGGCTCAAGAGAGTTACAGCGTTCGCCCAAGTCTCCACCGACTGCATCTGGGAGAGTAGGCATTCACGGCTACGAGTAGTGTCGATGGTTACACGTGTAGCTCGGGCTTCCTTCTGCAACTCGGCCACAATGCCCAAGCCGGCCTCCAGCGCCTTCGAAGCAAGTCCCGTGAGCGGTCCACTCATGAGCGTAGGTCAGTGACGGATGGCGGAAACTGCCGGAAGGACACTTGGATGCCACGATACTCGGTGGCACTAGAGTGCGTGCAGGCTGGCTAACGCCTATTGGACTGCGTACACGTGTGGCCAGATTCCTACAGCAAGCGTCCTTTCCGTTCGCAACGGAACTCCGCTCGCCACACCCCAGCTCGCTACTATCCCCCAAGCTCCCATTCCTCAGCTCACCCCGCAAGAGCCGATCGCAACAATGCCGCAGCGACGTTACGCCGCGTCCCGCGTCTGACAGTGCCCCGCAAAACTGCGGACCAAAATGTCTGGCGACTTAAGGTCCGAAGGCCGCGGTCGAACAATCGGCCTGCCAGCGAGGCAACTGGACGCGGCTATTCTCACTCTCGTTCAACGTGATAGCTGCCGGTCGCGGCCGACAGTTAGGCTATTCGTCACTCGACGAGACCTGGCACATCGACGAGCCCGTCAGCAGGGGCACTCCCGACCGCGCACCGCCACGCCCAACGGCATCTGGCGCCAACAGCCAGAGCCTGCCTGGCCGAAAATGTTTGATCGCCGGCCGGAAGTGTCGTTCCGTCATCGTGCCCCCGACAGCACTCTGCAGGTGTATCCTCCCGCTGCTGATCACCGCAGACAAGGGAACAGACGCACCTCGAACGCCACGCTTCCGGCGGCGGGCTCATGGCCACTCCAGACAAGCTGTTCCCGAGCGCCGAGTACCTGGCGCGACTGGTCCGGAAGGCGGCCGCCGGGGCGCGCACTGACGACCCCGACGCCTCGAACGAGCTGCTGGAAGCCGTGCGCCCGTGGCTGGTCCACTACTTCAGGCGCCACGGCCTCGTCACAGCCGCCGAGGACCTCACGCAGCAGGTGCTGCTTCGGATCGCCAGGGCGGTCCACCGGATCGATCCGCTGCGAGCGTCCGGGTACATCGTCACCATAGCCCGCCGGGAACGCCTCCGTGCCTATCGTAGGCTTAAGGATGGCCGGGCCAGACATCAGATGGTGTCGCTCGATGAGGCCCCGGAGCTGCACGACAGCGTGGACGTGGCGGCGGAGCTGGAGTCGTTGGAGATCAGGCGTGCCACGCTGACGGCCTGCATGATCGTCCTGGACGGGGTACTGCGAGAGACCATGCTGGCGTACCTGCAGGGGGACGATGTCTCGGAGATCGCCGCTCGTCGCGGAATCAGGCCCGGTACGGTACGCACGCGGCTGGCACGAGCCAGGCAGAGGCTGAAGGAGTCGCTGGCGGCCCACGATCCGAAAGTTCGTGACGAGTCTCGCGGTCGAACGCGCATACCAGACACCGATCTTGCGGAAGCACGTTTAGAGAGAGAAAGCAGGCACGAATCACCAGGGAAGGGGAGGCCGGGCATGGAATCGGTCTTACTGCCAGTGGTGGAGCACTACGCGTTCTTCACCGCCCTCGCCAGTCTTCGCGGGACGGAGAACGAATGGGCCGAGACGGAGGCCGGGCTGGTCACGCTGCGCCTGCTGGACGAGTGGGTCAGCGTCGGTTGCCAGGGGCTGGACTCGAGAGATCCTGAGGTACAGGCCGCCTCACAAGCGATCCATGGAATCACCGCTGGCAGCGTTCACAGTGTCGTGCTGGAAGGGTTGTTGGATGTGCTCCTGACGTCGAACGGTGCTGGCGACCGGTCGATGGTGGCAGCCCGACTTGCGGACTATGCCCGTGCGCTTCAGTTCGACGCCCGATGGGCTCGCGCCGCTGACGTGTACAGGACCATCGTACGTCATGTGCCGGCGGCAGACGCGGCGGACAGCGTGGCCGATGCCTACATACAGCTCGGCGGATGTCTCAGGACGCTGGGCTCATCCGACGAGGCGCTGGACGCATATCAGGCGGCGGCATGGATTGGCCGGGATCAGGCGATGCCTGGCATGGTCGTGAGGGCCATGATAGGGGAGGCGAACGTGGCCCTCCAACGGGGGAATCTCCCGGCTGCGGAAGCCACGCTCGATCGTGCCATAGCCGGTGCGGAGGCCGCTGGTGACGATACTGTGCTCGCGATGGCGCTGCATGACCGAGCGCACGTGGCCTATCGGCGCGGCCAGAGTGAGCGCGCGGTAACGCTCGCCTACGAAGCCCTCAGGTTGTACACGGATCCGATGAAGCGCGAACGGGTCCTCGGCGACGTTGCGACGTTCCTGAGCGGGATCGGCCTTCGCGACGCCGCCCGAGACGCGTATCTGGTCATAGCCGCGACCGCCCAGGAGCAATACCTGCGCTGGGTGGCCACGATCAACCTGCTGGAGCTTTCAGTGCTTGGCCACCAGGAGGAAGCCTTCGACAGCTACATGTCACAGCTGGATGGCGAACGGCTTCCGCCGGAGTTGTCCGCCTACTTTCACCTCTATTCCTCGCGCGGCTCGCGCGCGTTCGGCCGGACCGAAGGCGCCGAGGAAGCACGTGACCGCGCCGCGGATGTCGCCGCGTACCATGGCATCAACGAGGTGCTGGCGCTGGTGGAGAGCGATCAACTGGCCGGCCAGGCGGCGAGCAAACCAGCAGTTCACGAGACTCCCACCATCGCGGCGGTAATCAGCGGACTGCGCGACCTCCGGGCGTCAGTTACGGGCCTGCGCCCCTAGCGGGGATGCCAACGCGAGTCAGGCCCTGCGTCATCCTCAAGTGCCGCTGCCAGCTATGACGGCGGTGCGCGGAATCGGCGCGTTGTCAGCCTTGGGGCCGGTCGGTGACGTGCAGGCTGAGACGAGCGAGGCAGTGGCGATGGCGAGGAGAAGCAGCCGGAGTGAGCGACGGGGCATGAGTACCTCACGAGGTCGGGGGTTGTAGTTCCAAGGTAGGGATACCAGAGGGTCTCATCACGCGCAGTCCCGGCCATATCAGCATCACTTCAAGCCAGGCGGCCGCCGGTGGATGTGCTCTGTCTGCTTCCGGACCCCATGCTGCGACGAGTGCAGATTGCAATCGGCGCCGAGCACACCGTCATCACGACAGATGACTTTCCGGCGTTCGAGCGCATGCTCCGCCGTCGGCCAGTGCACGTAGCGGTAGTGGATACGGAGATAGTCGGAGCCGGGGCGTTACCGCTCTTGAGAGCCGCCGTCGTGCGCCATCCCTCCGTCGCCTTCGTGGCGTACCTGACCGTCTCGCCCGACGGCATGAGGATGGTCGTGGAGCTGGCCTCTCGAGGCGTGCGGCACATAGTCCTCAAGGACTACGACGACGATGCGGGGCGGTTACGAACCCGTCTGGAATCTCTGCCGGCGGACGCGATGAGCGCACAGATGATCACCGCGCTAGCCCCGCTCCTGGAGGCCGTTCCAGCGCCGATCGTGGCGGCCATCGAGCAACTGTTCCGCGAGCCGCACACCGTGCTCGATGTGGAGGACTTCGTCAGGTTGGCCGGCCTGCCGCGGCGATCGTTCGACAGGGCGCTGGAGAGAGCTGGCTTCGCCCCCGCGAGGCAGTTGGTGCGGAGCGCCCGGGTGGTGCGGGTGTACAGCTATCTGCGCGAGAGTAGGCAGTCGCCGGAGGAGATAGCGGAGCGACTGGGCTATGCCTCGGCGCAGCAATGCTGGCGGCACGTGAAGCTCGTAACCGGCTTCGGATTCGTTGCTCTCCGCAGGCAGCTTGAGCCTCGCGCCTTCATCGAGCAGGTCGCGGCTCGACTACGTCGCGCGAATGTCGGAGATACTAGCGATCACGACGACACCTATGACGTGTCGACCGACGCTGGGCACTCCGGAAGTCCTGGGCGCGGGGCGGTTGGGAACTGATGCCGCAGTGGAGCGATCAGGATACAAAGCCCGCGTCGCGGCGAGCCCGCCAGAATGCTGTGCGATGATCGTGACAGCCGAATTCCCTACAGCGCTATGTGCGGCTGCTCATGCGAGTCGTTCAGTCGCACTTCGCTCTGCCTGGGCGGCAGATCGCAGAGGATTCCCTGCATGCCATCGCTGAACAATAGAACAGACAGTTGACTGATCACGCTGCCCTTGGTGGCGTGTCGACGCCACTCGGCGGGCGTCTCGCCAGTCACCGTGCGGATCTGACGAGCCAGCACCACGGGATCCGAATAGCCTACCTTCTCAGCGATGTGGGCGAGATTGTAGCCAGGGTCTCGGGAGTACTTGTAGACTCGCAGAACTCGCGCGACTGTGAGCAGCCTGTGGCCGGGTGCCAGGCCGAGGGCGTGGAGGTTACGGTCGAAGGTTCGGCGCGGCATTCCGGCAACAGTTGCCATGTCGTCCACGGAACCGAAGGAGTGCGGCTCCCTGAAGAGGCGCGATACCGCGGCAGTGATACCTGCCGGTGCCTTCTCAAGTATCGGCCGGAGCATCGCGAGTAAATGTTCCTCGAGTTCATGCTCCATGAGCGACGCCACCTGAGCGCGCAGCGATGCGGTATCGTCCTCATAGGGCTCGATCACGACGTTGTGAAATCCCTCATGCGCCAGTTCTGCGAGCGTCTGCATTGCAGGCAACGTCATCGGCAGATGAAGCAGCAGGGGCAGGGAAGGGAAGTCGTGTCGCAGCACCCTGAGCGCGTCGATGGCACTGCACTCGGAAAGACGAGGGTCGATGATCGCGAGGCTGACAGGCACACGTCGAACAAGCGAGCTCAGCTCGGGCCATCCGTCGGCGTGCGAGACCTCGTGTTCGCTGCCCAGAGCAGCACGGACACGAGCGAGGGCACGGGCGGAGAGCAGGGCTGCCAGATGATGCATGATACGGCTGTCAGGACTACCGTCGGCGCGCCGCCACGCAGTCCAACGCGCCCCGTGACGCAGCCAGCCAACTGGATCTGGCCGGAATCGTCAGATGTCTGGCCTATTATGCACTTCTCGGGCCCGGGAAGTGCTGGTACAGTTGACATCAATGAGAACAGTCGTGGCCATAGTATGGCAAGCTGTTCCACCCGGCAACGCCCACAGTCAGTCTTCATTTTTTGCCATGACTGCTGATCGCCAGGAACGATTGGGTCGGAGCGATACTGACCAGCTCGATGCGTACGCGAGTCTGGCCCACATGGCGTTCATAGACAGTCTGGCGGCCATGACGGAAGGAGATCCGAGGTGGCATCAGACGGTAGCCGGTTTCCTGACGATGCGTGCGGTGGACGCGTGGCGGAGGCCGGCACTGGATTTCAGTGAGTCCTCCATACCTTGGCATCCGCAGATGACGGCCGGTGCCAGGCGAGCCATCGAGGAGATCGACGCCCAGCACGCCATTCGGCTGGCGCTGTATCGGGTGGTGGAGGCGCTTGGCGAGACGTCACCGACCGCTCCCCACCATCTTCTCGTGCGCCTCATCGGCTACGGGCGAGCTCTGGAGTTCGAGGCCGAGTGGGCTTTAGCGATTGACGTTCATGAGACGGTCCTGGAGCATGCAGAGTGGGCGCAGGATGGGCACTGTGCCGGGCAGGCGGCCTTGCGGCTGGGCTTCGGCCATCGTGTGCTCGCGCGACATGACGTTGCGCTGGAATGGTATCGGCGTGCGGAGCAGATCGGGATCGCCTCTGGCGAACTCGGCACTGAACTACGCGGTCGCATCGGTATTGGTAAGGTGGCGTTGGAGAGAGGAAACTACGCGCTCGCGCGAGTGCTTCTCGAGGAAGTGGAGCGAACGGCGGATGAGGCTGGACGCGTAGAGGAACGCTCCCAGGCGCTTCACGAGCTTTCCGACATCGCGTTCCGAGCCGGGGACCACACTCGAGCCCTGCACCTGCTCCACGAAGCGCTGGGCGGCTACACCATCCAGGCAGACCGGGACCGGGCGCTGAATGACCTGGCAGTGAACTTCGTGGAGCTAGGTCTGCTGGATGCGGCTCGGGATGCCTACCTGGTGGTGCTCGCAACCGCGCAGGAGCGGTCGACCAGGTGGCTTGCGATGCTCAATCTCCTGACCGTGGTGGGACCGGCCGGAGATCGGGCCGCCGTGGAGCGCTACCGACAGGAACTGATGGACGCTGCGCTGCCGCCGGGGCTGGAATTTGCCTTCTGGAACCAACTCGGGACCGCGTACGCGGCGTTGGGTGACGCCGAGGCTGCCGAGGCCGCGCTCACCAGAGCCGTTGCGGTCGCACGGGAGCACAAGCTGCACGGCAGGGAGTTCGAAGCGGAGCGGCAGATGGCGCAATTGGCAGAGAGCCGGTCCGTGGGCAGCCGGTCGGCGCCGATCGCGGCGCCGGAGGCGGTGGAGATTGCCGTCGCCGTGCGGGATATGAGGTTACAGGTCTGCGGCGACGAGATCGTGCCTCGCTGATCGCGACCCCTCGCACACGGAGTCCCCCGGTTTGAACCCCGCTAGGGGAGGAGCGCCACGGACAGGACGCAGGCGACGAGGGCCACCAAGTACAGGAGAAATGCGTCGAATCTGGCGCAGTCACAGAGGAGACGGAGCTCCCGCTCGGCCTCTGGAGCCGCGCGCCAGAACGACGGCCGGCTGCGGGCGTGCAGCTCGAAACCTGCTACCCAGAGGGCGAGGGCCAAGATCGGCAGAAGCCGCGCCGCGAGCGGGGCGCCGTCGGGCGCGAGCGTTATCACGGGGACGAGGCAGATCGCGAGCCCGAGCGTCAACGGCTCGAGGGCGTCGAGATGATGCGGCCTCAGGGGCAGGACGACAAGATTTTCCATGGGGGTGTTCCTCTCTGTGCTCGGTGGGATCGTCGGCGGTAGCGTGAACACGATCTCGTTACGGCCGCTGTAGAGGAGACTAGCCCGCATCCTCGCCGTCCGCGTCAATTCCGTGGCGCGACTCAGGCTGATGGCCCGCGCGAACGGCGGTTCCCATCGCCGTCACTTTGAACAGCTGCCCCCCC
>CALCHX010000136.1 GCA_937906875.1 uncultured Gemmatimonadota bacterium | reverse complement strand
TCCCACGGTCTGGCGGGTTCGCTCCCCTGAGGTCCCCCCCCTTTGGCGCCTTGACGATGAAGCCGTCGAGCGCCGTCCACTTCCAGGCGATTCCACGCCGTTTGTCGTAGCGTTTGAGGAGCGCCACGAAGATGTCGGTGAACACGCCGTCCCTCGCCCACTGCTGGAGCCGGAGGTGGCAGGTCGAGCCGGAGCCGAACTCGCTCGGTAGCGCCTTCCACTGGCACCCGGTGCGCAGCCGGTAGAGAATGCCTGCGAAGACCACACGGTCGAGCACGCGCGGGCGGCCGCCCTTCGGTTTGGGCCGCTCCGGCGGCAGGAGCGGCGCGACGGTCCGCCAGAGCGACTCCGGCACCGTCCGAAACTTGGGGTCCATCCGATCCCTCGCATCAGACTATGTGCCGCCGAACCGAAGATCAGCAGGTTTTATTGACCTTTAGGTTGGCAAGGATACGATGAAGTAGGACGGTAGATGGCAGGTGGGTTATGCGACCGAGACGACCGAAGGCTGAGTTGGAGGAGCGCCGGAAGATGGCGGTACGACTGCTGAGGACCCATGGGGTGCGTGAGGTGGCGCGCCAGGTGGGCGTCTCCCCGGGCTCGGTCGAGAGATGGAAGAAGCTCTACGAGAGCGGCGGCATGGCCGCGCTGAAGGCGAAGCCGGATCGTGGTAGTGCGCCAAGGCTCACGCCGGAGCAGCAGGAGCGACTGGTCGAGCGCCTGCTCGCGGGACCACGAGCCGAGGGATATGGTACCGAGCTGTGTACGCTGGAACGTGTTGCCCAGACGATCGAGCGCCACTTTGGTGTCCATTACAGCCTGGCGGGTGTCTGGCTGCTTCTCGGCAGGTTGGGCTGGAGTTGCCAGAAACCTGAGCGGCAGGCTCGGGAACGCAATGAGACCGAGATCGAGCGGTGGCGTCGAGTGACCTGGCCCAGGCTCCGGAAAAGAGGCAGCATGTGAGGGCCGGAGCATAGTCTTCCTCGATGAGAGCGGCTTCATGCTACAGCCCACCGTTCGTAGGACATGGGCGCCGAAGGGTCGAACGCCGGTGCTGAAGAGCTGGGATCGGCATGATCGGCTCTCGGTGACGGCAGCGATCACGGTTTCGCCGGCCCGTCACCGGCTTGGCCTCTACTGGCGGCTACAACGATCGAACGTGCGCGCTCCGGACACCATGAGATTCATCCGAGAACTACGCCGCGCAACAGGCAAACGACTGCTCGTCATCCTTGATCGGCTCAACGCACATCGCTCAGCGGCGAGACTGCTCCGCGCCGACACGACAGATGCTTCACCGTTCAGTGCCTGTCGCATCGAGCGGCTTCCAGCCTATGCTCCGGAGCTCGATCCGGTGGAACATGTATGGGGACACACCAAGCATGATGACCTGGCCAACTACATCCCCGAAGACATCAACGCACTTGCCGTCGATCTCGACACGTCACTGGCACACACCAGTACCGACCAGGCACTCCTCCGTGGCTTCTTCCGTCACGCAAAGCTCAAGCTGTGAGATGTGCCCTGCACGGGAAAAAGGTCAATAAGCTGCGACCCACGGTCCGAGTGGTGCACGAGCTGCCCGCCGGTCTCGCGGTCGCAGAGTGCCTGCTCCAGAGCGTCCAGCACGAGGTCTGTGCGCATCGTGGTGCGTACCCGCCTGTCGACGTTCCGGCGCGAGAGGGCGTCGATGACGAAGGCCACGTACACGAATCCGCGCCAGGTCGCAACGTAGGTGAAGTCAGCGAGCCAGAGATGGTTGGGACGATCGGCCGTGCACCGTCGCTGCCCCGGGTCCTGTGGCAGCACCGCCGGGTCCTCCACCGGCCGCGCTGTGCGCACCCGCTCTCCACGGACTACGCCCTTGACTCCCTGGGCCCGCATCAGCCGCTCCACGGTGCACCGTGCGACGTCGGCTCCATCTCTCTGGAGCTGCCGTCAGGCCTTCCGTACGCCATACACTTCGTGGTTCGCTCGCCACAAGCGCTGCACCTCCTCTCGAAGCTGCTCGTCACGCTACGCTCGCGGCTGGCGGGCCCGACGGAGCGAACTCGGGCCGGTCGCCCCGCGATGCAGGGCAGCCGGCTCAGCACTCGACAGATCGGCTCGACCTCATACGCGTCGCCATGCGCGTCGATAAAGGCGTACCTCAGCGCATAAGGCGGTCAAGCTCCAGGCCTGGAGCATCCGCGTGTGCGAAATGCGCGGACGCCTTGCGGAGGATCTCGTTCGTCCGACGCCCCTCGCACTCGAGGGCCTTCATTCGATCCTTCTCAGCGCGCGGGTCCGGACCGCCGGCTGGCCTCACACTCCGCCGCTCGCACCCATCGACGCAGGGTCTCCTTGGTGCATCCGAGCTTCGGAGCCACCACCGAGATCGCGGCCCACTACGAGCCTCGGTGGACACCTCAAATCGGCTCTGCGCAGCATTTGGTGATCGCCCGTCGCTCGGCATGGGGAGCATCTGACACTGCTCAGGCGGCCCTGAGCACCCGAGCCCGAAGCAGGTCGAACTTCGCCCGCCCGTACATCATCCGCTTCACCAGCTTGAGCCGGTGGACCTGCCCCTCCACCTGACCATTGCTCCAGGTGGTGGTGATTGCAGCCAGCACGGCTGCGCAGTCGCGCCGAATCCCTGCCGCGAAGGAGTGAAGATCGCTCGCCTCGGCCGCGACAAGCCAGGATTCGAGATCGTCAGCACTCCCTTCCTGGAGCAGATGCACGAAGCGATCGCCGAGCGTCCGTGCCTCCTCGATCTCCGGACACTCGTGGCAGAGGGCCGTAACGTACGCCCGCTCTTCATCCGTCAGCTTCTCCTCTGGCTTGCGGAGCAGCCATGCCGAGGCTCGTGATGAGGGGACCCGCACGGTGGCCGCACGCGGTGGACGGTCGATTCCAACTCCATCGCACATCGCTCCATTTCCACTAGCTGCTCGCGGCCGGGCGGCACGGAGTGCTCGGAAAGCACGCCACACGGTAACACGTGCCCCTCCTCGATAGCCGCGCTCACGGAGCTGGTCGGTGAGCTCAGTGGCGCTGTCGCCCCCGGCGTCGTAGTACGCCTCGATCTCCTTCGTGAAGGCATCCAGGAGGCGAGGTGCCCGGACGGTGGGGCGCGCTCGCTCCGGGAAGCAGCCGGCGGCGAGCCATGCTCCCACGGTGCTGCGATGCAGGTGCATCATGCGCGCGATTTGCTTCCGATTGTGCCCGGCCCGGTTGAGGACGACGACCTCCTCGTAGCGCGCGAGCCGGCGCGCTCGTCGCTCCTGCCGCTGACGCTCGTAGGCGCTGACGTCGATGGGCACGTCAATGGGCGTATAGACGGCACTCTCGAGCTGTGTATCTGAGGCCAGCGATCCGTCCCCCGCTGCTGCATCGGGCGCTGCTGCCAGCGGGACCGCAGCCGCTTGTGCAGCCGCTTGTGCCGCTGTTTTGAGCGCAGCGTGGTAACGTGTGCACGCGCGGTCGAGTGCATCGACAAGGTTGTGCACGAGGTGAAAGCGGTCGGCCACCTGCACGGCGTCGGGCGCACCCTGTCGAGCCCCTTCGGCGTAGGCGCCGCCGCGGTCCCGACGGGCATTCGCCCAACGATGACCTCAACTCCGGGATGAGCCTTGAGCCACGTGGCGAATGTCGCCGCCTCGCGGTCCGGCAGGAGGTCGATCACGCGGTGCCGCTCCAGGTCTACGAGGATCGTCCCGTAGCGCTGGCCACGCCGGAGCGCCCAGTCGTCCACCCCGAGCACCCGTGGCGTCGGTACCCCGGGTTGATCGGCTGTGGCCACCGCCTCACGCACCCGAGTGAGCACGGTCCCCGGTGCGCTCGCCAGGCCGAGGGCCTGGGCCATGCGCGCACCAGCCCGACCGCCGAAGGCGAAGCCGACCATCTCCAGCAGCGCCCGGGCCCGGCAGGTACGGCGGCCGTAGCGGGCAGCCGTCTCCGGAAGGCGTTCGACGAAGATGCGCCGCTCGCAGTCGGCGGCATCACAGAAGAATCGCCTCACGGTCACGGAGAGCCTGACACGGGCACCTTGCCAGGGCAGGTCGACAAGCGTGCGGATGATAGCGACTGTGCACCCGGGTCGCCGTCGTACCGCAGTCCGGACAGGGGACCGCCTCGCGTCGACCGACAGCGGTAATCGTGATCAGATCCCCAGTGACGGCGAGCAGGTCGACGCAGAGCTCGGCGGTCGAGGGGCAGAACGGCGAGAAATCGGGCATGCGACACCTGCGTGGCACGGGCTATCCCCCAAGCTAGCACCGCCACGCAAGCTCAGCCGATCACCAAATGCTGCGCAGAGCCGGATTTGGGTGTCCACCGAGGACTGCGAGGGATGCTCCTTCGCCTGCTCCAGCACAAGGCGGACAGCCCGCTGCCGTGTTTCAGGAGTAAACCGCTGCTCCGATGACTCTGTCAAATCGCCAACCTCTCACGGTGTGGAGCCTCCCGGACTCACGAAGCGGTACACCCTACGGAGCCGAGCACTGTCAGTCAGTAAGCCGGTCCACCCGGTGTCTCACAATCGTTGATAGCAGCCGTAGGGTGCTGGACGAACGCGGGTCGCGAACAGGATTCCCATACTGTAAGGGCAATTGCCCGCGACGTGGCGGTACTACGTCGACAACTGGTCCAAACTGACTGCAAGGCTACGACAGCCTGGCTTGCAGTCTTTACATACGGTGCCCCCGATGATGTCCTGAACGGATCGTCCGGGGGACAGCCGTGCCTAGACATCACGCTCAACGGTGCCCATGGACCGCTCACGCGTTCAGGAATATCTCGTCAATCTCACGCTAATACTTGCCTGCGCATGCCTGGCCGTAGTCGGGTACCGCGCCATTCGCCCGGCTGCAGCTGCCGGATCGCAAAAGAAGAAGCCCGTCGACATCGCCGACTGGCGGTCAATAGCGGACTCAGGACACTTCCTCGGCCAGCGTGGTGCACGCGTAGTGATCACCGAGTTCGTGGATTATCAGTGCCCCGGCTGTGCAGACGTAGCTCGCCCGCTCGCCGACTTCCAGGCAGCACATCCTGAAGTTGTCGCACTGTCGATCCGTCACTATCCGCTCGAGAGTATCCACCCTCACGCGCTCACGGCCGCAGTCGCTGCCGCATGCGCCGACGAACAGGACGCATTCGCAGCCTATCACTATGCGCTCTATGCCACTCAGACGCTGATCCCCAGCGCGATGTGGACCACATTTGCTAGCACCGCCCTCATGTCCGATACAACGGCATTTATCGAGTGCATGCACGCACAACGCCCCCTAGCGCGTATCCGACGCGATCAGGCGCTTGCGGAGGCGCTCGACCTGCCCGGCACCCCCTCGATCATGTTGAACGGCCGCTTGTATCCGCTCGGCACACCCGTCGCCAGCATAATCACGGCAGCCACTCAGATGCTAGAAGCGGGATCACGATAGCGTGGATTGCTCCAACACGATGCCTATGCCGCTGTGCGGCAAAGCACACCAGCGCACGACTACGGGCCGGTATGTCGTCACTCTAACCAGGAGATCACACTATGGGATACAGGCGCAAGCTCTTGCTCGCGGTGGTGTTGGCGGTTGTCGGGACCACACTCGGTGCCATCGCTGGTGCGAGCACGGCGAGTGAGGCCGTCACGGCTGCCGAGTGTGGTCGAGAGTGCGAGATGACACTGTTCTGCCAGGATAATGTGGGAGAGCAGACGGAATGCGACAACGGGAATGGCTCCGGCGGTTGTACGACGAAGAAGTGCGCGCCCAACGAGTCATAAGGCGTAGTACCAGTCGGTCAATGGCGCTGTGGCCATCCACCGCAGCACCAGCGATTCCTTCCTCGGATCAGGAGATCGAACTATGGGGCAGAAGCACAGAATCTTGCTCGCGGTGGTGCTGGCTGCTATCACGGCCACCCTAGGCACCATAGCGGGTGCGAGCACTGCGAATGAGGCCGTACAGGCCGACCAGTGCGGGTTTGAGTGCGAGCTGAAGATGTTCTGCCAGGACAACGTGGGAGAGCAGACGATGTGCAAGCGCACCGACAACAGCAATGACTGCAGCACGAAGGTTTGTGTGCCCAATGAGTCCTGAGGGGTCGCACTAGTGGGGCGATGAGCGCTCCCATCCATCGCAGTACCAGCGACACATTCCCTGGACCAGGAGATCCCACTATGGAGCAGAGGCGTAAACTCGTGCTCGCGGTAGTGTTGGCGGTTGTCACGGCCACCCTCGGCACTATTGCGGGTGCGAGCACTGCGAATGAGGCTGTGACGGCAAACCAGTGTGGTCGTGAATGCGAGTTGCAAATTTTCTGCGAAGACAATGTGGGAGAGCAAACGATGTGCGCCGGCCCGGACGATGGCTTCAGTGGTTGTAAGACGAAGAAGTGTGAGCCCAACGAGTCCTGAGGCATGGCGCAGGACGGTCAGTGCGGCTGTGGGCATCAGCACCAGCGACAGGGCAGCGGTACGGAAGCGTGCTCGTGGTGTGCTAGTGGCTGTTACGGCCATCTCGACACCATCGCGGGTGCGAGGACAATGCCTGAGCCCTTGCGTGATAGCGAGTGTGGACACGAGTGCGAGTCGGCCAGTTCTGGTAGGACAAGTAGCGCTGCCGCTTATCCGGCAATGGCCGCTGAAGCTCAGGTCCCGATCGGATTCGGGAATGGCCATGCATTATCATCAGGCCCGAGCCAGCGCCGGATCATACAGGCTTCTGGACCGCGGTCGTGATTCACAGCCATGGGTGCCGACCGCCAAATCCGTCCAGGGCTCAATGTCATCTTCACCACTCACTTCCATGAACCGACGCACAGTACTTGTAGCTGGACTTGCGATGGCAATAGTAGGGGCTGGCGTGGTCATAGGGACCAGCAGCACCAAGGAAACTGTCGTGGCAGCCTGTGACGAGAAAGAGTGTGAGGGCGGCGTCCTCTGCATGGCGAACACAGGTGAGGAGACATATTGCGCTGATAACTATACCCCGAATCGCTGCAAGACCAGAGCATGCAATGACGCTGAGCAGTAGGGCGGATGTCGGACCACCCGTGCCGCTCCGGGCGATCAGTGCCAACAGCTCCCTCGCATCCTCCTGCGCGCTCCCCACCTCGGCCCTCGGCAGCCCACCCAAAGTACTAACATACCAAGTGTCTTACGCCGGAAGCCGTCTCGATGAGTACTAGTCGCAACCCTCCGTTGCGCCTGACACGAGCGGGCGCCTTAGTGCTTATGGTTGCCGCCGCGAGTGTGCTTGGTTGCACTGACAACCCGGGGGCGCAGAAGCACACTGTTGTTCATCCGACTGCAGAGAACCTTTCGGATGTACAGCTGGTACACGCGCCGCCACCTGTGGCGGAGTCTTGGCTGCTTGCTGCTACGGGCGCGAGAAAAAAAGGCCGGCCCGTCTCGCTCGAGGTGCCGAATGCGCCCGCGGATCGGTTTCGATCTGCTGCGTTTCTCGGTGACTCCGTGGTGCTCATCCTCGATGAACGCCTCAATACAGTGCGGCGGTTCAATTACCAAGGTGAGATACTGGATACGGTTGGTGGCCCTGGTGTGCCACTCGGGCAGTTGCGTTCCCCTCGCGCAGTCGCCACCGACGGCACCGGTGGGCTCTGGGTGCTCGACCGCAACCGCACTCTAATCAAGTACGTGCGTCACGATGGTGGGTACGTGTATGCATTCACCGTCGACCTGGAACATCGCACAGATGCTCTCTGCGGGGTAGGCGATTACGTCGTGGTGCGCGGCTTGGACGAGGAGAACGCGCTACTACACGTGTATTCCATGACGGGGGAGGTGGTGCGGTCCTTCGGTGACGGTTACCGTGACCCGGTCCGCCTAGTGCGTCGGCAACTCTCACGTGGAGCCATCGGTTGCGACCCAGAACGTACCATTGTCGTGGCTGCATATGAGAACATCCCCGGGCTTCGCGCGTATAGTGTTGCAGGTGAGCACCTCTGGTCTAGCGCGCTTCCCGGCTTCGAGACCATCGCAACCGAGTCCGAGATTGAGCCGGAGGAGTCGGTAACTCGCTCGTCGGAACGCCCCTACGACGAGGTGACGGGCATGTTTGCGCTCGGCGACGGGACGATGCTGATCCAGGTAAGCCGAAATTCCGTGCGCGCGCCACGCAAGATCGACTCGACCCCGCGGCACTACTTGCTGGACCTAACCACGGGAGCTGTGGCGCCCCTCGACGCAGACGGCGTAGAGTCGGTGTTGGCTGTACAACGGCCGTTCGTCCTCTTCCGCTGCAACGACGGAAGGGGGAGCACGACACTCTGCCTACGGACGACCGACTGATGCTAATCCGGGAGATGCGGGGAACTGTTACGTGAACGCACTTTCATGGCGCCTCACCGTTGGTGCAGTAGTCATGGGGCTCGGAGCCGCAGGCTATATTGGCGGACGAGACGGCCCCGCATGGATGCAGGCACTACGCGGGGAGGTGGTGCCAAAGCCAGGTGAGCCTGCCAGAACCCCTGTAGACGGGGGTGCCGAGATGTTGTTCGTGCTAGTCACCTCCTCGACCTGCGCCCCGTCCCACGACGAGGAGCTTCCACAGGACATTGAGAGCTTGAAGCGCCTTGTACGCCAGGAAGCTGAACAACGCGGGGCCGGCTTCAGCTCCCTTGCTCTGTCGTTGGATGCGTTCCCCTATGTCGGCTTGCGTCACCTTCGCCGTTTCGGCTACTTCGACGAAATATCAACGGGACGCGGGAACCTTGGTGTAGGGGCCCAGCGGTATCTGCAGCGCGATCTTGCGGGACTGGCGGCGACGCCGCAAGTCCTGATCATCTCACGCGAGCTGACTCCGGTGATGGATGGACGGGTTCTCTCTGAACGCGTCGTCGAGCGTCGCATCGGACTGATGGAGATCCGCGATTGGCTGCATGCTGGTGCGCCGCTTTCAATGGAGCACTGACGCGTGAACTGGCCCCTTCAGCGTGTCGCTACCATCGTTGCTGTAGTGGCAATCGCTGCGTGTGTCACCCTCTCGCTTGGCGACTGGCGGCAGGTTGAAGGGGGGTCAATGCTGGGCACCCTCTGGCCGGGGGATATAGTCCTCATAGGACGGCCCGAAGCCCCCTGCTCGGCCCGCTTCTGTTCCGACTCGAACCTTGTCGGTAGTATTGTCGCGGTTCGTATTGACGAGGGTGGCCGAGGTTCACCGCTCCTGGTGAAGCGCATTGCTGCGGTCGGCGGTGACACACTCTGGGCAACAGGAGGTGGCGTGTATCGGAATGGCCACCTGCTCTGCTTGCCTCCGACCGGTTGCCTTCGAGGTCCACACGTTTGGGAAGTGGGGTCATGGCACCTGCGACTGCTGCTCGAGCCGAAGGGATACTGGCCCACGGACTCCACATGGGGGCCAGTCCTGCTTCCACCTGGCTCAGCCTTCCTCGTGGGTGACCACCTTCCCTCAAGCCGTGATTCGCGCGACTTTGGTCCGGTACGGTTAGATGCGATCGTCGGACAAGTGGAGTGGCGCGTGCCGCTTGGCCAGCTACGCGATCACTACCTGGCGCGACGACTCGTGGTCGATGGGAGGTAGGGCGATGTCAAACGCAATCGTGAAGCGTCGGCCTATCGGAGTGCCCACTTGGCGGTGGACTATCTCTCTTGTGGCAGTGACACTGAGTACCTTCAGCGCCGATGTCGCCGTTGCCCAGATGGGTCCGGTACAACACGAGCAGGTGGTCGGCCGCGTCGTAGGTGAAGGCGGTGTACCGATCTCTGGCGCCATGATCTACCTAACTATGGCGCCACGCCGGGAGGTGTTCCAGTCCATGACGGACAGCTCCGGTAAGTTTGCCATCGTCATCGAGAACAGCACGGGGGACTTTCTCGCCTACATCACCGCGCCGGGCTTTAAGGTGCTGCGTCGCCGCATTTCACGGCGTGATCCCAATGGCACTATTCTCGTTGACATTGAGATGGCCTCCCAGGTGCAATCGTTGCAGGCTGTGCAGATACAAGCGCCGCGACCGCGGCCCTCTCGCGCAAACGAGCTCGGGACTCGGCTCGGTGCGATGGAAGCGAGTGCCGGCGGCGTTGGCGCTGCGTTCAGTCCGGACGCCGACGGCGACTTGGCCCAGATGGCACAGTCCATTGCAGGGCTCTCGGTGGACGGGAACGGGGTAAGCGCCCTCGGCCTGTCCTCCGATCAGACCCGAATCGTGGTCGACGGGCTTTCGTTGGATGAAGCCCAAATGCCGGGTGGCGTGCGCGGTCGGCTGCGCGCTAGTACGACCGCCTACGATCCCTCCATTGGTTGGTTCAGCGGCGCGCGGCTCGAGTACGAGAGTCGATCCGGCACTGCCTTCTCTCAGCGCTACCTGCGTGCCAGCACGGATGTCCCCGTCGGCCAGTACGGCAACGCGGCAACCACGGAGATCGGTGGTGCCCCGACTAGCTTTGCGACCGGTATCGCTGGCAATGGGGAGTTGACTTTCAACAAGTGGTACTACAATGCCGCGCTCCAGGCGCGTCTCCGGACATTGGATATTACTCCGCTCGACAGTCGGCCGAGCGCAGCGCTCCGGAGCAAGGGCATCTCCGACGAGCTTCTCGATCGCACACTCAACGCGGCCGCGAGCTATGCTCTTCCTGTCGAGACGCCTGGCTCCACGGACCTCACGGGCGATGTGAGATGGTTCGCCCGCTTCGACCGTACGCCGGGGGCCCGACAGACGTTTTCAATAACAGCGCTCGGGAGTATGGAGCGCAGCCCGCGTGTCGGACTGTCGCCGCTCGATACCAGATCTGCGAGCGAAGGGCTCTCATCGGCACATGGCGGTGTGCGAGGCACGTGGTCCTTCTATACGTCGGACGACATCCTCGTCGATGCACGGTCGAGCGTCTCGACATCACGCGTGAAGGGGGAGCCCTCATTTGCGCTCCCTAGCCTGCTGGTGCAAGTCCAAGGAGATGAGCAGGAGAAGGCGGGACAGATGGTTGCTCTGACGATGGGTGGCTCTGGAGGGGCCCCGTTCTCGCGCACCCATTGGAGCTGGGAGTCCGCTGTGGAAGCCCAGCGAAACCTGAAAGGCACTAAGACACCTCACCGCCTCAAAGTGTTCGCCCAGTCTCGGCTTGAGGGCGAGGCGAAGCACTCTGGATCAAGTGCTGGTGCATTTACGTTCATGTCGCTAGACGATCTGGAGGTAGGGCGCGCATCGGGCTTCACTCGACAACTCGGGGCGCTCGACGCCAGCGCGACTACTTGGAATGCGGCCATCGGCGCGGCCGATTTCTGGAGCCCAACGCGGACGATTCAACTTGTGCTCGGCGTGCGAACAGATGTGGCGGCGTGGTCTGGCGACGATCGCCTACCAGTCTCCCTCGTGGCACTCGGCGCCACCTCCGGTCGCTCGTGGCGCATGGGTGTGAGCCCCCGACTTGGATTTCGGTGGCGGTATGCCGGCGCCCGATATGACGGACCGAGCATCTCCTCCGGGGCTGTGGGGACGATTTACGGCCTCGGGAGCGGTGAGATCCACGGCGGTGTCGGCCTGTTCCGTAACCTCGTGCCTGCGGAGGGCGTGCTGGCCGCAAGCGGGGCGCTTGGGGACGAGCGCATATTGGTCAGCTGCGTCGGAGCCGCGACACCCGCACTTCAGTGGGAGCAGTGGTCCTCCTCTGGAGCTATGCTGCCCTCTGCCTGCGCCAACGGGAGCCAGCACCTTACCGAGCGTGCGCCATCCGTCCGGTTTCTCACACGCGACTTCGATGTGCCTGAGAGCTGGCGGACAAACCTTGGATTGAACACAAAGCTCGGCGAGTTCGGGATCTCGTTAAATGGTGTCTTATCACTTAACACTCATCAACCGTCGATCGTCGACCTGAACGTCGCACGCACGCCAGCCTTTCGACTGTCGTCGGAGAGTGACCGTCCCGTCTTCGTTCCCATACAGAGTATTGATCAGGCGTCGGGTGCGCTGTCACTGCAAGGGACGCGACAAGTCACGGAGTTCGGGCCGGTACTTGCCATCGGCAGCGGTGGTGTGAGTCGAGTCGGGCAGGTCGACGTTACAGTATCACGCGAGATCGGGGGCCACTTCTACACTCGCGCATCCCTCACTGGTGCGACCGGCCGTGAGCGTACGACAGGCTTCGGCCGTGCCACGAAGGGCGATCCTTTTGGTACGCGTTGGTCCCCGCTCGACGAGTTGCCCGCATGGACCGGTCGATGGGAGCTGGCCTACTCTCGTGGTGGCCGCACTATCTCAGTATTCGCTCGCGGTGCGAGCGGCCGGCGATTCGCGCCCCTCGTACTAGGTGACATCAACGGCGATGGTTGGAGCGGCAATGATCTTGCGTTCATCCCTCCGGCCAAGGGCGCAACACCGCTGGCTGCCGAGATGGCTGGGCTGCTGGAGCGAGCGCCCTCGCATGTCGTCTCATGCCTACAGCGGCAGATGGGAGGGATCGCCGAGCAGGGAAGCTGTCGCGCTAAACCGACGGTCTCCCTGGACGGCCAGCTCCGGCTCTCACCTACAGAGTACGCCCCCATCACACCTGGTGGGAGTCGGATCGAGCTGACAGTTCACGTTTCCAACATGCTCGGCGGGCTCGATCGGCTCCTTCACGGCAGCCGGCCCCGGGGATGGGGTACCCCGGGTCTTGTCGATCCGAACCTGCTCGTCGTCCAGGGGTTCGAGCCGGAGACGCAACAATTCCGCTACGCCGTGAACCCTCGCTTTGGCCGCTCCGATGCCACCTGGCGCGCGAGCCACAATCCTTTCCGGGTGAGCATCAACGCGTCTATCTACCTCGGCCGGTCCATGCCTGAGCAGCAAGTGGACCGCTCGCTCCGCCCTGGCCGGCATGGGGCGCCCGGCCCGCGCCTCTCCGCGGAAGTACTGTTCAAGCGTTACGTACAGACCCTGCCGGACCCGTTCTCCGACATCATCGTTGAGAGTGACTCGCTCCTGCTCCAGGACGAGCAGCTCGTGCGGCTCAGGGAAATGCACGAGCGCTACCGTGAACGCGCCGACTCCGTGTGGTATTCGCTCGCCAGTATCTTCGCTGACCTGCCAGATGACTTCGATGCCCACGGAGCGCTTCGTCTGCAGGAGGAAGCTACGAACGAGGTGCGGCGAATCGGGTGGGAGGAGATCCGGCGTGTCGCCACTGTCCTCACGCCTATCCAGCTGGGGCTCCTGCCGCGGGAGGCAGGATGGCTCTACAACCAGAAGGTCCCTCCCAGACACGGAATGCGCACATTGATCCGGTGAACCTCCTGGAGAGCAGCTGTATAGGCAAGTGCCGCTCGCCGACTCCGGTCAATCTCAGGGACCCAGCCGGTCGCGTGCCTCTCTAACAGGCTGCTGAAAATCCCGGCGTCTCTACTGGCATTACGCGCCTGATTTCGTATCTTCGCGGCAACCACTTTCGGAGTGAGCGCGGATGCGGGGAAAGCCACAGCGGCAGGAGACGATGTTCAGCTACGTCTCCATCGAGGATCTTATACCAAGCGACCATCCACTGCGTGCCATGCGCCGCCTGGTTGACCCGATGCTCGCCGAGCTCTCCCCGCGATTTGACGCTATCTACTCTCGCGATGGTCGGCCGTCCATACCGCCGGAGTATCTCCTTCGAGCGAGCGGCCCGACACGGGCTGCGCTGGACTGCGATTGAGCTCCAACTATCGCTTTCAGCCAGACGAATGACCGAGCTTGATGGAATCAGGCGCTGATCGGCCGCTATTTCAGCAGCCTGCTAGACGTCAAGCTCGGCGCGCGGATGCTGGTCAAGTATCCCGGGCTGTCGGTGGTGGCGGTGCTCGGAATGACGGTGGCCATCGCCATCGGCTCCATCGCCTTCACCTTCGTCTCCGCGTTCCTCGATCCTACCTTGCCGCTCAACGAGGGCGAACGGGTGGTCTCGATCCAGAACGCGGACGTGCGGCGGCCGAGTAATCCGGATCGGCATGCACTGCGCGACTTCGCTCTCTGGCGCGACCGCCTGACGCGGCTGCGGGACATCGGTGCGTACACGATGGACAGCCGCACCCTGGTCCTCCCCGACGGCAGTGCCGACCTGGTTCCGGTCGCCTTCATCACCGCTTCCGGATTCCGCGTGGCGCAGGTACCACCGGCGATCGGTCGGACGCTCCTCGACGATGACGAACGCGAGGGCGCGCCGCCGGTGCTCGTCATCGCCTTCGAGGAGTGGCAGCGCCGCTTCGGCGGGGACTCTGGCGTGGTCGGTCGTACCGTCAGGCTGGGCAACACGATGCACACCGTAGTGGGCGTGATGCCCGCGGGCTTTCACTTCCCGGTGAACCACCGCTACTGGGCCCCGCTACGCCTGAACCCGGCCCTCTACGAACCGGGCGGCGGCCCTGAACTCTACATGTTCGCCCGGCTCGCCGCGGGGGTCACCCTGGAGGAGGCGCAGGCGGAGCTGGCGGCGGTGGGGCCGGCTGGCGCGGAGACGAGGCAGCAGCTCCGCCCACAGCTGCTTCCCTACGCGTATGAGCACCTCGGGCTGGACAGCCCGGAGAGGGCGATGTTTCTGCGCGGCATTCAACTGGCCGTCAGCCTGCTGCTGGTGGTGGTGGCGGTGAACGTGTCGGTGCTGGTCTACGCCCGCACGGCGGCGCGCGCGGGCGAGCTCGCCGTCCGCACCGCCCTCGGCGCCAGCCGGCTGCGCGTGGTCGGGCAGCTCTTCGCGGAGGCACTCGTGCTCTCCGCGCTCGCGGCGGCCCTCGGCCTGACGATCGCGAGAGTCGGGCTGGCGACGGTGGTGGAGCAGGTGGCCGGCTCCGGGCTCCCTTTCTGGTTGGACTTCGGACTCTCCCCAGGTCTCGTGCTCTACGTCGCGGGGTCGGCGGTGCTCGGCGCCGTCATCGTCGGCGTCCTGCCGGGCCTCAGGGCGACGGGGCGGGACGTGCAGTCCGGCCTCGCGCAGCTCTCGGCCCGGGGCTCGCGGATGCAGCTCGGTCGGACCTGGACCGCGGTCATCATCGCACAGGTCGCCATCGCCGTGGCCGTGCTGCCCTACGTCAGTTATGTGGCGGGGCAGGCGCTGCGGCGTGGGACCGCCGCACCGAACTTCCCCATCCACGAGATCCTGCGCACCCAGGTGGCGTTGGACCGGCTGGAGGCACCGCCGGCGGCCGAGGCGGCGGCGTACGACAGTGCCGGCAACGCACTCCTCCTGAACCGCGTCCAGGAACTCGTGCGTCGTCTCGAGGCGGAGCCCGGGGTGGCCGGCGTCCCCTTCGCGAGCCACTTCCCGGGCGAGGAGGGCAGCGCCCGCCTTGAGGTGGAGGGAGGCGAGACTTCGAGCGTTCGCCTGAGCCGCGTGGATGTAGACCTGCTCCCGGTGCTCGGTATCCGCATGCTGGCCGGACGAGGGTTCGCCGCGCCGGACGTCCGCGTCAACGCGAGTGCGGCCGACAGCACGCGAAGTGGGACATCCGGCGCGGATGCCACTACAGCCGTCGTGAACCGGGCCCTCGCGGAAACGATGGGCACGACGGGAGCTGTGCTCGATCGACGGGTGCGGTTCGTACGTCGCACGGAGGACGGCCGCGGTGGGTGGAGAATCGAGCAGGGGCCCTGGATCGAGGTGGTCGGCGTGATGCCGGACTTCACCGTCCAGGACGACATCGACCAGGCGGAGCTGAAGGTCTACCTGCCGGCATCGCTCGCCGGTGTGTTGAATGGGGAGCGCTCGGTCGACCTCGCCGTGCGGGTTCGCGGCAGTTCCGCCGCGGCCTTCACGAAGCGCTTCCGGGAGGTCGCGGTCGCCGTGGATCCTGCGCTCCAGCTCCATGACCTGCGCACCGCGGCCGACCTGCAGTGGGAGACACAGCGGCTTCTGCGGCTCATGGGCCTGGCGGTTGCGGGAGCGACGCTGAGCGTGCTGCTGCTGTCGGCGGCGGGCATCTACGCGATGATGTCATTCACGGTCGCCCGGCGTCGGCGAGAGATCGGAATCCGGGTGGCACTCGGCGCCAACGCGCGCCGCATCCTGAGCGGTATCTTCGCCCGCGCGAGCGCCCAACTGGCCGCCGGCGTGTTGGTCGGCGCGCTACTCGCCGCGGCCATCAACCAGGCCGCGGGAGGCGGGCTCCTTACCGGTGAACACCGTCTCCTCCTGCCGCTGGCGGCGGTGGCCATGGTCCTGATCGGGCTGCTCGCGGCGCTCGGTCCGGCGCGCCGGGGGCTCCGAGTTCAGCCCACCGAGGCGCTTCGCGAGGAGTAGACGGTCAGCCGGCAGGGAGCTTCAGCGACGTCTGGCACATACGAGACGATGGCGGGTTACGCCTGGCGAGGTTTAACTGTTCCATTGCCGGAGCGACCTCTCGCGCAGTCTTGCTGTCGGACCCTCCTCCCGGATCATGAGCCCTGTTCGCATCTCAGCGCGATCCTGAAGTGGAATCCGCGATCCACACCAACCGGGATGCCATGCGACGCACAGCGGCAGCGTTCATCGCGCTGGTTGCCTGGGCCGGGCTTGTCATCCAGTTCGATGCAGTGCTCGGCCGAACGGAATCATGGGCCGGCGCTGCGTGGGTGATGGTCGCGTATTTCACGGTGGTGACGAACCTCGTTGTCGCCGTGACATTCACGGGTATCGCTGCGGGTCTCGCGACGTTCGCAGCTCCACGTCTGGCGGCGGGTTTATCGCTGTCCATCCTCCTCGTGGGCTGCGTCTATCACCTGCTCCTTCGCGGGTTGCTGGAGTTGAGCGGTGGCGACCTGACGGCCGACTGGATTCTGCACACCGCTACGCCGGTGCTCGTGTCGCTCTACTGGATACTGTCCGTGCGGAAGGGCGCGCTCACCCGTCGTGATCCGCTACTCTGGTCGTTGTATCCACTCGTGTATCTGGTCTATGCGCTCGGCCGGGGCGCGATCGAGGGGCGATATGCCTATCCGTTCATCGATGTGCGCGCTCTCGGCTGGCCTGCGACGCTGGTCAATGCCGTGGTGATCGCGCTCGGATTTCTCGCAGCGGGTTACGCCCTGGTGTGGCTCGATCGCCGGCTGGGTCAGCCTGACGGCCGTGCCTCACTTTGATGAGCCGAGCGACGTGCAGGCGCCACGCTTGTCTTTCCGTGATGACAGGCAGATCAACTGATTCGCCAAGCATTCCACGACGCTGACCTGGCCGGGATCCGAACCAGGTCTCGGCGTTGGCTGCAGCATGGGCACCGGTCTCACTAGCCACACGCCTGTCAATCTCGATCTTCAGATGCACGAGAAGGGATCTCGAGTCACCCGTTTCGTCGCCGCGTGACTCCTCGAGATGCCGGCGGGCGAGTGCTGATCGTCGCGTCCTTTTCATTATCCAGCGCCAATCAGTGAGACAGCTACGCAGGCCCGCGGCAGAGGAAGCTCGCTAGTAGACCGCGCCCCTGCGGAATCGCGCTTCGGCACTGTCGACGTAGGCGCGGTAGCCTTCCGGGTCGATGAACGGAGCTACCGGGTTGGCCGCCGTGTCGCGCGCGATGAACTTGCGGTAGCGGCCCCAGAGCCTGGCATGCGAAGTCACCCAGATGTCGACGGGGAGACTGCGCAACTGGCTGAAGCTCCGTTCCATCTGGGCTCCCTGTTCCCTGTAGCGCATGCCGCCCAGCACTTTCAGGCTGCAGGCGCTCACGACGTGCAGCGGGCGGTCGTTGTCACGCACGGAGAACGACCAGGAAGTGCAACCGCTGGTGTGGCCGCCGGTGATGTGCGCGGTGAGTGCGATCGGTCCCAACCGCACGATGTCGCCGTCGCGCACGACGTGATCCACGCGCGCCCCCTGATAGCCGGCGATGCCCGACCAGACGAGCGCTCGCACGGGAAGCGCGATGTTCGGATCGTCACCACCAGAGGAGATGACGCGCGCGCTCGCCTCGCTCGCCCACAGCTCCGCCCCTGAAAGCCTCTGCAACTCGGCGAGTCCACCAGCGTGGTCCGCGTGAGGCTCCGAGTTGAGGAGAATCCTGACGTCGCGGATGTCGAAGCCGAGGCTGGCGATGCTCGCCAGTATGAGCGGTGGCGTGCCGGGATAGCCGCCGTCTATCAGGACGTGACCCTGGGGTCCGGTGATGAGGAAGGCCGATATGTCGTTGGCGCCGACATACTACAGATTTCCGGCGATGCGGAACGGCTCGGCCGGCTGCTGGCCGCCTCGGTTCGCATTTGCCTTCCATCTGGGACCCAGTATCGCGATGGCGACGGCGATGGCACCGAGCACCACCCACAGCCATCTCCTCCGGGATCGGCGAGGCGAGGATCTCATCTGCTCTGCTCTCTCTGCACGGTAGCCGCTATCGACGAGCTTCTCGCTCGTTTCTCATGAATCTCCGTCGCCGCTCCGAACGACGTGTCCGGGAACGAGCCACGGCCGAAGAATACCCTGCTCGCAATGTTCCGGAACGCCGGCAGCCGGAGTGTCGCGCAGGCCAGTTCCGCCGCGATCGGTGAACGCACCGTTGCCAGCATACGCCGCAGGAGGAGTCGCTTGCGGAAACGGACGCGGTAGGCGGTGCCGCTGTACGTTGCCAGGGCGTCGATGTCTCCCGTCTCCAGGAAGTGCGGGATGACCGCGGCGGCGTGGGCGGAGAGACGGAGGCATGGATCGAGTCCGCCAGCGGTAAGGGGCGATACCGCGCCTGCCGCGTCGCCTGTCAGCAGGCCGCGCGCGCAGGCTATGCGCGGCAGTACTCCGCCCACCGGAATGCGACCGCCGCGACGCTCGCCGGGCGTGGCCCCCTCGAGCCCGAATCGCGGCGCCACGCGCTCCAGAAACTGCCGTAGCGCCAGCGCAGGCTGGAAGCGGGAAGCATAGCCGCCTACGCCCACATGCATCTCGTCTCCGTCGTCGACGACCCAGGCGATGTACCCCGGTGCGATCGTCGGATCGAGCCAGCAGTGGAGTGCCGGCTGGCGTCCGCTGGTGGCGCCGCGGAAGACTTCCTCGACTCCTACTATCCACCTGCTGTTGCTGTCCAGCCCCAGGGCAGGCGCCACGCGCGAGACAGCGCCGTCGGCGCCCACCACGAAGCGCACGCGCCGGCGCACCACCACTCCTCCGCGCTCCAGTAACGCCGCCGAGCCATCCCCGTCCGGCTGGAGCGCCACCAGGCTGGTGGAGGGTGACCATTCGACTCCTGCGCGCTGGCAGTCTTCCAGCGACCGGCGGTAGAGCTCGCCCATCTTTCCGACGCGGAACTCATCGTGCGGGCTCTCCAGCTCCACCACGCGATCCTGTGGTGAATGGAGCAGTACCCGCCGAACCGGTGGCCCGAGGCAGTCATCGGGCAGTGGGAAGCTCTCCAGCGTTCGGCGGACGAAGATGCCGGTGGTATGGATGGCGTGATCGACAGCGGGCTTACGATCGACGAGCAGTACGCTGGCGCCTGCTTCGCCCAGTCGTCGGGCGCACTCAAGGCCGGCGAGGCCGGCTCCGACGACGAGGACGTCCATGCGGGATGTCATGCCCTGTCGCCGGTGTGGCGAGTGTCGCATGAGGCAGGCGGGGTGTGCATGGACAGGGTGGTGAGGGGTGCCGTGTATCGCCACTGCCTCTGGACGTGCGCGCTGACTGCAGTGGGCGGGGAAGGCGATGACGAGGTGGGTGCGGGCGATTACTATAAAGAACTTTGAACCACAAAGTCAATGACGTGAGGAATGGTAGCGGCCGTGTGGCCACGACGCCACCGCTGTCGCACGTTGCACCGTGGGGTTTCTTGCGACGGACGAGCCGCGCACGAGTCGACCGTTCCCGGGGCGTCGGCGATCGGCACAGCCCAACGCGTCAGCTCGCCCATGGCGCACCGGAGAGCCGACCAACATATTGTGGCGGCGCTGACCGCCTACGGCGGCGAGCCGGCAGCCGTCCCTCCCTCAGTCGGTGCCCACGGTGCCCTCCGATCACACAGTTTCGGACGCCTCGCCAGCCCCTGTCGGCGGCAGAGATGCCAGGGTTCCGCCCGGGCCACCGCCGGCGCCTGCCACTCCGCCAACGATCGTGGAGCACCGGATCGTTCTCGTAGCCCCGTCGGCTGTTCCTCCTCCTCGCTCTACCAGCTCACCGGCGAGTTCGAGGTGGGATCCGGCAGTCGTCGCCGGCGCGTTCGCGCTCGCCCGGGTTGGGCTGATTGCTCTGGTCGTCGTGATACTCGCCTGGAAGTTCGCACCCGAGTTGCGACGGCTCCCCGCCAGCGTCAGCCAGCTCTCCGGCTTCGGAGTGACGGTGAATTTCGAACGCTGGGCTGCCACTGCCAACAGCGCAGGTCGTGGTGGCGGGACGATCACGGCAAGCGACCTGCAGTCGGCGGTGCACCTCGCCGGCGCCGACCGCGCTCTGTTCGATGGGGCGCGCGTCCTGTGGATTGACGACCGCCCGGAAGGGAACCGATGGGAGCGCCGTGTCATGACGCAACTGGGTGCGCGCGTCGACGCCGTTCTGTCCAATGCAGAGGCGCTCGACGCCCAACGGCGCGCCGACTATGACCTGATCATCTCGGACCGTTCGCGCGCCGATGGATCGCCTGCCTCGGAAGGAGTTGCAGCGGCGCTGGCTGGGGGCAAGCCGCCGGTCATCTTCTACATCGGTGACGCAACTCTTCCGCTGCCGAACGGCGGCTACGGCAGCACCACGCGTCCAGATGCGCTTCTCACGCTGGTGACAGGTGCGTTGCGGACCAATTCGGCGGAGGCTACGGCTTCGGCGGAGTCTCGCGACAGCTCTGCTCGGCAATAGTTGGCGAGAGTCGCCACGCCATTCGCCCCCCCAACCGGCAGGTGAATGGATGGCCAGAGGCAGCGGGGCGCCCGTGGCGGGCGACCGGCGGAAGCCGAGACACTGACCTGTCGCGGGGCGACACTTGCGGTTAAAATTAAAGGCGTCTAAATTATGATATGATCATACTGAAAACCCGTATTATCTCCACCCTGTCCTGCCGCAGAAGTCGGCAGGGCCGGACCCTTTCCTGGTGGCGGCGTGGTTGATCCCGTTCGCGCGTTACTCGTCTTCGGACTGCTTTGCCTGATACTCGCCGGCCTGTTCTGGCCCAGGCGCGGGCTCGCTGCGCGCATGCGGCGTATCATGCGTGCCACGGAACGCGTGCGCGTCGAGGACGCGGTGAAGTATCTCTATCACGCCAGCGAGGACGGCGTGCCCGTCAGGCCGGAGGCACTCGCGGGTGCCCTCTCCGTAGGCGAGGGTACTGCACGCGCGCTCCTCACACGTCTCACCACTGGCGGGCTCGCCCGTCCTGAGGGTGCCGGAGTACTCCTCACCGACTCCGGACGACAGGATGCGCTGCGGCTCATCCGTACCCATCGGCTGGTGGAGCGATGGCTGGCCGACCAGACTGGTGTCGAGCCCGGCGAGTGGCATGCGCTGGCCGAGAAGGCCGAGCACGAGATCTCGGCTGACGAGGCAGAGCGCCTTGCGGCGATTCTCGGGCAGCCGCGGTATGACCCGCACGGGGACCCCATCCCTACCGCTTCCGGTGAGCTTCCCGTCGATTCGCGCGTGCTGCTCGGCACACTTGCGGTCGACGAGGCTGGTGTGGTCGCTCACCTGGAAGACGAACCGGCGGAGGCGTACGATGCGCTGCTTGCGGCTGGCCTCGCTCTCGGCAAGACGGTCGTGCTTCGCGGCAGGGACGTCTCCACCATGACGCTCGAGGTCGACGGGGCCCGCGTGCAGCTCCCGCGTCTTCTGGAACCGGCGGTGAGTGTGTTGCGCGCACCCAGTGTGCCCACGATCCGTCCACGCTCGCTGGCTGACCTCGAGGTCGGCGATTCGGCGCGCGTGGTGCGAATAGATCTCGCCTGTCACGGTGCCCAGCGTCGCCGGTTGCTCGACCTGGGTGTTGTGCCCGGCACCGAGATCACGGCCAAGCTGCGCAGTGCCGGCGGCGACCCGATGGCCTACGCCATCCGCGGCGCGCTGATCGGTCTGCGCCGACAGCAGGCGGAGTGGATCCATGTAGAGCCGGAAACGAAATCAGATACAGGGCAGGCCGCATGAGTCCCACCACCTTCCGGGGGCGCGCCATCGCCAGCGACGACCAGCTGGTGCAGCTCACGACGCGCTCCGATCGCTTCGACTTTGTGGTGGCACTGGCCGGTAATCCGAACACCGGAAAGAGCACGGTGTTCAACGCCGTCACCGGCCTGCGTCAGCACACGGGGAACTGGCCCGGCAAGACCGTTACACGCGCCGAGGGCTACTTCACCGTGGGCAGTGACCGGTTCAAGATCGTGGACCTGCCGGGCACCTACTCGCTGCAGGCGGCGAGTACGGACGAGGAGGTCGCGCGCGACATGCTGCTCTTCGGGCAGCCAGACGTGACGGTCATAGTCGTCGACGCCACACGGCTCGAGCGCAACCTGAACCTGACGCTGCAGATCCTGGAGATCACGCCGCGCGTGGTGGTGTGCCTCAACCTCATGGACGAGGCTCGTCGTCACGGCATCGCGCTGGATCCGGATGCGCTCGCGAGAGAGCTCGGCGTGCCCGTGGTGCCCGCCTCGGCGCGGAGTGGCGAGGGGATGGACGCACTCCGCGAGGCGGTGCGGGCGATGGCCAATGGCGAGACCGCCACGACGCCCTATCGCGTCCCGCGCTTCCAGGACGACATCGAGGCGCTCGTGCGCACCGTGCAGGACGCGGTGGAGACAGTGTACCCGGAATTGCCAAACAGCCGCTGGACGGCGTTGCGCCTGCTCAATGGTGACGAACGCGTGGAAGCGGCCGTACGGGACGGTACATTCTCGGCACTGGCTGACGAGCGGGTGCGATCCAGGCGCTCCGCACCGATGGTGGGCGAGACGGTGGCAGGAATGAACGACGCACCGTCCGGAACGGTGCGCACCAGTGTGAGCGGTGTCTCCGATGGCACGCACGACGCACCGTCCGTGGCGGAGCGCATCGGTGGAATCGGTGTCTCTGATGGCACGCGCGACATGTCGTCCGGAATTGCGCACACCGGTCTGACCGCGGAAGCTGATGGCGGTTCAGCGGTGGCGGTGCTCTCGTCGGATGAGATGACACCCGACGACGTGCTCATGGTCGCCAGTGATGCGCGTTGGCAGCTCGCGCCCGACTTTCAGGATCGTATCGCGCAGAGCATGTATGCGGCCGCCGAGGAGATCGCCGCAGAGGCGCAGTTGAATGGAATCCGTCGTGTGCGGTTCGACGTGGATCGCGCACTTGACCGCTGGCTGACCAGCCGTCGCACCGGCTTCCCGATTATGATCCTGCTGCTGGGCATCGTCTTCTGGATCACGATTGTCGGTTCGAATGTCCCGTCGGCCATGCTGAACACGCTGCTGGTGGAGAACGGTCACGTCTGGCTGAACGATCTGTTCGTCGCGGTGGGTTCTCCGGAGTGGCTGCGCGGGCTGCTGGTGGACGGCGTCTACCTGGCCACGGCGTGGGTGGTCGCGGTGATGCTGCCGCCGATGGCGATCTTCTTCCCGCTGTTCACGTTGCTGGAGGATTTCGGGTACCTGCCACGAGTCGCGTTCAACCTCGACTCGCTCTTTCAACGTGTCGGGGCGCACGGCAAGCAGGCGCTCACCATGTGCATGGGGTTCGGCTGCAACGCGGCCGGCGTTGTCGCCACGCGTGTGATCGACAGCCCGCGGGAGCGACTGGTGGCGATCATCACCAACAATTTCTCTCTCTGCAACGGGCGCTGGCCCACGCAGATCCTCATGGCGTCCATCTTCCTGGGCGCGCTGGCGCCGCCGGCGCTTGCGGGTGTCATCTCGGCGTCGGCGGTGGTAGCCGTCACGCTGCTGGGTGTGGTGGCGATGTTCGTGGCGTCGTGGATTCTCACCCGCACAGTGCTGCGCGGCGAGGCGTCCACCTTCAGCCTCGAGCTGCCACCCTACCGGCCGCCGCGCTTCTGGCAGACGCTCTACACGTCGCTGATCGACCGCACCCTGATCGTGCTCTGGCGGGCGGTAGTGTTCGCGGCGCCGGCCGGAGCGGTGATCTGGCTGATCTCCAACATCCACATCGGCAACGCGAGCATCGCCGAGCATGTGGTGCACCTGGCCAATCCGTTCGGCCTGCTGATCGGGCTGAATGGTGTGATCCTGCTGGCGTACATCGTGGCCATCCCGGCCAACGAGATCGTGATTCCCACCATTCTGATGCTCACCGTTCTCGTGGGCGGAACACCGGAGCTTGGCGCGGGTGCCGGGGTGATGTTCGAGATCGACAGTGTGGGAATAGGTCAGATGCTGCGCGAGAATGGCTGGACGACTCTGACGGCAGTTTGCCTGATGATCTTCAGCTTGCTGCACAACCCGTGTTCCACCACGATCTACACGATCTGGAAGGAGACCGGGAGCGTGAAGTGGACGACCGTGTCGACGCTGATGCCGCTCGCGATGGGGTTCGTGACGTGCTTCGTGGTGGCGCAGGTCTGGCGGCTGGCGGCGGGGTTCTGACGACCAGCGGGGGTGCCCCGGCTTTCGCCGGGGTGACGGGGGCTTTCGCCGGGGTGCCCCGGCTTTCGCCGGGGTGACGGGGGCTTTCGCCGGGGTGACGGGGGCTTTCGCCGGGGGTGCCCCGGCGTACGCCGGGGTGACGGGGGCTTTCGCCGGGGGTGCCCCGGCGTATGCCGGGGTGACGGGGGCGTGGGCGGCGACCGGACCGGGGTGCTGCGACGGGCGATCCGGAGGAGAGGGCTGTACGCCCGGAGCACGGCGCGGATGAACGGTGCTTGCTCCAGGCCACCGTTCATCCGGCACCGTTCAGCGGTCTCGTCGACCTCCCGGATCGCTGGACGGTTTGCCGCAGCACGGACAGCCGGGACACTCATGGCTGCCGCCGCACTGGCGGCCGAGGCAATCGCGCAAGCGTTCGAGATCGAACCCGATTGCCTTGAACCGTTTGGCGAGTTCAGGGCTGACGACGCCCTGACTGAACAGGCACGCCAGCCATCCGCACCAACCTGGCAGACCACCGCCGGGATATCCGCCGGGCCAGCCGCCACCGCCGGGGCCGCCGCCGGGCCAACCGCCGCCGCCGGGGCCACCTCCGGGCCAACCGCCGCCGCCGGGGCCACCTCCGGGCCAACCCCCGCCGCCGGGCCAGCCGCCGCCGGGCCAGCCGCCGCCCGGCCAGCCGCCGCCGCCCGGCCAGCCGCCGCCGGGCCAACCGCCGCCCGGCCAGCCTCCACCAGGCCAGCCACCGCCGGGGCCTCCGCCGGGTCCACCGCCGGGTCCGCCGCCGGGTCCGCCACCACCAGGCTGACCGGGATTGTCACCGCCGTGCCAGACCGCAGCCGTGCGAATGGCCTCGCGCGTGAAGGGCTCCTCGCGCGTGGTGCGACCGCTGGCCAGGAAATGACAACGGTAAATTCCCGCCTGCACCGTGGTCCGGCTCGCGCGGAACCGACCGGGCTCGCCGCTCACGGGCGCGAGTGGCACCAGGACCATCGTGCCGTCGGGGCGCGTCATCTCGACCTGTACCGTGGCGTACCCCAGGAACGGCGCGCCGTACTCGCTGAGTGTCGCTTCGAGCGTGAGGGTCGCGCCCGGCTCGAGGCTGCTCTGGTGGATCGCCGCCGCCATTCGCAGGTTGGAATAGGCAGATACGCTGGCCGAATAATGGATGCTGGGGCCGCCCGCGGGCGTGTCCGGCCAGTTCACTGCACTGGCGGCCACGTTGATGGTGTCCCGGCCGTAGTACTGGCGGTTGAATGTCAGCAACAGGTGCCAGCGGCCAGCGTGCGCCGCCGCACCACCGGCGATGAGCGGAAGCCCGGCACGCATGTAGATGGTCCGCGGTGTCACACGACCAGTCAGCGACGGGTTGCCGATGGCGACCAACTGTCCGTCGGGCGCCTCCAGCGCGATGGTGAGTACGTTCGCCGGTCGACCCAGGACCATCGCCGTGATCTCGACGTCGGACTCGGTGACGTCGAACGGAATGCGGTCCACGACACCGGGCCGCGCCCAGCCTTCGGGATCGACGACGATGTCATTGTTGTTCACGCCGGCAAGGATCTGCACATAGTATTTCTCGAGCAGGAAGGTCTCGTCGGCGCCGATGTTGCCGGTCATCAGGAGATAGCCGCCGGTACCGCTGGTAAGCGCATCGAGCGCGGACGGTTGAATCTGCTCGGCGGTTCCCATGCCGATGGCGAAGACGCGGTTGTCGATGACTTCATCGGCTACCTCGGAGATGTATTTGCCGGCCGTTTCCTGCCCGTCCGTCAATACGATCATCGCCTTCACGTCCCAGCTTCCAGGGGCCGTATTGAGTTTCTCGCGGGCGAGCTCGATGCCATCCCCGATTGCGGTCATGCCAGACGGGTTGGAGGCATGCGCGGCGATGGCGGCTATGGCATCGTCCCGGCCGCCGCCACCGCCCGGCGCGAGCGCCACGGCAACGTCCATGATCGGATGGGGGTCCTGGTCGTAGGCGTTGATGCCGATGCCGTTGTCGTCCCACATCAGGTCCACGAAGGCCGTCGCGGAATCCTTGAGCACCTGTTCCTTGGTGCGACCCTCGTCGGTCGTGCTGAGCATGGACGACGAGCGGTCGAAGACGAGTTGCGTGGCGACGGTTGGCCGTTCGGTGACGTTGCCGGAGAGCGTGACGACAAAATCCTCGGCGGTATCGAGGCAACGGATCGTGACCTGCTGGGCGGCGATCGGGCCCACCGCGCTGGCGGATAGTCGGAACCAGAAATATGCCGACCACGGCGATGCCCCGGCCGGGGATACTGGCAACACTGCCGGGCTTTCCAGGGAGAACGGTGCTGAGGGCGATGACAACGCCTGGAAGGTGACACCGACACAACTGTTGACGTTGAAGCGCGCGGCACGCACCACGCTGAGGCCTGTCGGCACGTCGTTGAAGTCGACCGTCGATGTGGCGAGCGCGACGTCGCCGCTCGGGGCTGGTTGGGCATAGTCCGACATGACGTCGACGATGACGCTGGTGCACACGGGACAGAACAGCGCGCCCGTATCGCGCATCATGCAGTTCCAGACCGGGCGATAGCAGTCGCAGTGGCTGTACTTGGCGCCTTCGAAGGTTCCCACGACGCCCACTGCGACCGGACTGGGGCCGGGATCGGTCGCGGTGCAGTCGGGATTGGCGCGCGTCGGATTGCCAGGGCCTGCTGTTACCTGCGCCGCCCATTTGCAGGTGGCGGGGTTGCCTACCGTGGTGACGTTGGGCTGATCAGGCTCATCGTCGTCGAAGCTGTCCGGGCCGCCATAGTCGTACTCATCTGCCAGGCCGAACGCGGAATGCCCGAGTTCGTGGATCGCCACCTCGCGCCAATCGGATCCGCTGTTCGAGGTCCAGGCTACCTGGCCGCCGGCACCGCCGCGTTCAGGATCGTTGCAGATGACGATGACCTGATCCCATTCGGGCAGCGCCGCCTCCACGGTGTCCCGGGCGAGATCGGTATCGCCTGCCAGGAGCCGCCAGGTCTTGCCGTCGGAACAGAAGGTCGAATCGAAATAGGTGGCCCGGCTCTGCGGCATGGCGGGACTGTTGCCATCGGCACAGCCGGCGGGCTTGTCAGCACCTGACTCGGTGGACGTGACGTCGAGGCGATAGGCGTTGATGCCGCACTGGATTTCAGGGCGGTCAAAGGGCGGCTCCAGGAGCAATCGGTCAACGACTGCCTGCGCGTCGGTGGCGAACTGTCCGAGTTCTGAAGCGCGATAGCCGTCCGAAACAAGAACCAGATTCCAGCGTGTAGCCGGCGTGCCCGAATCGAAGATCTTGGTCAGGCCAATGATGGTTCCGTCTGCGGTGCTCACCGTGCACCTCCTTCGCTCGGGAGATCGATCACGATCAGATCGCGCGGGGCTGCGACGGAGGTGGATGGCGTGTCGGTCCGGGGTTTCGTTGAACCCTCATGCTTCTCGCGGCCTGTGTCGACGATTGCGACGGAGCGGCCGTCAGCGTGCGCAGGCACAAGGATGGAAACCGAACCGCGACGGGGCGCTGCCGCCCTGCCCAGTGGCCGTGCCGGATCTCCGGTGGGATACTCCACTGTCGGTGACAACAGCTCGGTGACGGCGCGCCGGTAGAGGACTTCCCGGTTGGCCCCGCGCACTTCCACGAACCTGCCGGCCTTGCTGGCCGCCATGTCATCCCTGGATTGGCCGCGCGGGATGCGCTTGAGGATCCTCTGCGATGACTTCAGCGAGAACTTGTCGCCGTCGAAGGCAAAGGTGAGACGCCAGGCATGGTCCATTGTGCTCTCCTCCTGTGGCGGGAACTCGAGTTCACAGGTTCAGTGGTCGTCCACGATCAGCAGGCGGTAGAGTCCGCCGGGCCACGCCTACACCACGTGCCTCATGATCGGCGAACAGAGCCGCGGAACGAGCGACGATGGGCGGCTTCATCTGCTGCTACCTCGGGTTACTGGCGTGACGGAGTACATCGCCACGGATCGACGACCCCTGGAGTCAGCTCACATGTGGATACGAGCTGCACGTCACACGCCGCGAAGGCCCCGGACGTCCGGATTCTGTGTCCGGAGTTGGTGCAGGTTGGCATCGGTCGGGCTGGGGACGCGGCGGTCGCCGATCAGCCTGGACAATGCGACCCCGATCGCTCACTCCCGTCGCAACGCCACCGCCGGATCGATCCTCGCCGCACGAATCGCTGGCGCCCAGCACGCCCCGATCCCCACGGCTGCCATCATCGCCACCACAGCCGCCAGTGTCGCGGGATCGTGCGGCTGCACGCCGAACAGCAATCCCTGGACGAATCGCGTCGCCACCAGTGATCCCGCGACGCCCGTTATCAGCCCTGCGGCCAACAGCACCCCGCCCTCGCGCAGTACCATCAACTGAACCTGTCGGCTGGTGGCGCCGAGGCTCAGCCGGATCCCGATCTCCCTCGCCCGCGCGCTCACCGAGAACGCCAGCACTCCGGCGATACCGACTGCCGCGATGATCACCGCCAGGACGCCGAACGACGACACCAGCACCGCGTTCAGCCTTCGTGGCGCCACGCTCTCATCGCGGATCTGCGGTACCGTCTTCACGTTCTCGATCGGATCCTGCGGCGCGATGCTCCGCACCATGCGCGTGACCGCCGGGACCAGCGCTGCCGCGTCGTGTTGCGCGCGGACCGCCAGCCCGCCGCCGAACAACGGTTCCTGAGACAAGGGTTGGAACATCACGCCGAACGGCTTCGCGTCGAGCCCGCCGTCCTTCGTGTTGCCCACTACCCCAACCACGGTACGCCAGTCGCCGCTGATACCGATGAACTTGAGCACCTCACCCGTCCACGCCACGCGCTGGCCGATCGGGTCGCGACCGGGAAAGAGTTGCTCGGCGAGCGTCTCGTTCAGTACCACCACGCGGGCGCTGGTCGGGCCGTCCGTCGTCGCGAAGCTGCGACCCTTGAGCAGCGGGATCCCGGCCGCCGCGAAATAGTCCGGGCTCGCAGTCCGGAACTCCGCGCGTGGCGTCGCTTCGCCCGCGGCCAGCGGACGTCCCTCTGCCTTCACCTCGAGTTGCACCTGCGACGCACGAAGTGGCACGTTGGAACCAACTCCCACCAGCGATACGCCCGGCATGGCCGCGATCGCGCTGCGCATCCGTTCGAATTGCGCCTTCGCGTCGGTGTCGCTGCGCGACTCGAAGTCGAACGGTACCTCCAGCGTCAACACCTCCTCCGAGTTGAGGCCCGTGTCCACCTGCGACAGGCTCAGCATCGTGCGCGTGAGCAGGCCCGCGCCCGTGAGCAGCATGACCGACACCGCGATCTGCGCCATCACCAGCGTGCGCTGGAGTCGCTGCTTGCTCAGGCTGCCGCTCAGGCGCGCGGCACCACTGAGCAGCGCACCCAGCCTGCCTTCCCTGGCCAGTGCGGGCGCGTAACTCAGAAGCACCGCCACCACCAGCGTCAGCAGGAGCGTGAAGCCGAGCACCGTCCCGTCCATCCCGATCTCGCTGGCGCGCGGGGAGTAGCGCTCGGCCAGCGCGGTCAACAGCCGCACGCCAGCTACTGCCAGCACCAGCCCGACCGCCGACCCCGCGAATGCGAGTACCAGGTTCTCGGCGAGCAGCAGGCGTCGCAGCCTTGCGGAGCCCGAGCCGAGCGCGGCTCGCACCACCATCTCCTGCTCGCGGCGCACGCCGCGCATGAGCGTCAGGTTGGTCACGTTGGCGCAGGAGATGAGCAGCACGAACGCCGCTGCTCCCATCAGCAACCAGAGCGTGAGGCGGGCGTTCTCGCCGAGCACTTCCTGGTAGGGGGTGACGGTCACACGGTGGTGGGAGCCGGCATCGTACGATTCCGGGTGTTCGGTGCGGGCGCGCCTGGCCACGGCGGCCACCTCAGCGCGCGCCTGCTCCAGGGTGGCGCCTGGCGCCAGCCTCGCGATCATTTCCGTCATGCGGTGCGTTCGGCCCTGTACCATCATCGCGCTGGTATGGTGCTCGCTCATGACCATGTTCAGCAGCGCATCGTATCGACTCGGGAAGTACGGTGCGGGCTGCACGACGCCCACCACCATCACCTCCTTGCCGCCCAGCCGCACGGACCGACCCACGATTCCGGGGTCGCCGCCGAAGTGCTGCATCCAGAATGCGTGCGTGAGCACCATCACCGGTGGGACGCTGGTGCCGTCGTCGGCCGGGCCGAGCAAGCGACCGAGCACCGGCGAGAGCCCCATGACATTGAAGTAGTTGCCAGTCACCAGCCCGACGTCGATCCGCTCCGCTGCTCCTTTCCCTTCCAGCGTGTACATCAGCGACGAGTACTCGGCGATGCCGCCGCCGAGGGTGCGAGCACTGTTGCGGAAGTCGAGGATCTCGGGGACGGAGAAAGCGATGTTCTCGCCGCCGGGCCCGTCTATTGAATGGCGGAGATAGACGAGTCGTTCTCCGTCGCGGTTGGGAAGCGGCTTGAGCAGCACGCCACGCACGACGCTGAAAATGGCGGTGGTGGCACCGATGCCGAGCGCGAGCGTGATGACGACTGCCAGGGTGAAGCCGGGAGCGCGGAGAAGGGTGCGGAGGGCGTAACGGAGGTCGTGGAGAAGCATGCGGGCCTCGGTCGTTCAAGTTCTGGGGGGCACCACGATACAACTTCCACGACGAAGGGGCAGTAGCCGGATCGACCGTGCGCCGAACTCTTACAACTCCGATCCGTCTGCACCTCGGCCAGTGGTGGCCGTGGCTACGCGGATTGGACGGCGGTGGAGGGCGAGAATCATCGGTCGGTTCATCGCCGGGCGTCGGTGGCAGGTCGGCCACCGGACGCAACCGCCGCTCGAGGCAACCGTCGCTGGACGCAACGGTTGCTCGACGATCAGGCGGTAGTCAGCGAGCTGGTCAGCTCAAGGTGGGGCAATCCCACGCAAGCTCCCAACGTCAGCGACCTTCCCACAACTCTTCGGCTCGGTAGAGTTGGAGCACCTTGCTGACGCCACTGAGCGGCAAGGGTTCCCGGTTCAGCCGCAGCTCGACGAGTGTGGTCGTGTACGGGTAGAAGAACGAAGCCGTACGACCTTTCGTGTCAGGTTCCTGTTGCAGGACATCGGTCAGGTCGACCTCGGCGTCCCAGAGATTCCCCCGATTGCCGTCCGCGGCCACCGGTGGGCCGTGACTTCCATACCCGAAATAGGCCACGAAATCCGTCCCTGATGACGCCCTCACCCGCATGTAGAGGTTGGGGAGGCGCTCAGGCTTGAGGGCATCGAGGTCCACGTGAAAGCAGCGGAAGCTCGGATCGTCGCGGAAGGTATGCACGTCAAGGCTGATCTCCTCGATCACCCGTTCGCGGCCCTTCGTACCCAGTGAGTAGAACTCGAGGAAGTAATCGGGGACAGGGTCTCCGCGCTCATCCACGGCGCGCACGACGAACTGCTGCCAGCGAGTAACCCTGGCGGTGGCAGGGGTGGTCGCGTTGCTCGCACACCAGGCGTCGAACTCCCGCCGGCTGGACACGTTCAGCGCTGATTGCACCAGATCCACCAGCGAATCGGGCGGGCTGCTCATGATGGTGCCGTGGTTCACGCCGTCCACGAGAACGAACGGCATGTCGGTGTTGGACCAGCCGCCAATGCTGATGCGGTTCGCGTTCTCGGGTCGCGCGGGATCGCGCGTGAGGTCGATGACGATCTTGCGGCAGTTGAGCCCAGCGCCAGACCAGCGCACCGTCCCGTCGGTACCCGGCTCCGTCACCGCACGCCTGAGCCAACCATAGTCCGACGTGCCGATGAGCACGAAGGCATATGGTGTCCGCTTGGTGGGTCCGTAGTACGTGTCAGGTCCAACCAGATCCGAGTGTGCCAGGTCCCAACTGAAGCTGCTGCCCAGCTCCAGCCCGGACAGGATGCGATCGCCAGCCTCGAGGAAGTCGGGTCCCAGTTCCTTTCCTCCCTTGAAGATCGCACCGAGCCAGCTGCGACCCTTGTGAGCCATGGGGGAACCGAAGTTGGCCGGGGCGAGCATGATCAGATGCTTGAGCCGGTCCGCCCGTCCCTGGTACGCGGTGAGCCAGGCCCGGATCACGAGCCCGCCGGTGGAATGCACGATGGCGTCGAACGGCTGATCATCCTCGAGCCCGGCGGTCACACGCAGCGCCCGATCCAGCCCTTCGGCAATGTCCTTGATCGTGATCTCGTTCGTAAGCGACTGATAGTTGCTGACGCGGATGTCGTGCACATCGTAGCCGCGGCTCTGCAGCACCTCCACCCAGCGCTTGAACGATTTGCCGCGGTCAGAGTAGCCGTGAATCAGTACGAGGGGGCGGGTAGCCACGAAATCCTCCTGATGTTCGGGCGGCTGCTGACTCGCCCGTGGTCCGTTGTCCCGGGCAGCGGCGCAGCCTTTGAGGGAGGCCAATCATGTCACGCGAGCGAGGCTGCCGCCAGAGGATGCGCGGCAGCCATCCCGCATATCCGCATAAGGTAGGGACGAACGCTCTCGATGCCGTCTGCACTTCGTCGCCTTCATCACGGAGAACCGTGACCGACTGCTCTCGACCGGCGGAGTACTGGGTCGAATGTCGCCGTCAGCAAGTCGGTCATCTCTTCCCTCGCTCCTGGCTCCCGTGGGTATCTCATCCTCGGAAGCTCCTGGCCCAGACGGCCAGTCTATCCAGAAAACAAATGGTCAGACCATTCGGAATCCACAAACCGGAAGCATGCGGCGGCGATTCGAGTCTATGTGACCGATTGCTCAGGGTGCTGCACCGTAACTGTCAGTACCTCGCTCCACTGCGAAACGGCCCCGTCGGTCAGGTCACAGCATCGCAGACGTAGCGACAACACGGTTCCGGATGGAAAGCCGCTGAGGTCCATGGGAAAGCTCAGGTCCGGCCAGGCCGAAAACGCCGGCGTCCACGGGCCCCCGTTATCGGATATCTCACCGTCGTGGACGATCCGAGCCGTCCCTGGCTCAATCGCCTGGTGCTTGAGGGCGACCGTCCCAACAACGGCGAGAGGCATCACATGCGCTCGGCGCGGCTCCGTCTGCTGGTGTATCTCCGCGACAAGAGCGTCGAGAGCGCTGATTGCGGTGGAATCCGGTGTCCGCTCGAGTGCTGAGCGCAGTTGGTCGACGCGCCCCGCCACAACGCCGGCGCCGCCTTCCCATGCACACCGTGCGCGGGTGGCGGCGATTTCGGCGTCGATCGCATCGCGGAGGAACCCGACTGCATCCGTGCGCCACCCCCAGCCGACGCCAAATGTGCGTCCGGTTGGTCCTGCCTGGAACGGCTCACGCCTGGCCGCCGCGTCGTAGGCATGGCGGAGGCGCACCGTGAGTTCCTCGTCGAGCGTCGCCGGCGTCCAACGTTGTTCGCGGTACTGTGGCTGGTCGCCCCCGTCGCCCAGGAGCAACCAATCCAGCGAGACGCCGGTCTTCTCGACAATCCGTAACAGGACGTCGAAGCCCGGCTGTTGTTCGCCGCGCAGGTACTTGCCCATGTTGGTGACCGTAATACCACATCGCCTTGCAAACGCTGTCGATGATGCAGCGGTTGACTGTCGGAGTTGCGCAAGCCGGGCGGCAAAGGCTGCATAGGCAGAGGGTGCAGGTGCTGGTGACGCGCGGTTCTTACGTGGCCGGCCGCGCTTTCTGCCTGGAAGGTCTGACATGGTTGGTCGACTCCGGTGACCAGTCCTTTTTTCGGGAGGGAGTATATCCCGACAAAATGCTATTCCTGTGAACTCCCGGCAACAGCGAGCGAGTGCCAACATGAAATTCGCGGCGCTCGTGTGCCTGGTGAGGCCGAGCACGATCCCACATGCCCGGCTCGCAGCAACGTCTTGCTCACTGTATATACATCCATATATCTTATCATGTACTTCACCTGGGATCAGGCCAAGTACCAACGGACGCTGAAGGAACGGGGCGTGGACTTCGCTGTTGCGGCGCGCATCTTCGAAGGGCCAGTCCTCGAATGGGATGACATCCGGGCAGATCATGGCGAGATAAGAACGATCGCGATTGGCGTCGTGGAGGGCCGGGAGCACGTGGTCGTCTACACCGATCGAGACTCCGGTCGCCACATCATCTCGGCGAGGAAGGCGAATGAGCGGGAAAGACGAGCGTACCACGCGAAATCGGGCTAGGACGCTCCGGGAGAAAACCGCGAACGCGGACTGGCAGCGCTTCGATTCCACAACGGAAGAGGAGATAGCTGCACAGGTGGCCGCCGATCCGGATGCAGCTCCTCTACTTGACGACGAGATGCTCGAGCGCGCCAGGTGGGTTGAACCACCTCCCAAGCAGGCGATCTCGCTTCGTATCGACGCCGATGTCCTTCACTGGTTCAGGTCCCGCGGGCCGCGCTACCAGTCGCGTATCAACCGGGTACTCCGTGCGTACGTGGAGAGCGAACGTCGCAGGAACGGCTGATACACGAGTGCCCCCCGGTCTCCGCAGGATGCGGCAGGATATTGCCGCGGCGTCGACCCGATGTCGCTCACGTACGCTGCCAACCGTCACTCGAGACGCTTCCCTTGCTCACCGCTTCGCACCCACCACCCCCAGCAGCTCCCGCACCGCAGCATCGAGCTGGCTGTCCTTCCCGCTGTAACTCTCCCCTACTGGTCGCACAACTTCCACATCCACCGGCCGCGGATGCAGTTCCATGTCGCGCCCTTCGGCGTCCCGGATCCGGCTGAACGGTATCCTGAGTGTGGTACCGTCCAGCAGGGTGAAGTTGGACGTGAAGATGATCCAGCCGGCTGTCCGTTCGCCCACCACCTTCCCCAGCCCGAGCGCGCGATAGCCCTCGGTGAAGTCCTCGGCGTCGCTCAATGAGTGCTGGTTGGTCACGAGCACCGTCGGCCGCTCCAGCGAGCGCTGGCCCAGTTGCGTGCGGGCGGCAACCTGCGCCTGGCCGCGCGTCTGCATCGTGATGTACGGGCGCCGGGTGAAGATGTCGAGCGCGTAGGCGTTCACGAATCCGCCGTTGTTGTTGCGCACGTCCACGACGACTCCCTCCCGGTCGTGCGCCTCGGCGTCCAGGTCAAGGTAGAGCTGGTCCAGCGAACCCTGCGACATGTCGAAGATGTGGACGTAGCCCAGCCGGCCGCCGCTCGCCCTGGACACGTAGTCGCGCCGGCTCTCTACCCAGGCGCGGTAGAGGAGCCCCTTCGCCGTACCCGTGCTCACCGGAAGTACGGCCACCGTGCGCTCGGTACCACCAGCGGGGACGATGGTGAGCTCGGTGCGCCGGTCGGTACGGTAGGCGAGCAGCGAGTCGAGGTTGGTTCGCGCGTCCACGCGCTGGCCATCCACCGCCGCGAGCACGTCTCCCACTGCCACGCTTCCGGCGAGAGCCGCCGGGCCGAGGGGGATGATCTCGTCGACGCGCAGCCGGCCTTCGCGCTCGAATGTCGCCCGGTCGAAGCGGAGGCCGAGCCGGCCCGTGTAGGGCTGCTGCTCACGCGGGCCGCCCACACCCAGGTGCGAGGCGTTGAGCTCGCCGACCATGAGCGACAGCAGGCGGCGCATCTCGCCGCGCGTGCGCGCGCCGGAAATGCGCGGTGCCCAGGTGGCCTGCACGGCCTTCCAGTCGGCGCCGTGCATCTGCTCGTCGTAGAAGTTGTCGCGCAGGTAACGCCAGGCCTGTGCGAACACCTCCTCCTTCTCCGCCGCCAGGTCGCTCTCCAGCTCGGCGGTCACCGCCAGCGTGCGCGGAGAGGCGCCGCCATCCGTCTTCACTGCGCTCAACCTCCCGCCGGACAGGAACCAGACCTCCTTGCTGTCGGGGGACCACTGAACGTCGCCCTTGAAGCCGGGCGTGGAGGTGAGCTGGCGCGCAACGGCATTGTCGGCCAGTTCGTCCAGCGAGTACAGGTAGAGGTTGGTCTGGCCGGCCACGCTGGCCGTGAAGACGAGCTGCTTGCCGTCGGGGCTGATGACGTGCGATCCGACCGAGAGTCCCACAGGCACGAACGACAGCCGCTCGCGGATGCCTTCGAAGACGATCTCCGTGCGCCGACGGGCGTCGCGAATGGTGGAGTCGCGGTTGGCCGTCGCGCTGTCCGCGCCGGGGCGGGTTCCCGCGGTGGAGTCGGACGGACGGGCACGCCCTGGGGCGTCGGGCTGCGGGCGCTCGGGTCGTGGCGCGCCGGGCTCGAACAGTCCCCTGAACTGGTCCTCCCGGAATCGGGGGGTGCGCGGCACCAGATCCACGCGCGCCAGCTTTGCCGGCTCGGTACGCTGCGAGCTGCTCATGAGCAGGTAGCGGCCGTCCGGACTCCAGCTCACAGGCCCGTTGAAGACGTTGGAGAGCCAGCTCACCTGCCGGCTCTCACCGCCGGCGGCGTCGGCGATGAACAGGTTGGCGAACTGCCTGCCCCCGGCCTGGTCGGCGTAGGCGATCCAGCGGCTATCGGGTGACCAGGCGAGCGCGCGGTCGGAGAGGAAGGGCGGTCGGTCCAGCATACCACGGGCGGCCACGATGTCGCGTCCGGTGGCTGCCTCCACGACGCGCAGTTCATGCCCGCCGCGCACGTAGGCGATGCGCTTGCCGTCGGGTGACCAGTGTGGCGTGACGGCGTCACCCTCGCCGCTGGTGAGGCGCGTCTTGCGCCCGGTCGAGAAGTCGTGGAGGTAGAGTTCAAAATGGCCGTCACGGTCGCTCGCGTAGACGATCCGGCGGCTGTCGGGCGCCCAGTCGACCTGTCCCTCGATGGCGGGACTGCTGGTCACGCGCACGGCGTCGCCGCCGTCCTTGGACGACGCCGCGAAGAGCTCGCCGCGAACGGAAAACACCACCTTCTTCCCGTCGGGCGACAGGGCGAGTTCCTGGAACCCGTTGGAGAGCTTCAGTCGCTCGGGGGTCGCCGCGGCCGGTGCACCGCGCAGGCTGACCCGGATGGCGCGCGGCTCGCCGCCCGCGGTGTCCACCTCCCAGAGCCCGAAGTCGCGCTCGAATATGATGGCGCGGCCGTCGCGGGCGATGGACGGCCAGAGTACGCGCCCACTGGTGAAGCGGGTGAGCGCGCGCGGCTCGCCGCCGCTGGCGGGGATGGCCCAGAGGTTCTCCGCACCGCTCCGATCGCTCATGAAATAGACGGTCGCACCGTCCGGGGACCACATGGGCCAGGCATTCTTGGCGCCGGGGCCGGCGAGCTGGCTGTAGGCTGGCACGCCGTCCTGCCCGGGCGCGACGTTGCCGACCAGCCAGATCTCGCTCTCGTCCAGATGGCTGTGGCCGTTCCGCCACCACTGACCGGCCACCACTCCGCGAGCGGTGATCGCGATCCGCTGGCCGTCGGGTGCCTCGGCGGACCAGTACTCAGAAGCATACCGATCGGCGGCCACCTGCATCGGGGTACCTCCATCGGCGCCCACTCGCCATACGTCCTGCATGCCCGCCACGTCGCGGCTGGAGGAGGAGAAGTAGAGCCACCTGCCGTCTCCGGACCAACCATCCAGTTGGTCCAGTCCGTCGTCCCAGGTCACGCGCCGCAACTCGCCGGTGGCGAGGACGAGGATGTAGATGTCTCCGTTCCCGCTCCGCGTGCTGACGAAGGCCAGGCGTGTGCCGTCGGGCGAATAGACGGGCCGGCTCTCCTCGGCCGGATGGGCGACGAGGAGCCGTGCCTCACCACCGGCGCGCGGTACCGTCCAGATGTCGCCTCCCGAGGCGAAGGCGATCTCGCGTCCGTCCGGGGAGAGCGCCGGCTCGGCG
>CALCHX010000135.1 GCA_937906875.1 uncultured Gemmatimonadota bacterium | reverse complement strand
GTCAGGACGAGTGTGCTGTCGTCCTCGGCAACGGCCGAACGAAGTCCGGCCAGGTCGGCCTGGCGTGGGTAGCCGGTGGCAGGATCGCGGGCAGCATCGAGCGTGAAGGCGGCATCACGAGCAGTGGTTGGCACGCCGTCGTGCCAGTGCAGTCCGTTGAACAGGTGCATGGTGAGGATGGTGCGATCCGCAGACCAATCCCAACTCCGGGCGAAGTACGGCTCCGGCTCCATCCGGGAGTCATACCGGGCAAGGGAAACGAGCAGGACGTGGCGCTGCACCTGGCGGGAGAGTGGATGCACCGTGACGAGGGGGTTCGCCGACTCCAGGTCACTTCCCGAGGCCATGACCACCGTCGTCGTCGCTCTCGGGGCAACCTGGCAGGAGGAGAGACCGAAGGCGACGGCCAGTGCGACGAGGGCAACGGCCACGCTGGCAACAGCGCGTGAGACGCAACGCGCCAGGCGACCCGACCGGGCATCTCCTGTTGACGGCGGTGGTGCAGGGGGCATTATCCGCAAGTGCGAGCACTCCTCACGCGCCTTTCAACGGCGCTCTTCCTGTTCTGGCTGGTCGTCTCGATCACCTTCGTGCTGGTTCACCTGGCGCCGGGCGACGCGACGACTCTGCTCGTGCCGCCGGACGCCAGTCCGGCGGACGCCGCCCTGCTGCGCGGCCGCCTCGGACTGGATGCGCCAGTTGCGGTGCAATATGGACGCTGGACATGGTCGGTAGTGAGGGGAGATCTAGGTACGAGCTTCGCCACCGGCCGTGCGGTGACGAGCATACTCGCCGATGCGCTACCTGTCTCACTGGCGCTGGGCGGGATTTCCCTCCTCCTGAGTTTTGTCATAGGCACCACGATAGGGGCAGCCCAGGCGGTGCGCCGCGGACGACCACTCGACCACCTGCTTACCGTGGTCACGACAACCGTCTATGCGGCGCCGAGTTTCTGGCTTGCGCTGTCTCTGGTGGCCCTGTTCACCTATGGTGCCGCGAAATGGGGCTTCCCGGAAGTGCTCCGCTTGCCAGCGTTCGGGATGAGGGATCCCGCCGGCGAGGCAACAGGGGTGGCCGCGCTCATGGACCTGATTCGTCATGCCGTCCTGCCGGTGGCGGTCCTCACCGCCGTGGGTGCAGGCGGCATCGCCCGTTACGCCCGGTCCGCGCTGGCCGATGTCGTGCACGCCGACTTTGTGCGCACGGCGCGAGCGAGGGGTGCCGGGCCCCTGCGTGCGCTCGCTGGCCACGCTCTTCCGGTAGCTTTGCCTCCACTCGTGATCCTGCTGGCGCTGGCCCTGCCAGGCGTGATTGCCGGCTCGGTCTTCGTCGAGAGTATCTTCGCCTGGCCAGGGATGGGGCGCGCCATGCTCACCGCCATTGCCGCACGGGATTATCCGGTCGTCATGGGTGCAACGATCGTCTACGCTGCGATGGTGATCGTGGCGAACCTGGTAGCGGATCTGATGTTGCCACTGCTCGACCCGCGACGGCGCAGATGACACGCCCGGCGCGCGCAGGTGCGGCTATCATCGCAGTTCTCGCCATCCTCGTGATCGCGGTCCCGCTTGTCGCGCCGGTGGACCCGTTGGCCGTCGGCGACGTGTTGTCGACGCGACTCGTGCCTCCGCTCAGCCGGGATGAAGCGGGGCACTTCCACCTGCTGGGGACCGACCGCTTCGGCCGGGACATGTTCCAGCGAATGATGCTGGCGGGAAGAATATCACTCGCCGTGGGGGTGTTGGGCTCGTTGCTCGGTGCTGCCGTCGGGACGCTGCTGGGAGCGCTCGCCGCCTGGCGAGGTGGCCTCCTGCAGGCGGGCATCATGGCGGTGGCCGACGCACTGCTCGCAGTCCCCCGACTGGTGTTGCTCCTGCTCTGCAGCGCGCTCTGGGCCCCCGGGCTGACGACTGTCGTGGTGATCCTCGTCGGCACCGGCTGGATGGGAGTTGCCCGGCTGGTTCGCGGCGAGGTGCTGGGCGTCAGCGCCAGGCCATACGTGGAAGCGGCGACGGCGCTGGGCGTACCGGGCAGGCGCCTGCTCTGGCGGCACGTCCTGCCGAACGCCCTTGGACCGGCCGTGGTTGCAGCCACCCTTGGTGTGGGTAACGCGATCCTGCTCGAGAGCGGGCTCTCCTTTCTCGGTCTCGGTGTCCAACCACCAACGCCTAGTTGGGGGAACATGATTGCCGGTGGACGGGATCTGATCGTCATCGCTCCCTGGGTCGCCATCGCGCCCGGACTGGCGCTGGTCGTGACGGTTCTGGCTGCGACGATGCTTGGCGACGGTGTGCGGGACTGGCTGGCGGGTGAGCGGACCGGCACCAGCGAGTGAGTGGCGCCGGCCCCGAGCCGGCATACCGCACGATCAGCGTACCAGTATCGTGACTACCGCGCGCGGACCCGCCACGAAGTCTACCTGCGTCCGCCCCGCCTCGGTCCGGACCAACCCGAGTGGCTCACCCGGTGTCTCGTCCAATCGCGCCCGGCGCGCCTCGGCCACGGACATCGCAAGCGTCCAACTGCCGTCCACGGACCGGTCGAGAAGGTTCACGCACCGCAACGCGATAAGCCAATCCGGGTCGTCGGCCGGCTTGATTGCACTCATCGCCAGCCCCACCCCGTCGAGCGTGATTCCACCGGCCTGGCCAGGAGTCGCCAGTGAGCTACGGAGCGTCTCGCCGCGCAGGGGGAGAAGCAGGTCATCGGCCGCCCGTTCAATCAGGTCCACGGTACCCGCGTCGCGCGGACCGTGCAGCATGAGGCCGAATAGAGCGCCGAAACGACCTCGACTCTGAGCCGCCGGGGTAGCTGCTGGCCACCCGGCATGTCCAGGTCGCTCGGGCAGGTCGGCGCGGGATAGCTGTCCTACGGCCCGGACGAGGGTGACAGCCAGACTGCCGTCTGCAGCGGCCTCGTACTCGGCCAGGCCGTCGCTGAACAGCGTCACGCCCCGATCACTCGCATACCGACTGACGTAGCGATGCAGCGGCGCCGTAGGTGGTGGTTGTTCGGCGCGACAGTCCTCCGGGGGCACCTCCAGGGGCTCTCGCAGCAGGGGGCCGAAGGCAGCGTCCGCCCAGATCTGGCCAGGCGCCACGTCTGTACGGATGACGAGCCGGAGCCTGTGATCGCTCGCCTTGTTCCGGCCACTCAGCACCAGACGAAGCACATCGCTCCCGGCATCCAGGGATAGTTCGACTGTCACGGGACAGCCGACGAGCCGGGCCACCCCGCCAGCGCGCGTACGGCGCACCGGCAGCGAGGGCTCGAAATCGAGCGCGATGGTGGCGCGGAGTGGGCCGCTTGCCAACAATCGCATGCCGTCCGGACGAGTCTGGAGCCGTCGTTCACCGACCGGCGAATGGGTATAGCAGTCGCCGCGATCGCCGACGGTCTCCAGCGCGAGAATGTCGTACATCCGTCGGCCTGCGACGAGGAGATCCACGGCGCCGTCCGGCAGGATCTCCATGCGTAGTCGGCCGTTGTCCAGCCAGCCTTCGCCGCCCCTCGCCTCCGCTGGAGGCGCCGCCGGAATCGCGCCAGCGCCCACGCCGGCAACGTCATAGCCACGCACACCATAGCCCTCCTGCGGAGGCAGCCAGGCCAGCGCGCTCGTGCGTCGAACGAGGTCGCAGTCCGGGTAGTTGCGAGAGGACTCCACCAGGTCGTATGCGATCCGCGAGCGCAACGGTTGGAGCAGGACATTTCCGCCGTCCAGGGTGACCGGCGAATGGTCGGCGCGTGGTATGGAAATGACCGGTGCGTTCGCCGACCGAGGTCCCACCGGAACGTCGGCAATGAATGAGAGCAGTTCGACCTCGGCGACGCCGCCTCTGAGCCTCGGCGCGGCGTTGCGCACGAGGAGCGTCGAACGCCATAGGGCACGCTGCTCGCGCGCGGCAACCGGATCGTGGCCTGCGAGTTGTTGGATCGCCAGCGATCGCAACCCCGCTGCCTGCGTGCGCACCGAACGCAGCCGTGCGTCCATGGTCCGGGCCACGTCATCCAGCGAGCAGCCACAGAGCGTGTCATGAGGCTGACAACGAAGAAGGGTGCGCCAGGCGGCCGACAACAGGGCACGGGTGCCGTCCTCATTCCCGGCGGGGGCGAGTGCCAACCACGGCTCGACGTCCCGTACCAGCAGGCGCTCGGCTCGCGCGGCCCGTCGCTTCTGGCCAGCACGCGTGGCGAGGGTACCCTGGAGGGTCCATGTGTAGCCGTAGGAGTCGCGGAGCTCACCACTAACCACAGGCAATGGACCCGGCACCTCGCCGGTTGGTTGCTTCCGCTTCCGATCCTCACCTTCACCGACCTGGCGGCGTTCTTGAGCCGCGGCGCGCTCGGCCAGGGTGAGGGCAAACTCACGCAGTGATGTCCAGCGCACGACGGTCGCCGGGGCCGCTGCTTCTGCCAGGGCGGCCATGGCTGCGGCAGCGTCATACTGGAGAGCGTGGTGATCCGCACCATTGGGCAGAAAGGCCAGGCCGAGCCGCGCCCGAGGCGCGAGAATGGCACGCAGCCGTTCCCAACGCTGGCGTGCCTCGTCCGGGTCGGACGGCAGGTTCGCCCCGAGCTCATAGCCGTCCGGGGCGAGGTGATGGAGGAGCACACGCTCACCACCTTCAGCCTCCCACCAGACGGAATCGCCAGCGGGCCAGCGCGCCCCGCCATAACCCCGCCAGACGACTGCGACGGGCAGCCCGAAGCCGTGCGCCAGGCGCGGTATCGCAGCGGCGTGTCCGAACGCGTCCGGGGAATAGAGGACCGGCGGTGCCGTGGCACCCAACCTCGAGAGCACAGCGCGGCCCGCCAGCAGGTTGCGCACGTGGCTCTCTCCGCCGGGGATCAGCGAGTCGGCCAGTACGTACCAGGGTCCCGCCTCCAGCCTGCCATCGGCCAGTGCTGCGCTGACAGCCTGACGTCTCCCGGGGCGAACGGCGAGGTAGTCCTCGACCACGATCGCCTGGCCATCGAGGAGAAAGGAGGGAGCCGTCTCGCCCGAAGGGTCCAGCAATTCGTCCACCAGCGGGACCAGGCGCTGCCGGAACCTGGCCGCAGGCTGGTACCACTCACGATCCCAATGCGTGTGGGAGACTACGAAGAGATCCATCGGGGCGTCAGGGAGGAAGGCGCCGAACTCTCACGCCGACGACGCCTCCTGTAAAGCCCTTCCCTACCCTGTCGGCAGCCGGTATGGCACGCGCGGGACGGCGAGCGAACCGGAGTTCGCCCCGCCGTCGGCCGGCAGCCTCGTCAGACGGGTCGACGTCCGGTGATGATCCGGTAGAGCACGACGATCACAGCTATGACCAGAAGGATGTGAATGAGCCCACCGGCGACCGGGAACACGAAGGCGCCCAGTAGCCAGAGCACGAAGATGATGAGGGCGATTGTCCAGAGCATATGACGACCTTGGAGTTGGAGTTGTCGAACTGTTACTGGAGTGGCAACGGTCATGCACTAGTGGTCTGTAAGTAAAGTGCCAATAGCACGAATCTTGCACTGCATGACGGCA
>CALCHX010000134.1 GCA_937906875.1 uncultured Gemmatimonadota bacterium | reverse complement strand
CGCCAACGGCTCTCCGTCCGGCACCACCGCCACCCAGGCCTCCGGCGTCGCATCACCGTCGGCCGCCCCGACACCCGGCGACTGCCCCTCCACGGAGTCCACCCATGCCACCGACCGCGCCACGCGGTAGCGCACCTCTCCACCGGGATCCTCTGTCACGCGCTACACGATACGGGGCGGCGTGTGCCGGGCCACGTTCCGCGGCTGGATCTCCGCCACCATCGGCGCGAATGCGTCCTCGCGTGCGGAGCGGCGTTCCACCCGTCGGCGACATCCACACCGAACGACCCATCGTGGGTGCCCCGCCCTGCCACGCATGCGTTGAGTCACAATTCCGTGACGTCGCTAACGCATCGACACACTATGCCGTAGTGTCATCTGTGACACCTATTGCAGATATGCCATTTACCCCCGCAACTCTTCCCATCCCGCGAGGTAGATCCGACCATGCCCGTCCATGAACTCACAGCTACCCAGATTCCCCGAGAACAAGTGCACGCGCTCGAACAGTTTGCCGCGACCTTGAACCACTCCGAGTTGCGTGACCTGCTCGACGCACTCGTGAGCGCGCTCCGCCAAGGCACAGACGTGGCTCTGACCGGCGTCGACACCGAGTTCACCCCCACCGAAGCCGCGAAGCACCTGAAGATGAGCCGCACCCACCTGTACAAGCTTCTCGACCGCGGCGACATCGAATTCCACCGCGTCGGTCGGGACCGACGAATTCCAGTTCAGAGCCTCATCACGTTCGAGGCAGCACGCCAGCGCGACCGCCGCGAACTCGCAGAGCGATTCGCACACCGAGACGAGACGCGCCGACTCGCGACGCGCGCAGTCGCCGACGAGCTGTAGGCATCCGGCCAGACGGCAAGGTCTGGAATGGTCTAGTCGCCCTGAATGTCCGATGCCCCCGGCACAATGGTCCTCATGCAGAACCGTCGCGCTCGCCCTACGCTCCGGCTCCTGCGCGATGACCTTGATCACGACTGGGCTGAGCCAACGGCGCTCCGGCACCTGCAATCCGGCGATCTCGAGCAATTGTGCCCGATGGCGAGCCTTCCGCATCCGCTCATCGACAAGGCGCAGTCCCTGTTCGGGAGCGATCCGGACCGGGACGGGGCCCTCGAGCCTATCCGCTGCGCCACGACACTTGGACTGCTAGAGCTTCGAGCTGGACAGTGGCGCGGCGCGGTATGGACCGACCCGGAAACGCACGTGCGATGGCTCGTTGCAGGCGGCTTGGCCAAGGGCGAGCACCAGGACCAAGACGACTTCTACAACCGCCTGGATCGGCTGTTTCGGGCAGGACGCAGCGCCACTCTGCTGCCAACCGACGAAGACCGCGATCTGCTGAAACTGGAAACTGCCTTCGACCTCGTCCACAAATGGGAGATGGACCTGCAAGGAGACGTCCAACGCGTTCTCACATCACTTGCGGCGACGAATGGGGGGACATCTCGCTTGGAGATCCATCACCCGGCCCGAGCGAACAACATTGCCACGGTCAGTATCGCAATGACTTCCGTCGAGGACGATGATTACCTCGCGGAGGAGTTCGTCGTGGAGGTCGATCTGCGTGGTGAGTTCCGCGGCAGCGACCTCGGGTGGACGATGATCACTCGCGTACTCACCTGCATCTGTCCACCCGATCAGAGCTGGGATCGTCACGGCGACACGATGGCCGCCGTTGCGGAGCCGGGGTTCGCTCGGCAGCAAGCGGCCAACCTCGCTCAACTCGACCAGGAGGGGCAACTCTGCCGCTCGAGTCCGGGTGACGTATCGCATTGGACTCACCACCCGAACCTTGCCGAGAACACCATCAATGGACGGAGCGTTCGAGCGCTGTGCGGAGTCTTCTTCGTGCCCACACAGGACCACGAGAGCCTGCCGATCTGTCCCGAGTGCGACTCGAGCTATCGGCTGGTCTTGGCACCGTAGTGGGGGCGCACGGGGGGCAGCGTCATACCTGGGGGCGACGCAGGCGGGCGACAACACCCTGCCAACCGGCGGCGACACGGTGCCGGTACTCGGCCCGCATTTCGGCGGCAGTCGGCGAGTGGCCTAGTTCC
>CALCHX010000133.1 GCA_937906875.1 uncultured Gemmatimonadota bacterium | reverse complement strand
GGGCGCCGGCCGGTGCGCCCCGGACGGCGCCCGTGGCACCGCCGGTGGTGGAGCGTCCGGCGCCCGTCACCGGGACGGCGGAAGTGCCAGTGGAGCGCAGGACCGAGCCAGCGCCGCCGGCCGCGCGTCCGGCACCGACGCCGACCGCGCCGACAGTCGTCAGGCCCCCCGCACCCGCGCCTGCGCCCGCCCCCAGGCCGGCGACGGCGACCACGGGTGCGTGGTCGGTGCAGGTGGCCGCCTTCGATCGCGCCGCGCCGGCGCGGGAACTCGCCGAGAAGCTGCGCAAGGATGGCTTCGATGCGCGCGTGGACGCCGACGATACCTGGCACCGCGTACGTATTGGCCACTACCAGACGCGGGCGGCGGCGGCGGACGAGGCGCGGGCGCTGAAGGCGCGGGGGATCACCGGATTCGTGACCGGGGTGGGCGGCTGACGGCGCCAGCGCAGGAATCCATCCCCGACGCCAGCGCGGGCAGCCACCCCCTTGCCAGCGCAGAGTGTATTCCCCGCGCCAGCGCGGGAATCCAGCTCGCCACGCTGGGCGGCACGACTCCGGAAGAGTATTCCCCGCGCCAGCGCGGGAATCCATCCCCGGCGCCTGCCAGGGTAGCCACATGCGGTTCCGTCAGCCGTCGTCGCGCATCGCGCTCACCGGCGGTACGGCGGCCGCGCGGCGGGCCGGCGCCAGGGTGGCCACCACCGACACCGCGCCGAGCAGTAGCGGTATCCCGACGAGCACCGTCGGATCCAGCCCCCGTAGAGAACCCGCGACAGCGCCAGGCCCACCAGCAGCGCCAACCCGACGCCCACCGCCACGCCGCCGGCCACGGTGCGCAGGCTCTCGCCTACAACCAGTCGCAGCACGCCGCCGCGGGTCGCGCCCAGCGCGCTCCGGATGCCGATCTCGCGCGTCCGTCGGGCAACGTCGTAGGACGTGACCCCATAGATGCCGGCCGACGCCAGCAGCAGCGCCATCAGCCCGAAGGCGCCGATGAGGATGGCGCCGATGCGGACCGGCAACAGCGTGATCGCCATGTCGTCGCGCATCGCCACGACGGGCGGCGGCGGCAGTGTCGGCGCCAGCTCGTTCAGGATCGCCCGTATCGGTTCACGCATCGCCGCCACGCCGCCGTCGGCCCGAAGCTGCAGTACCATCTGGCCGCGGAAGTTCTGGGCGAGCGGGAAGTAGATATTCGGTAGCGGGCTCTCGCCGGGCATCTCGTAGTCGGCATTGGCGGCGACACCCACGATTTCCACCTCCGGTCCGTCCGCGCCTTTCCAGCGGAATCGCCGACCGATGGCGTCGCCGGCTGGCCACCACCGCCGCGCCGCGGCCTCGTTCACCACCGCCACCCGTGGCGACTCGTCGCGATCATCAGCGTTGAAGCCGCGCCCACTCCGGAGCGGCAGCTTCAATGTCTCGAAATATTCTGGCGACACGATATTGAAGTGCGCCCGCGGCCCGTCACCCGTGCTCGTAACGGCATTATCGTCGGGCGTGAACTCGGTCTGCATGTTGTTGCCGCTGAGTGGCACCACCGCGGCCAGAGTAACGGCCTGCACACCCGGAACGGCTGCGGTGCGGGTGACCACCTGGTCGAACAGCAGTCGTTGCGCCTCCTCGTCGCCATCCATCAGCGACAGGTCCAGCGCCACATCCACCACGCCGTCGGCACGGAATCCCGGGTCGACGGTGTGCATGCTCGTGAGGCTACGTCCGAAGATCGACGCCACGGCAAGCAGCAACACGCACAGCGCAGCCTGCCCGGCCACCAGCCTGCTGCCCCGTCGGCCCTGGCCCGCATTCCCGCTGCCGCCGCCACGCAGCAGCGGCGCCAGGCCGGGCGACGAGGCGCGAAGCGCCGGCACCAGACCGGCGGCGACCGTCGTCAACATCACGAGCACGACGGTGAACAGCACCACCCGGTGGTCGGGCGCGAAGAATGCCGCATCCAGTCCAGCCTCGGCAGGTACCATTCTGACCAGCAGCCCGGGCACGGTCAGCGAAGCCAGGTAGCCGAGCGCACCGCCCACGGTGGCGAGCACCATGCTCTCCGTGAGCAGTTGCCTCACCAATCGGGCACGCCCGGCGCCGATCGCCAGTCGCACGCCAATCTCCGTACGCCGCGCGGCGGCTCGGCCAAGAAGCAGGTTCGCCACGTTCGCACAGGCGATGATGAGCACCAGGGCGACGAGTGCCATGAGGAAGGCAAGGGCCGCGGCGACGGGCGTGCGCATCTCGGCGTTGATGCCGCGCACGTGATCGAGTCGCGCCGTCATGCCGGCGTAGCGAGCGGTGTCGGTGGCGGCGAGCTGAGGCATGAGAACCGCCAGCTCGGCCTGCGCCGCCTGCCGCGTCACGCCGGGCCGCAGTCGCCCAGTGGCGTACAGACTGCCTCCGAGCTCGTCGAGCGAGCTGCCGGTGAGTACCGGGGCGCTGCCCAGCGGCAGCCAGAAATCGTGCGTCCACCCGAGCACGGAACTGCGGAACTCTGATGCTGCCACTCCGGCTACCGGCACCGCACGGCCACCCAGCACGATCGTTCGCCCCACCACTGAGGAATCGGCGCCGAATCGGTTCGTCCAGAAACGGTGCGCAAGGATGACGGCTGGCGCGCTGCCCTCGGCGCTGTGCTCTGCGCCCTGGAATGGATGACCGAGGGCCAGTTGGACAGCGAGTGCCTGGAAGTAGCCGTCGCTGACAAATCCGACCCGCACACGCTCCGGCGCTACGCCACTCGTGCCGCCGAGCACCATCGACATGGTCCGCTCGACGACGATCGCATCGAAGCTGCGAGCATGGTCGCGCAGCCAGGCGATTGTACGCCAGTCCCATGGACTGTGATTGTTCCTGTAGACGCGCACGAGACGCGGTGCGCCGGCCCCGGGAATGGGACGCAACAGCAGTGCGTTGGCGAGCGAGAACACGGTGCCGTTGGCGGCCACGCCCAGCGCGATGGAGAGGATGGCGACGACGGCGAAGCCAGGGCTGCGACGCAGAGTACGCAGCGTGTAGCGCAGATCCTGGGCGATACTCTCGAGCAGCGCACCGCGCCACAGGCTGCGCCCGTGCCGGGCGTCCAGCCGCTGCACCTCGCTCCGTACCCGCCCCACGTCGCCGAACCGTCGTCGTGCCTCGGCCTGCGCGGCCGCTGGCGCCATCCCGCCGGCTACCAGCGCCTCGGTGGCGGAATCCAGATGGTCGCGCAGTTCGTCATCTAGGTCGGCGACGGCATCGGGCCGGAGAAGGCGCCGGTAGCGGCGCCACATCGGCTCGCGGTCGCACATCGGCTCGCGGTCGCCGGGATGCCGGGACGTCATGATGATTATCCTCGGTATCAGGCCGTGACGGGACGGGGCGCAGCGAGCACCCTGCCCACTGCCGCTACCAGGCGCTCCCAGCTCGCCACCCGCTCACGCAGCACCCGCTGGCCGAGTGGCGTGAGACGGTAGAACCTGGCGCGCCGATTGTTCGCGCTCAGCCCCCACTCGGCGGCCAGCCAGCCGCGGTGCTCCATGCGGTGCAGGGCGGGGTAGAGCGCCCCCTCCTCGAGGGCGATGTCGCCGTCGGTAGTGCGGGCGACGTGCTGGGCTATGGCATACCCGTTCATGGGGCCCCAGCGCAGTGTCTGCAGGACGAGCACGTTGAGGGTGCCCTGGATGAGATCGAGTTCGCGATCGGCCATCAGCGTGGGTTGAAGGGGTTCCAGTCAGGCGGTATCGTGCCATAGTACGGTTAGGGGTCCGAGCGGGTTTCAGCGTTCACCAGAGCTGGCCCATCACGACCGTCCTCCGGTGGCCTATCTTTCAGGGATGGGAGCCACCAGCACACCACTCATGCAGCAGTACAGGGAGATCAAGGCGCGTCATCAGGACGCGATCCTGTTCTTCCGCATGGGCGACTTCTACGAGATGTTCTACGAGGACGCCGAGACGGCTTCGCGCCTGCTCGGCCTGACGCTCACGTCGCGCAACAATGGCGGCGCGGCTCAGGTGCCGCTGGCCGGCGTACCGGTGAAGGCGGTGAGCGAGTACCTGCGGCGCCTCGTGCAGCACGGGCACCGCGTCGCCATCTGCGAACAGGTCGAGGATCCGAAGCTGGCGAAGGGTATCGTCAGGCGGGAAGTGGTGGAGACGGTGACGCCGGGCGCTGTCTTCGCCGACGACCTGCTGGACGGTCGGCGCGACAACTTCCTCTGCGCCCTGCATGCTGTCGGCGACCGCATTGGCGTGGCGGCGGCCGATCTCTCCACTGGCGACTTCCGGCTGGTGGAGGCGCGCGGGCCGCACGAACTGGATGCCGCCCTGGCCCGCTTCGCGCCGCGCGAATTGATCATCGCCCGCGGGGCTCCCGGGAGCGTCGCCAATCCGCACCTGGATGGAGCGCTGGTCACCGAACGGGAGGCGTGGGAGTTCGACGACGCCCTGGCCACCGACGAACTCACGCGACACTTCGGCGTGCTGTCGCTGGAAGGGTTCGGGCTGGGCCCGGCCGACGCCGCCACGATAGGCGCGGCCGGGGCGCTGCTGCGTTACCTGCGCGAACTGCAGCCGGCCGGACTGCCGCAACTGGCCGCCCCACGCGCCGAGCGGTCGGGCGTCACGATGCCGCTGGACGAGATGACGCGCCGGAACCTGGAGCTAGTGGAGTCGCTGCGCGGCGGCGACGAACCAGCGCGTGGTGACGCCAGCGGCACACTGTTGGGGGTCGTCGACCGGACCCTCACGCCCATGGGCGCTCGCCTCCTCCGTCGCTGGCTTCTGGCGCCGCTTCTGGAGCGCTCGGCGATCGAGGAGCGACTGGACTCGGTGGAGCGTCTGCTGGACGATTCGCTGGCCCGCGAGGCCCTTCGTGAGGCGTTGGACAGTGTGCGCGATGTGGAGAGGCTGGCCGGCAAGACGACCGCTGGCCGGTCGAACCCGCGCGAGGTGGGTGCGCTGGGCGGATCTCTGGCGTTACTGCCAGACATCGAGCGCGCTCTGAGGCGCGTCTGCGACGTGGATTCGTCAAATGCCACGGCCGGCTACCTCGGGCGCACCCTCGCCGACTGGGACGACTGCGCCGACATCGCCCAACTCGTCCAGTCCACTCTCGTCGACCGCCCGCCAACAGCGATCGGTGAGGAGGAGACCATTCGCGCCGGTGTCGATCAGGAACTCGACGAGTTGCGCGAACTGCACAGCGGTGGCAAGGACGCCATCGCGCGAATCCAGGAGGAGGAGCGCCAGCGCACCGGAATCGGTTCGCTCAAGGTCGGCTTCAACCGCGTCTTCGGCTACTACATCGAGATCACCAACGCCCACCGGCACGCGGTGCCGGAAGATTACCAGCGGCGACAGACCCTCACCGGCGCCGAGCGGTACGTGACTCCGGCGCTCAAGAACTACGAGGAGAAGGTGCTGACGGCGAGCGAGCGCATGGAGACGCGCGAGCGTGAGCTGTTCGAGGCGCTACGGGCGCGTGTGGGCGCCGAGATCCGGCGTCTGCAGCGCATCTCGGCGTGCGTCGCCGAACTGGACGTACTGGCCGGTTTTGCCGAGGTGGCGGCGCGGGAATCGTATGTGCGGCCACTGATGACGGAGGAGTTCGAGCTGGACATCGAGGGAGGGCGACATCCGGTGGTGGAGCGGATCATGCCGCGCGACCGATTCATTCCCAACGACGTCCATCTCACCACCGATGCCAGGCTCGTCGTCCTCACCGGCCCGAACATGGGCGGCAAGAGCACGATACTGCGTCAGGTGGGGCTGATCGTGCTGATGGCCCAGGTTGGCTGCTTCGTGCCCGCCACGCGGGCGAGTATTGGCATTGTCGATCGATTGTTTACCCGGGTAGGGGCGAGCGACAATCTGGTGCGCGGACAGTCCACCTTCATGGTGGAGATGAGCGAGACGAGCGCGATCCTGCATACGGCGACGTCGCGCAGCCTCGTATTGCTGGATGAGATCGGGCGCGGCACGAGCACCTACGACGGCGTGTCCATCGCCTGGTCGGTGAGCGAGCACCTGCATGAACGCGTGGGCTGCAAGACCATCTTCGCGACGCACTATCACGAGCTCACCCAACTGGCCGACGAGCTGCCCGCGGTGCGCAACTTCAACGTCGGTGTGCGCGAGGTTGGTGAGGAGATCCTCTTCCTGCACCGCCTGCAGCCCGGCGGTGCCGATCGGTCGTATGGCATCGAAGTGGGGCGACTGGCGGGGCTTCCCGACGTCGTGCTGAAGCGTGCGCGCGAGGTGTTGAAAGTGCTCGAGGCGGAAGCGCTGGTCGTCGGTCGGCGACCTTCCGGCGCCGACCGACGCACCACTGCAAGGTCGACGAGCGAGGATCAGCTCGCGCTCTTCGAGCCGGCCCAACCCCACCCGGCCGTACTGGTCCTGAAGGATGTGGACGTGAACTCCATGACGCCGCTCCAGGCGCTCGCCCTCGTGGCCGAACTGTCCGAGCAGGCGAGACGCAGCTAGACAGCCATGAGGTCGGTTGCGCGGTGCGTACCGGAGGAGTGGGTGCGTGCGGTGGCCGGTCTTTCGTGGACCGATGCTTGCCAATGGATTCCGTGCGCGCCGCACTGGTGCCGGTGGCGAGCGCGCGCGGGAGTGGCACCGCGACGGCAGAGTGGACAGTTACCGGATCACGGAAGCGCTCCCGGATTGGAATCACCCGATCTGAAGGGGGCGCATCATGGCACAGCTCGACGTGGAACGGAAATCCCATAACTCGATGTGGTGGCTCTGGTCGCTCATCGCGTTGCTCATCGTTCTCACTATCTGGTGGTTCATCTGGGGCCCGGGCGGCGGCGGAGTGGATGTCAGGACTCCGGGCGAGCGCGCGATGATGGGGATCGAGCTACCGGTGGATTCCGCCGTGCCGCCGGCCTCCAGCGTTGTCGCTGGTAGCGACGCGGTGAGCGCCTTCGAGAGCTTCGTCAACGACAGTCGCGCCGACAGCATGTCGATCGACCACGAGCGTACAGCCACCGGGCTGCGCGACCTGGCGGCGGTTGGCGAGTCGCTGGCCATGTCGTCGGCCGGCAGCGCATCCGTCACCACGCGCGCCGACTCGTTGCGCGCCTTCGCCGACCAACTCCAGAAGGAGCCTGCCTCGACTCGTCATGCGGACATCACCCGCCGTGCGTTTCTCGTCGGCGCCGGGATGTTGAGCGAGGCAAGGCCGGCGGCTGACAGTTCCGACATTTCCGCGATGAGAAAGGCAGCGGAGTCGATCGTTCCGGCCACGCCACTGCTGGAGCAGCGGTCGGCGGTGCAACGCTACTGGGATGCCGCGGCAGTCGCGGTCACGAACAGGGGAGGTCGCGGATCATGAACAGGAACAGGACGGGTGAGCACGAGAGTCGCGGGCGGGGCATCTATCCTCGTGCCGGCGTGGAGGGGCTGAGCGGCCTCAATGAGCTCCATGATTTCAGGGTCGTGGATGGCGAACCCGATATCCGCGGCTGGCGCGTGCTCGACTCTGACGGCGGGAAGGTGGGCGAGGTCCACGACCTGCTCGTGGACACGGCTGCCATGAAGGTGCGCTACATGGACGTGGAAGTCGCCAAGGCATTGCTCGCCGACGATGAGCACCGGCACATTCTGATTCCCATCGGTATGGCTCGCCTGGATGACGACAACGACGAGGTGAGGCTGAGCCAGCTCTCGCAGGCTCAGCTCCTGACGCTGCCCGCGTACCGGAACGAGACGCTGGACCGGGAGCGGGAGCGCAGTCTGCTCGGCCTGTTCGGTACGCTGGGTGAGGCGTCCACCGCCGGCAGCCTCGCCGGCGAGCTACCGGCGCACGACGCGACTTCGCCGAGCAACGAGGACTTCTACAGGCATCCGTACTTCAGCGATGACGGTCTGCGCCGTCGGAAGGGCTAGTGTGCAGGTCACCGGCAGTCTCTCGCTCGTCGCCGGTGCGGCTGTATATTCCGTCGCATGTCCGGCCTGCAACCAGCCCCGCGCCTGAACGGGCGAACGAAGTGGCGCATGAAGCGGCGAGCCGCCCTGGGCACAGCCATTGTCCTGGCCGTCGTGGCGGTTCCGCTTTCCGCCTGTTCCTCCGACAGGACGCCTGCGTCGGTGGCCTCGATGGCGCAACGTGGCGGCCCGCCCGACGAGCTGCCGCGCATGCTGAACACCGAATTGCCCTTCCGCTATCCGCCAGCACTCTACGCGCAGCGGATCCAGGCCAACGTCCTTCTGCGACTCTACGTCGACTCGCTCGGCGCCGTGGTGGATGACTCCACCATGGTGGTCGAGTCGAGTGGCGCCGAGCAGCCGGGTTCGGGCCCGACCGAGCGGTTGGATCCGGCCGTGGCGGAGCAACTGGATTCGGCGGCGGTCACCGGGGCCGCCGAACTGGTCTTCGCCCCCGCTCGTCGCGGCGGCGCGGCAGTTGGCACGATGGTCCTCCTTCCGGTCCACTTTCGACACCCCGATCAACCGCCCATGCCCGGTGATTCCGGGTCGACCGGGCGGGGCACGCGTGACGCGAGGATACCCGACACCGGCGGTCGCCCCTGAAATTCCGGCCGTCGCGACCGGCTCCTGGCGGTTCGCATACCGCTGTCCTGCACCATCTCGTCCGCCGCCAGTCCGGCATCTCCCCCACCGCTCCCCCACCGCTCCTCGATGCCCGCTCCCGATCCCGCTCATCAATCGCGCCACCGCCTGCCCTACGACAACGTCCTGCAGACCATCGGCTGGACGCCGCTCATCAGGCTCAATCGCGTCACCCGGGGCATCGTCACGCCGGTCTACGGCAAGGCCGAGTTCTTCAACCCCGGCGGCTCGGTCAAGGACCGCATTGGGTTGCCGATCATCGAGGCCGCCGAGCGTAGCGGGGAACTGAAGCCGGGCGGCACGATCGTGGAGGGGACGAGCGGCAATACCGGCGTCGGGCTGGCCATCGCGGCGGCGATCAAGGGCTATCGTTGCATCTTCACCATGCCGGACAAGATGTCGCAGGAGAAGGTGCGGCTCATGAAGTCTTTCGGCGCCGAGGTCATAGTCACCCCGACCGCGGTCCCGCCGGACCATCCGGACAACTACGTGATGATGGCGAAGCGGATCGCCCACGAGACGCCGAACGCGGTCCTCGCCAACCAGTTCTACAACCAGGCCAACCCGGACGCCCACCAGGCCACCACGGGCCCCGAGCTATGGGAGCAGACCGAGGGCCGCATCACCCACTTCGTCGCCTCGGTGGGTACGGGCGGCACGATCACTGGTGTCGGACGCTACCTGAAGGAGCGGAACCCGAAGATCCAGATCATCGCCGGCGACCCGGCTGGCTCCATTCTGGCCGAATTGTGGCGCAGTGGTGTCGCGACTGAAGAGGGAAGACCGTACAAGGTCGAAGGCGTCGGTCAGGACAAGTTACCTTCCACGCTCGACCTCGGTGTCATCGACGACTACGTCACCGTGAACGATCGCGACGCCTTCAGCATGGCCCGCCGGCTCACCCGCGAGGAAGGGCTGTTCGTCGGCGGATCATCCGGGCTCATCGCCCACGTCGCCCTCGGTGTGGCTCGACGTGTGAGCGACCCCGACGCCCTCGTCGTCACCTTCCTCTGCGACACCGGCGAGCGCTACCTGTCCAAGTTGTACAACGACGAGTGGATGCGGGAGAACCAGATGCTCGACGCCGAGCGCGGCACGGTGGGCGAGGTGCTGGCCGCCAAACCCGGCAACGCCTCGGAGATCTTCTCCGTCGCCCCGGGCGCTGCCGTCCGCCAGGCACTGCGGCTGATGACCCAGCAGGGTGTCTCGCAGCTTCCCGTACTGGACGGCGCCAGTTGCGTCGGCTCGGTCAGCGAGTCGGCGCTGACCGTCCGGGGGCTCGAGGATCCGACCTCGCTGGATCGTTCAGTGGCCGACGTCATGGAGTCGCCATTCCCGATCGTGGAGAGCTCGCAGTCGGCGGAGTTCGTCGTCAAGCTCCTCACCAGGTCCAGCCGCGCCATCCTCGTTCGCACCGACGGCGCCCTGCGTGGCCTCGTGACGCGGGGCGACCTGCTCGACTTCCTGACACGGTGAAGCCGATGAAACTTACCGTCCTCCTCGGCGGCACCTCCTCCGAGCGCGATGTATCCCTCGCCTCGGGTCTGCGCATGGCGACCGCGCTCCGCCGCCGCGGCCACGACGTGCGGGCGGTGGACCCCGCCGTGGGTGTGGTGGAGCTGGACGGGCTGGACGGAGGCGTGCGCACAGCGCCCCCCACGGTCGAGGAGTTGGACGCGCTCCGCGCCGGCGGAGCAGGGATGGCCGCCCGCATGCTCACCCTGTCCGAAGTGACCGACGCCGACGTCGTGGTTCTCGGGCTGCATGGCGGACATGGGGAAGACGGCACCATCCAGGCGCTGCTGGATATGGCCGACGTTCGTTATACCGGCAGTGGCCACCTGGCGAGCGCGCTGGCGATGGACAAGGATCTGAGTAAACGTCTCTTCCGTGACGCCGGAGTGCAGACCGCCAACTGGATCATGCTGACCGGTTGGCCGGAGGCAGAGGCCGAGGCCGACGTCGTCGCCACGGTCGAGGAGGAGATAGGCTACCCGGTGGTCGTGAAGCCATCCAAGCAGGGCTCCACCGTCGGGCTGAGCGTCGTCCGGCGCCGCGAGCAGCTTCTGGGCGCCGTGCTGGAAGCCTTCCGTCACGACGACGAGGTGATGCTGGAGAGCTTCATCCCCGGTCGCGAGCTCACCGTCGGGATCCTGGGTGGTGAGGCGTTGCCGGTGGGGGAGATCATCCCGAAGAACGAGATCTACGACTACGAGTGCAAGTACACGCCGGGGATGGCGGTCGAGGAGTTCCCGGCGCGGCTGGAGGCAGATGTTGCCGCCTTGCTCCAGGAACAGGCTCGGCTGGCTTTCCAGGCGCTCAAGCTCCGCGGTTGCGCGAGGATAGATTTCCGACTGACGGATAGTGGCGAGAGCTACTGTCTGGAAGCGAACACCCTGCCCGGCATGACCGAGACAAGCCTGATTCCGCAGGCCGCCGCCGCCGCCGGTATCGACTTCGACGACCTGTGTGAGCGCATCGTGACGCTCGCCATGACCGATGCGGTGGCGTCTGCCGCCCAGGAGGAGGGATGATCTCGAACGCGGTTGGACCGGGTGCGGCGTTGGTCGGGGTGCTGCCCGGCATGCAGGGGATGGGCGTCTGGATGGGCCGCCGCCAGCTCTTCGTCCGCTTTGCGGGCGAAGCCGAGACGGCAGTCATGTACAGCGCGGCGGCCCTGGCCGAGGAACTGCGTCGGCTGCATGCTCGGGCGACCTTCCACTCCATCGCCCTCACCGGTCGGGACCCGCTCGGCAACGTCGAATGCCTGCAGGCGGCGCTGGCCGATGCCGACCTCCCGCTGCCCGTGCTGGCCGAGAGTGACGGGCAGCGGCCCGACGAAGTCCGTGAGCTGGCGCCCCGGCTGAAGATGCTCCAGATATGTACCGACGGTACCGCTGGTGCTGCCATGCTTGGCCGATTCTACGGTACCATCGGAGTGGCCGTGGAATGCGGATTGGAGCATGCGCTCGTGCTCGAGCCCGGTGAACAGACCACGGATGCACAGCTCTTGCGGCTCATTGAACAGACACACGCGGTGAGTGAGAATATCGCCATGATCATCCATCCGGAGGAGCCTGCGGGCGGCGGTACGCTGGATCTGCGTTGGAGTCAGTTGCTCGCCCAGGCCGCCGAGCTTCATGACGACGTCCGCATCCTGCGGCGACTCCTTCTACCCGGGGACATGCGCCGCTGATCGCCCGGCGATTGCATCACTGCTCCGGTTGAGCCGGAACCGATGTCCGGCCCGTGTGTCATATTGGGAAAGTGGTCGTTACGCGTCAAATCACGGCAGGTTTGTATGTCCTATCCCCTGGCCGACGAGCCAGAAACCCCGCGCCTCACGCCAGCAGTGCAGTGGTTCATCGCAATCAACGTTGCGATCTACTTCCTGCAGATCACGCTCGTGCGGCCAGCGGACGTCGTATCCTGGTTCGGCTTCCGGGCCGTCGACCTGCCAGAGCGCTGGTGGACCACAATCACCTACATGTTCGTGCACGGGGGTTTCTGGCACCTTGCACTAAACATGTACACGCTCTTCCTGTTCGGTCCCAAGGTAGAGCACGAATGGAGCGCGCCGGCATTCGTCCGCTACTTCCTTCTCTGCGGGCTGGGCGGGCTGATGCTGCACCTGCTCTTCTTCCGCGGCAGCGCGATACCCCTGGTGGGGGCTTCGGCGGCCATTTACGGGGTGATGCTGGCCTACGCCCGCCGCTGGCCCGATGACGAGCTCTACCTGTTCGCCATCATCCCCATCAAGGTGAAGTGGCTGATGGCGACGCTGGTGCTGATCGATCTCGTGAACGGGCTGGGCGGTGGCTTCGGCAACCCCAATGTGGCCCACTTCGCGCACCTGGGCGGTTTTGTCACTGGCTGGTTCTACCTGCGGGCCACGGAGGCCGCGCGCGGGGAGGGGATACGAGCTCGAATCGACCGCGTGCGCGACCTGGGCGACGACCCGCCACGCCCCGTTCCGCGCGGCCTCCAGCGGCCCCGTCAGGAGCGAGACGACGTCGACGACATAGTCGCCAAGAGCAAGGCAGCCCTCGCCCAGCACCCGGGCGTGCAGGTGGCTCCGCTTCCTCCCACGTCCACGCTGCCCTCACCGCAGGCCGACCTGGACCTGCTGCTCGACAAGATCTCGAAGCACGGGATCGACAGCCTGAGCGACGAGGAGCGCCGCCTGCTGGAGGACACCTCGCGGCGGATGCGTAGCGACGAGCGGAGCGACAGCTGACGGGCTTGCGGGCTGCTCCCGGTCTGACCACTGAGCGCTGACGGGCGAGCGCCTGCCAGCGAGCGCCTGCCACTGAACGTTGGCCGAGCGCCTGCCAACGATCGAGCACCACCGACGCACCCTCGCGAACAGGGCTCGAAGACCCTCACGCGACAACACGACCCGCCAGGAATCACGTAGATTCATGGTTCCCATCACTCCGCCCCGCTTCCGACCTGACCATGCCGCGTCCCGAACTGCTGGAGACCTTTCCCAACCCCAACGCGGGCCGCGATTATGAGATCCGGATGATCTGCCCGGAGTTCACCTCGCTCTGCCCGCTGGGCGGCGTGGAGAGCGACGCCGAGGAGTTGCGGGCGCTGCAGGGCGGAGCTCCCGACTTCGGGACCATAGAAGTCACCTATGTGCCGGGCGAGCGCTGCCTCGAGCTCAAGGGGCTCAAGCTCTACCTCTGGAGTTTCCGGAACGACGGCATCTTCTACGAGCGCGCCGTGAACCGGATCCTGGACGACCTGGTGGCGGCCTGTGCGCCACGCTGGATGGAGGTGGTGGGCGACTTCAACGTGCGCGGCGGAATAAAGTCGGTGATCACGGCGCGGGCCGGCTCGCGTCAGGGCTGACGGCAAGCCGCGACGACACCGCTCCGAACCATGGGTCGCCTGGGTGCGGCGCCCGGAATGTGCCCGCCGGATAGTGGCCGGGAAGGAACGAGGCCGCCCGGGCGACAATGCCGGCGCGCGGAAACCCTGGCCTTCCGGACCTGAGCCGCTGGCAGGCTCGCATGGACTGCCGCCGCCCGGCTAGCGCCTGGACAGATCTCCGCAGGAGAGCAGTTGCGAACCTCGGGCAGGCGAGGCAAAGAGCCGCACGCTATAAGATCCGGCCGTCGGAACGGGCTCGTCGATGCTGGCTACCGACGCACCGCTGCCGTCCGAATGGATGACGATTGCGGGATAGTCGCCGGGTCGCCCCATCAGCACACCTGGCGAGCCGCACAGACCGCGCTGCAGGTTCCATCCCAGTGCCAGCGTCGTGGACGGCGGCCCCTGAAGCGCGACGGTGACGAACATCGACTCCCCATCGCTCGATGGCCTGACCTCGGCGCTTCCGGAGATCAGCAGACTTCCCCTGGAGAGGAGCCGGCCCGCCCAGGCTGGCTCGCCCATCTCCTCACCGCCCAGGGAGCCCGGAGCGGCGCTCCGGCCGAGGCACGCCGTGGTCAGCATGCCCAGGGCGACGGCGAGAACGGCGGTATGCGCGGTGCGGCGTGGGTGAGCCATGGTGGAGCGGGAGGTCAGGGAGGGCGGGAAGGTGCCAGCAAGCGACAGCCGAAGACATCCATGGTGACCGCAAGAATGGGGCGGCCGGGGCGGGAGTTCGCTGGCAGGGTTCGCTACCGGAGTCCACGATATGGTTCCTCAGTCGGGCTGAAGCCGGGCGATCGCGTGCCGTCGTGCAGCCCCCTCGCGCGCCCTCGCCCTCAGCTTCCGAAACCCACCCTGCTACCCGCCTCGGCGCGCGGTGGCGCGACCGTCACGGAAACTATCCCGGCGTAGGAGACGACGGCCCGCAGCATCTCCGACGAGTTGGTTCGCGGGACGCCGTCCCCTGCCTTCTCCGCCTCCTTCGCGGCGGCAGGACTGTCCTTTGCAGCCCTTCCAGCCTGTTCGACAGGTGGCGGGCCCTGCCATCGAAGAGGCTGGCCGCCGTCGACGCGCGGCGCGCGGTAGACCTCCAGCGTCACGTACTCGCTGTGCACCGAGAGGACAGAGCTCACCCGCAGCGTGTGGCCGTTGACCAGATGAACCTCGACGACCGCGTTCGGGTCTGTCGCCTCGACATCGGCGTCCAGGATGGTGCGGAAATATTCGGAGTCGAACACGGATGCGGCCTCGGTGCAGAGTGTGTCGCGGGGGCCGCGTCCGACATGGACGGCGGCTTCTGGCATGATCTGATCTGTTACGCGACCAGCGGCGGCCGTGGTCGCGAGTGGCAACATGCGCTACCCGCGTGACCGGTCGCAAGGCGTGCGGCGGAGCTGCCCCTGCTCACGCGCCGCCTGCCGTTCACGGGATGTGACCCGAAGGCGTGCCCTCCTCCAACCCCCAGACGGCCGGCGTGGCGAGTTCCACGCTGTTGCCGGCCGGGTCGCGTACGTAGAGCGAATGACCGCCGTGCGGCCAGCTTATCTCGGCTTCCACCGGCACGCCGGCCGCCGTCAACCGCTCGCGCCAGAGGGCGAACTGCGACTCGAAGACGCGGAAGGCGATGTGCCCGGGGCCGCGCGCTCCGTGTGGCGGGATCCGGACACCCCCGACCTCGCCGGCCGACTTCGACGTCGCCCGGTCGTCGAAGATCAACACGACAGCCTGGCCGCAGCGAAAGAAGCAGTGGCGTTCAGGTTCGCGGGCCAGCAGCACGAGTCCCAGCACGTTCTGGTAGAATCGTTGCGCTGACTCGAGATCCCGCGCGTACAGGCAGCTCTCGATGACGCCTTCCGGCGATTGCATGTTCATCCGGATTCTCCGTCCGATGGGATGTTGTGGCCATGACCGGAATCGGCCAGGCGTTGCGGTCGGTGCCCTCGTCGCAACCACGTGACCGTGATCGCCGTGAGCGGAAGGGTAATCAGTAGCGTGCAAGCAAGCAGGAGCGCCAACAGCCAGGGGAGCAATTCCAGCAGGCCATCGATGTCCAGCGTGATCTGCCAGTCCACCACGATCGCTGCCAGCAGAGCGGCCCAGGAGAGCAGTGAGGTGGCCCAGAGGGCCAGTACCGTCCTGCCAGGCCATGCCTGCACACGCCGGGCCCGCGCCGGCCTGGTGAGAAACAGTGCGGGAGCAACGACCCAGGCCAGCAACAGCAGGAATATCGCTGCCAGGCCCAGCCAGTACGGCCAGCCGAGTGTCACTGGCTATCATGCGCGCGCCGAGCCGCCCTCACCACGAAGAATGCGAAGGCCCTCCACAACACGACTCCGGTCACCACTCCAGCAGCCAGCCCCAGCGGCCAGGCCCAGCCGCTGGACAGTCGGTCCGTGCCAGCCGATCCGGGGGCGCACTCACGCGTCGCCGCCAACCACTTTCCGCCGGCCTCCAGGCAGCGAGCCTGGAGCGTCATCGTCGCCACCAGCAACGCCGTCAACATGGACATGGCGCCGATCAGGAGCGCGGCGAGCCGGCGTCGCGTCTCCGTCTTCATCGTGGCGATGAGGGGTCGTTGTCGGGCGCCTCGGGCGCCTGTCTGGAGGGGCTCGCCGGCTCATTCCCGTCGACGACAGAACTGTCCGGGGAAGTTCCGTTCGACGAGTCGACCCCGAACGGTGGTGCGTCGCCCGGGTACTCCCGTTCTCCGGCCCCGGCATCCTCGTCGGCCGGCGAGAAGGCGCTGCGCAACTCGTCCGCGTCCAGCAGGTCGCGCACGACGGCTTCCAGGCTCGCCCGTGAAGTATCGTCGACGAGGATCAGATCGGACGCCCAGAGATACTTCCCACCCAGGCACTCACCAGATTCGGCACAGTTGGCGCGCAACTGCGCGATGTGGTCAAAGGTGCAGAACGACGCCACCCATCGTGTGCCGTCAGCCAACGTCACGATGGCATCTGTCACATCGTCGGCTGGATCCCATTCGCCGGGTGCCCACTCCTCGGCTTCGATCCAGAGCTGGAAGGAGGACGAATCTGACATCAGGAAGGGGAGACGGAGAATCGTTCCACCGCGCCGGATTGCGTCTCGCCGCCGATGGAGGCGCGGCTGCACGAGCTACGAAGCGACTTCACAGGTCACGGTCACACGAGCGCGCCGTGACCAGCCAGCGCTCGCGAGAGGTGTCACACGGCGGTGTCGTCCTCGTCGTCGTCATCGCCATCGTCGTCACCCTGATCGTCCGTCGTGCCGTCCCCCGTGCCATCGGCCTGGCGGAGGGCAGCCTCGCGCTTCTTCTGCCGCTTCTCTTCCTGCTTCTTCTTGCGATCGATTTCCTTCCTGCGCTTCTCGTAGTCGTAGTTGGGTTTTCTCGCCAAGGTAGACTGCTCCGGGTTGGCCTCTGATAGTGAAGTAGGACATACGTCCGGTCATCGCCGACATATGCCTTCGTTATCTGAACATAGCACCCGCCAGTGGGAACCGCGCGTACCGATCCGCCCGGGCTCCCTGCAGATGCCCCGGTTCAGCCGGCGTCGGAGAGGGCAGAACGCGCCACCCTCACGGTCACGAGGAACTGTCCCAGATGTCGTTGAGTATGTTCCGCGGCGTGGCTGAGCAAGCCCAGCACGGTGGAAGGGAGCTGCGCCCGGCCCACCCCGCGGCCGTCGGTGAGGTGGGATTCGTCGGTGAGCCGCAGTTGTTCGAGCGCCCTCTCCACCTGGGCGGCGAACGCCGCCGCCAGCGATTCCGCCGTGTCCGTACCATTGCCGGCGTAACCCTCCCTGGTGGCCTCGGTCTCGGCGGCGAGCGAGCGCCGCTGTCCTTCCGAGAGCTGTTCGCCGCGGGCGTAAGTGAACAGCCGGTCGACCACTCCCGAGACGTGCCGGAGGTGGAAGCCTGGCGAGGCGACCCCGGCCGGTCTTGCCCAGAGGACGGCGTCGGGGAGGCCGGCGCTCAGGGCGGTCAATTCGTCGCGAGTCTGGATCAGGGCGTGAGCTACCGGCTGGAGCAGTGCCGGCACGCCGGGCACCGGCCCGCGCTGCCAGGCTTCGCGGCGATCAGGCGCAGCGGCAGGAGCTGGTGCTGGGGGCGGGTTGGATGTGGAAGGGGGCATGACTGGGGGGCTGAGGTGTTGGCGAGCCGGTGACAGATCCGCGCATCAGGCCTCGGGGTCGCCCTCCATCTCCGGGCGGCGCGAGGCGTCGATCTCGACCTTCTCGCGGAAGGTGAGTTTATGCCCGCACTGGGTACAGACATAGAGCCCGGTGCGAACTCCCTGGTCGTACTCGCGGGCGATTCCTGGATGGTCGCAAGGGCGGTCGCCCCACGCCTCCTGCAACGCCAGCGCCTGCTTTCGCTTCATCAGGATTTCTCTCGGGTGAACGGCGCTCTTGGAAGCTGTCCCTGAAAGCTATCACAGACAGTTCATGCCTGCCGAGTCCGGGCCGCGATCACTCCAGCCCGTGTCTCCGGTCGCCAGTCTGCGCGCCCCGGTCCACCATCGCCTGCCGTCTTCCGGCCTCCGCCCAGTCTATCCGCGGCGCGACCTCGACATCGGCCAGGGCGAGGCTCTGCGTCGCCCGGTCCACTACCGGTGCGCCCAGTTCCGCCGGAAGAGCGAGGCCAAAGTCCAGCTCGGCGCGCCTGCAGAGGCGCTCCTCCCGCGCCCTGTCACGACCCTCGGCGCGTACGCCCATGGCGTGCACCCGCGCATGGATCCCCTCGTGTACGATGCTCGACGCCACCGGCGCGGCAGTGATGTCGGTGCGGGCGAGAAAGGTGAGTTCGGTGACACAGCTACGCTCGTCCGGAATGAAGGCGCCGCGGCAGGGAAAGCGGACGACGCGGAACTGTGCGAGGTCGCGCCTCAGGTGACGGAGCCGCCACGGCTGGTACCGGTCGATGAGGCCGAGTGCCTCATCGAGGCGGGCGAGGACGGTGTCGGTGCCAATGTCCGGCCGGCTGTTCTCCACCAGCACCCGGAAGCCGCGCAGCTCGTACGACACGGCTGGTACCTGGGGCGTGCCGGGATCGGTGCGCAGGTCGGCGAGCGGGAAGTGGCCGGCCTGCTCGTCGTCGGCTGGGAAGCTGCTGGAGAGGGCAGATAGAAACTTGCGGAGCACGGTACAACCTCCAGCGGTGGTCCCGGCGTTCGCCGGGATGACGGTGTGAGAGGGGGATGACGGTGTGAGAGGGGGGATGACGGTGTGAAGGGGGGCGGTGGTGCGTGGCACTCCGCTAGTGGGCGCGGCTACACTATCAGCCTCGCCCGCTCTACAGGTTTCTACAGACCATCGGTGCCAGATCTACCGCTTCGCCGTCGGCCTCACGGATATCGTTATCGACGACGGGTACTGACTGGAGTGATGCACAGCGTTGTGCGCCACCACGCCGTCCTTCTCGTCGTAGTTGTTGCCACCGGTGTTCAGGTTGCGGTCGAAGCGCGGGAAGTTGCTGCTCGAGACCTCTATGCGCAGGCTGTGGCCGGGCTTGAAGAAGTTGCTCGTGTTCATCGGCTGCAGCGTGACCTTGGCCACCTTCCCCTTCTCCATCCACACTACCGGCTTGTCGTAGCCATCGCGGTAGCGCATCCGCTGGATCGTCTCGTCCAGGTTGTATGCCGTGCCGTCCGGTGCGACGTCGATCAGCTTGACGGTGAAGTCGGTGTCCTTCGCGTCCGACTCCACGTAGAGCGTCACGGAGATCTGGCCCGACAACTCCATCCCGTCCCTGAACGGATCGGTGGTGTAGACGAGGATGTCCGGTCGCTCCTCCATCTTCCGCTGGTCGAAGGCGCCGGCCTGGATGGCGGTGCCGGTGCAGCAGACGTTGCCACCGTACGACGTGACCGGCTTCATCGGGTCGTAGGTGAAGGTGTCGCGAGCGGCTGCCCGGGGCACCGAGGTGACCAGCTTGCCGTCGCCGTGGAGCGTATTGGCGCTGCCACCACTGGTGAGGTAGAAGGTGGTCGGCTTCGCATCAGCCGGCGGCCAGACGTCGGCCGTCTGCCACTCGTTGCTGCCCATCGTGTAGTAGCGAATGCGGGGCAGGGTGTCGAGCAGGCCGTTCTGCTCACCCTTGAGGATGAGGTCGAACCAGCCGTAGGTCATGGCGTTGTAGTCCATTCGCGGGTCGCCCATGGAGCGCTCGCCCACGACGGTGTTCTCGGTTGCGCGGGTGTAGGCGCAGTGGGCCACCGGCGCGATCACCGCGTACTGCTTGTCGGCCACCTCCGGGGATGCCTTCGCACGGGCGACCTTGAACATCTCCAGGTTGGGCCCGACCGACACGTCGTACCAGGACATGAACCAGTAGGCCGGGATGTTGAACGGCATACCGTCGTTGTAGAGACCGCCCTTGTACCACGCCGGATCGTTCGGCGTGCGCTGGATCATGCGGCCGCCCGTGGGCACGGGCATGGAGTCGGCGAAGATACCCCTGGGCCCGTCCACCGACTTCAGGATATCCTGTACCGGGAGATGCCAGAGCGCCCTGGACCAGTCCACCGGGGGCATCTGCGGGGCGAGGTCGAACATGCGCGAGGCGGCGATGAGGTCCTGCTGGGAGGTGGTCGGCGCGAACATTGGCCGCACCTGGTTCTGCTGACCGTAGATCCAGGTGATGAAGAGCATCTGGACCGCACCGCCGCGGTACCAGTTGCCCTGCTCGTAGTACGGACCCACGCGCCCGACGCCAGCACCGAAGCCCTGCGGCACCATCGCCGCGTAACCCTTGGGTGCCAGTGCGGCGACGCCCATCTGCCACTCGGCGGTCGACGAGCAACCGATGGTGCCGAGCTTGCCGTTACTCCACTGCTGGGAGGTGATCCACTCGATGGCATCCACGCCGTCAGTGCGCGGCGGGCCGAGGATGTCGTAATTGCCCTCGGAGAAGAAGTGACCGCGCTCGTTCTGATCGACGTAGGCGTAGCCGCGCTTGACCGCTTGAAGTGCCGCAGACATGTCGCGCGGGGCGCCGGTGCGGACGTCCCAGTAGTTGAAGTTGTAGGGGGTCTTGACGAAGATCGTCGGCACCGGACCGGAGGCGTTCCTGGGCCGGTAGATGTCGGTGGCCAGACGGACGCCGTCGCGCATCGGCAACATGATCTTGCGCTCGACGATGGCCACGTCCTGCAGCTCGCGTTCGATCTCCCAACGGTGGGCTATCAGCGAGTCTCTGTTGGCCGTCTGCGGCTGGGCTACGAGCGGAGTGACGCCTGTCAGTCCGACTGTCGCCGTACAGAGTAGGGATAGGATGATCCTGCGCATGGTCGGGCTCCAGCGGGTAGCGGATGAGGGGTCCCCCTGAGGCAGCCCATCGGGAGGACGGGTGATCGCGCGGTATCTGGCCTACGTTGGCTCCTCGCCGTTCGCTGCGCAGCGGAGCGGACCGTAGCCACCTGTTACGTTGGAGAGCGGCACGCCGTCGCGCCACCCTTCTCTCAGGTGACAGCCGATGAATGCCAGTCAATCCTTCACGCTCTGGCTCGACGCCGACGCGACCCCGCGCGACGTGAGCACGATCGTCTTCCGTGCCGCCCACCGGCTGGAGCTGACGACGATTCTTGTCGCCAACCAGCGCGTGGCCATCCCCGCCGGCCATCCCATGGTGAGCGCGGTGCGTGTAGCCGGTGGGCCTGACGTGGCCGATCGTTACATCGCCGACAACGCCGTGAGCGGCGACGTCGCCATCACCGCCGACATCCCGCTCGCCGCCGACCTGGTGGCCAGGGGCGTGGTGGTCATCGATCCGCGGGGTGTCGAGCATACGGCCGAGACGGTGGGTGAGCGGTTGAGCATCCGCGACTTTGCCGATGCGTTGCGCGGCGCGGGGGTGGACACCGGCGGTCCGGGGTCGTTTACCGCTCGCGACAAGCAGAACTTCGCGTCAACGCTGGACAGGGTGCTTACCCGGGCTATCCGGCAGCGCGGGTGAGCCTGGCCACCAGGCCGGCGCTGACGCGCACGTAGCTGGTCATGGTTGGGGCTGTTGCGGTCGGCATTGCCATGGTGGGTGCTGCCACGGTCGGCGTAGCCATGCCTGGCGCCGCTGGCATGGCGATCGCAACGCGGGAATCGTGGTTCTCCGGTTCCCTCCCGCCGCGATGCTGGCCACCGGTGTGGCAGTCGCACAGATTGCCTGCCATGACAGAGCCCTCTTCGGAGACACTCGCCAGAGTCGAGGTCCTGGCCGACCTCGAGCCTCTCGTGCAGCGCCTGATGGCGACCCATGAGGCCAAGCGCGTACTCTGGTTTCCCAGCGAGTTGCTGGCGCCGCCGCCGGACACCGATCCGGACGCGTATGTGAGTGAGCTGCGGGAGCGTGCCCGAGGGATCAGCACGCCGGCTCGCGTCGCGCTCGCCCTCAACCTCCTGACCGAGGAAGGGCTGCCGCACTTCCACCGGCTGCTCGCGGTCTACCTGGGCGGCGACACCTTCTGGTCGAAGTGGACCAACCTGTGGACCGCCGAGGAGGACCGGCACGGCGCAGTGCTGCACGACTACGCGCGGGACAGTGGGGTGCTCGACAACCCGGTGCTGGAGCGGATGCAGTTCGAGTACCTGAGGGCCGGCTTCGAGCCGGAGTGGGACAGGGATCCGTACCGTGTCTTCGTCTACACGACGTTGCAGGAACGGGCGACTCAGGTGAGCCACGCCAACACCGGGAAGCTGGCCGGCGAGCACGAGCCGCTGATTGGCACGGTGCTCAACAACGTCGCCAGGGAGGAGGCTCGCCACTACATCTTCTACCGGTCGGTCTTCAAGGAAGTGATCAGGCGCGATCCCGACCGCGCCCTCGTCTCGGCGGCCGAGCTGATGCCGTCGATAGACATGCCGGGCGTGAACATGCCGCACTTCCGCGAGATGGCCGACGTCATCCGCCGGGCGGGCATCTATGGTCCGCGCGATTACCTGAAGATCGTCGAGGAGCAGATTCGCTACTGGGCAATTGACAAGGTGGAAGGGTTGAACGATATCGGTCGGAAGGCGCAGGAGACGATCATGGCGGTACCGAAGCGGCTGGAGCGGGTGGCGGACGCGATGGAGACGCGGAGCCGGGCGAAGTCGTTCATCTTTGACGTGGCGTTCGCGCGCGAATTCAGGATGAGCTGAGACTTGAGGGACAATCCTATTCACCCCACGTATCGATGAGCTCGCGTCGCGGCGCTTTCCCATGGGACGAAGGCGAGTTACAGCGCAGGGTTCGCTACGCCGTAGCGGACTACTGGGCTGCCCGTGACGGTCAGGCCACCCGACAACGCGAGTCCGGCGTAGCCGACGCCGGCAAGCGCGGAGAAGTGACCGGAGGGCAGCATCTGGACGGTTTCTGCAGCCTGTTCTGCGATCTCGTACGCTCCGCCGGGTATCTGGATGCGGAGATTCGATACCGTACGGGCGTCAACCTTCCCGGATACTTCCGCCCATCCAAGAAGTGGGACATCGTGGTTATTCGGGGCAACCGTCTCTGTGCGGCTATAGAGCTGAAGTCGCAGGTCGGCAGCTTCGGCAACAATTACAACAATCGCACCGAGGAAGCTGTCGGAAGTTCGGTCGACTTCTGGACCGCATATCGTGAAGGAAGAATGGGAGCGCATCAGCCTTGGCTCGGCTACTTCTTCTTCCTCCAGGACTCTCCGGGTTCCAGGACCCCGATCCGTCTCGGGCCCCTGGACTTCCCTGCTGAAGATGTGTGGCATGGACTCTCCTATGCTGAGCGCTACGCGGTGCTCGGGCGTCGGTTGCTGTTGGAGCGTCATTACTCGGCGGTTTCTCTTCTGCTGTCGCCGCGTGGTGATAGCGCGACCTACACCGAGCCCAGTGCTGACTTGGGAATGGCGCACTTTCTGAAATCTCTGTATGGCCATCTCCTGGCCTGCGCGGCATGAGAATGGAGCAGTGATGCTGGACCTATTCGAACAGAATTGGCGGGACTTATGGGCTGGGCTCGATCGGAGCGAACCGGTCGGCGCTGTCTTCACGCGTCCGGAGATCGTTCAACTGATACTCGACCTGGCCGGCTATACCGTCGCTAGCGGGCGGCTTGCCGAACGGCGCGTTCTCGAACCGAGCTGCGGTGATGGAGCGTTCACTGCGGCCATCGTGGCTCGACTTGTCGAGTCCGAGCGTGAGCATGCGACCCCGGTGGACTGGCATGCGCCGATACTCGATGACGCACTACGAGCATCGGACATCAGCGCGCCCTCGCTGGCAAAGGCGCGTGTCATGCTGGTGGAACAGCTGACGGCTGCTGGCTGTCCGCAGGATCGTGCCAGCGAACTCGCCGATTGCTGGCTGGTTCACACCGACTTCCTCCTCGCTGACTGGCCTGACCGCTTCCAGCTGGTCGTGGGCAATCCACCATATGTACGGATCGAGGATCTGCCCAGACCCGTCCTCCAGCGCTATCGCGCACTGTATGAGACGGCCACCGACCGAGCGGACATCTATATCGCCTTCTTCGAGAAGGGTCTCTCGCTACTGGCGGATGATGGATGCCTTGCCTTCATCTGTGCCAACCGTTGGACAAAGAACCGGTATGGGGCGACGCTGCGGCGGTTGGTGGCGCGACGATATCATGTCCGGCATTATCTGAATCTCGAGCACACGCAGCCGTTTGCCTCTGATGTCTCTGCCTACCCGGCCATCTTCCTGGTGGATCGGGAAATTGGCGCTCCGACGCGGGCTGCGACGCTCAGCGACATAGAGCCCGCGACGCTCGCCACACTCCGCGCTGAGTCGCTCCGGGAGTCTCAACCGGGACCGCCCGTTTCCCAGTTCATGTCCTGGTATGGGGACGGTGGCCCCTGGACGACGACGTGTAGCGTGCGACACGACGTGTTGGCACGCCTGGATGCTTTCCCGACGCTTGAGGAATCGGCGCCGGATACGAGAGTTGGGATTGGAGTCGCGACCGGCGCCGATCGCGTATTCGTGCTCGATGAGCTGAGCCCGGATATAGAACGGTCTCGCCAGATTCCCATGATCATGGCGTCTGACGTCAGGAGTCAGCGTCTTGAATGGTCCGGCCGATACCTGGTGAACCCTTTCAGCACCACGGACGACGGAACGCTCGTTGACCTGGATGCTCACCCGGGACTGCATCGCTACCTTGAGTCGCATGCTGTGCGATTGAAGGGCCGGCACGTCGCCAGGAACCGGCCGCGGTCATGGTTCCGGACCATCGACCGCGTCTGGCCGGAGCTGCAGCATCGACCGAAGCTGGTGATTCCGGATATTCAGGCCGGGGGAGTCGTAGGCTACGATGAGGGCTGTTTCTACCCTCATCACAATCTTTACTGGATCACATCCTCCACCTGGGATCTGCGAGCGCTGCAGGCACTACTCCGCAGCACCTTCGTGCTCCAGCAGGTGCGCGCATATTCCGTTCAGATGCGCGGTGGAAGCATTCGTTATCAGGCGCAGACACTTCGGCGGTTACGCATACCTCTCCTCGCCGATCTTGGCGCCGAATTGCTTGCGCGTCTCGCGTCGGTCGCGGCCAGTGAGAGTCAGGCGGAGATCGATAGGATAGCGACCGAGGCATTCGACCGCGTCGGGACGTGGAGTGAGAGCAAGATGGGAGGACTCCAGCTGCGACGACGGCCGGCATAGGGGACGCCAGAGACGGATCCGGGACGGGTAGGGCTTCCACGTGGCGTATGGCACGACTAAGTTTTTGGGTCCTGTCGATTATGTTCGGCCGGGACCGGCTGGTGGCTCGGTATGCGTCAAAGGTCCTCTAGGTCAGGTGACATTGTGGTAGTGATCTGAAGTGATGGTCTGGCCAGGTAGCTCAGTTGGTAGAGCAGCGGACTGAAAATCCGCGTGTCGGCAGTTCGATTCTGCCCCTGGCCACTTGAGGTAAGTGTAGGAATGGCAGCCACTTGGCGACGTGGGCGAAGGCGAGGACACTGCGAGCCAGGACAGTTACCGGGACAGTTCGCGGGCGCGGAGCGGCGGGTGATGAGCCATTTCTCATCCCCCGCCGTTGTGTACTCCATGAAAAGGCGGGGTCAGACGTCTTGCACGGGGTCCGGCGTGGCGATATCGGCAATGCCCGCCGTTGCCGCCGCGAGCTGCCCAACGTCCAGGTGCGCGTAGGTTGAAAGTGTGAGCGCCGCCGTGGAGTGACCCAGTAGGGCCTGGGCCTGCTTGATCCCCGCATCACGCACAACGATAGTCGCGGCCGTGTGGCGTAGCATGTACAGAAAGGCCCCGCTGTCCTCCAGCCCCGCGGCCTTTACGATCGCATCAAAGGGTTTCCGTAGATTGCCCGGCGTGCAACGTGTGCCCTTTGTAGTCCACGAGACCAAGCCCTCCACCGGCGGCGGGTTGTAGCTCGCTTCCCCCTCGAGCCGGGCGCGTTGCCGCTCCAGTGCGGCCAGTGTCGCTGGCGGGAGCGGGATGGAGCGCGGACGGCGTGTCTTTGTGTCGCCCTCACCGACGTAGAGGCCGTGGACGTGCTTCGCCGCACGCTGTACGGTGAGCACGCCGGTATCGCTAATATCACTCCACCGGACGGCGCATAGTTCGCCCGGCCGAAGCCCCGTGGTCGCGAGCAGCCAAAATAACCCCTCGAGCCGTGTGCCGGTCGCCGCACGGAGAAACGCTCCGAGGTCGGCATCGCTGAGTGCAGCCCGCTCCTTCGGCGAGGCGGCACCTGAGGGAATCTGGACACTGGTGGCTGGGTTCGATGCGATCAGTCCCGCCTCACGCGCGACGTTCAGGGAGCGCCGTATGGCCGCGAGTGTGAGCCGCTGCGTATTGCGGCCAAGGCCGCGTTGCTGCATCTGCGCGAGCACCCGCTGGACATCCGAAGAGGTAAGACTGTCCAGTCGTCGAGACTTTATCGAGTCCGGCACGTACAGCCGAATCTTGTCCTCGTAGTCCGCTTTCGTTCGCGCCGACGTGCCTGCATCGTGCTCCGACAGCCATTCGGCGACCCAGGCGCCGAACGTCCGGCGAGACCGGCGTGGAGCAAGCGAATCATCATCCCGCGCGGCGATAAGTTTCCGGTGGCGTGCTGCAGCCTGCTTCGGCGTGCCCTCCATAACCTCGGTATAGCGGCACGAACGCCCGTTCTCGTCCCTTATCGGGAAGCGGATCGACCATCGGGCCACCTGCACCCTCCGGCCGTGCCTCGAAACCTCGCGCTCGCTGC
>CALCHX010000132.1 GCA_937906875.1 uncultured Gemmatimonadota bacterium | reverse complement strand
TGTGGTAGCACTCCCGGCCGTGGCGATGGTGCCGTCATCGAGCGGTACGGCGAGCCGCGTCTCGGCCGGAGTAGGGTGTATTGAACGACGACAAGGTTCTCCTCAAGCGCGTCATTGCCGGGATGTAGCCATCGCCCGACGCGGAACCGTCCCGGGTTTGGCGGCTCTCCCGCAGCTTTCCTGGTTGGCCCAGGTCTGACGGCTGAGCCCGGCAAGGTCGAAGATGAGCGAGGTATCAGGATGCATGTCGCTTCCCTTGTACGCCATCCCCGGATGCCGTCTTGAGCAGGTCCGGCAGCAAGACGGTGAGCTTCGTCTCACCGTTCGCGCAGAAGCACCGAGCGCGACCTGCCCCACCTGTCGACGCCGCAGCACCGCCCGCACAGACGAATTAGAGGAGGGATAATCATTCGCAAACTGCACCTCGGCTCCGTCCTTTTGACTTCCTGGCCCGAGAACAGTGCTGACGCCAAGCACGCGGGCGCAGACATCGAGACGCTGTTCGCAACCCTCGTGTCGGCTGCAGCGCGGCCCGCTCCCTACCGCTGATTGGACCTAACCCGATTTGATGGACACCAACCTACCCCTGATTATGGTTGGGGGACGGAGGTATCCAATGACGAACGAGAAGAGCGAGACGAAGGGAAGGCGCCGTTCCTTCAGCGCCGAGTTCAAGCTGGAGGCGCTGCGACGGGTCGATGAGCAGCGAGCGCTCGGAGTGCCGCTGACGCAGATCGGGCGTGAGCTCGGGGAGAACGGCGACATGCTCCGCGCGTGGAGGCGACAGGCAGAGGCTCGGGGAGCATCCACGGGCACGCCGGCGAGCGACGTGTTCCCTGGCCAGGGTCGGCTGCCGAGTGAGGAAGAAGAGATGCGTCGGCTGAAGCGTGAGAACGTCCGGCTCCAGCAAGAGGTGTCCTTTCTTAAAACAGCGGCGGCGTACTTCGCGAAGGAGTTGCGAGGAGCGACAAGTACGCAGCCATTGCTGCCGAGGAGGGCCGCTACCCGGTGCAGCTGATGTGCCGGGCGCTGGATGTGAGCGTGAGCGGGTTCTACGCGGCCGAGGCTCGGAAGGCGGGACCCCAGGGCACGCGTGCGGTCGAGGACGAGCGACTGCGCATCGACATCCGGGAGTCGCACAAGAGGAGCCGGCGACGCTATGGCGCGCCACGAGTACATCAGGATCTCCGCGCTGCCGGTAGGAGGGTGGCGAAGAAGCGCGTCGCCCGGCTGATGCGCGAGGAGGGCCTGCGGGCGCGCCGCGCATCCAGGCGACGCCCGGTGACGACCGATTCGGGGCATGGCCGTCCGGTGGCTCCGAACACGCTCGCACGTCGCTTCTCGGTGACCGACGTCTGCGGAGTGAACCAGGTGTGGGTGGCGGACATCACCTATGTGCCGACGCGAGAGGGCTGGCTCTACCTGGGTATCGTGCTGGACCTGGCCAGCCGGCGCGTCGTCGGCTGGGCCATGCGGGACACGCTGGAGCGGGAGATCGCGCTCGACGCGCTGCGTTCGGCGCTTGGTGATCGGAGGCCCGCCTCGGGCCTCCTGCACCACACGGACCGGGGGAGCCAGCTTGGGTTCAACCTGTCGTCGCAACAGTGTCGGTTTGCTCCGATTGTAGAAGGTCGTTCAGTGCTTCGGCAGGGGTGTGCCAGCCGAGTGTCTTTCGCGGACGTGTATTGAGCGCGAGTGCCACGGCCGCGAGATCGGCCGTACTGTGCGCGCTCAGGTCCGTACCCTTCGGGAAGTACTGCCGCAGCAGCCCGTTCGTGTTCTCGTTCGTGCCCCGCTGCCACGGGCTGCGCGGGTCGCAGAAGTAGACCGCCAGACCCGCGTCGATCCGAAGTTGTGCATGCTCCGCCAGCTCGGAGCCCTGGTCCCACGTGAGCGAGCGCCGTAGCTCGGTCGGCAGCGTGCGCATGCCACGGGTGATCGCGTCACGTACCGCAGCGGCACCATGTCCGGCGAGCGCCGGTCCGTTCCTCTCGCGCGCACCCGAACCGTGCGTGCCGTTGCTGCTGTTCACCCAGTTCTATGTGGCCGTTTTTGCCATCACCGGTTGCTATCTCACGGCCCGCCTGGCTCCATCGCATCCCATGCGCCACGCCCTCATCCTTGGCGTGCTGGGCCTGGCCTTCAAAATCGTCGGCACAATTACCCTCTGGGATATGGTGCCAGTCTGGTATCACGTGCTCGCGCTGGCGCTGGTGATGCCCTACGCGTGGATCGGCGGCCGGCTGCGCGAGGATCAGATCGTGCGCGGTACAACTGGTCGACTACCCTGACCTTGACACGATAGACAACCCATGGTTGTCACCGGCCCCCGATGCACCATCAACTGCGAGCAATAGCGACAGAGCTTGACCAGGCCTCGCATCGGCTCCGGGAACTCGACACCCGTCTTCCAGACGACCTCTGGCCTGTGCGCGCCGATCCGACTCGGTGGTCGGTGAGCGAATGCGTCGCTCACCTGAACATGACCTCGCGCGCCTTCCTGCCTCCGCTGCACACTGCCATCACCGCAGCACGCACGCTCGGCCAAGCCGCCCCCCGCAATTACCATCGCGATCCGCTCGGCTGGATTCTATGGCGTACGATGGGTCCACCGGTACGGATGAAGGTGAAGACGCCGACCGCGTTCGTCCCTCTTGACACTGCCACCCCAGCCGACCTGCGCGCCGAGTTCGACGAACTGCAGTTGGAGCTCCAGAGATGTGTGAGTGAAGGCGACGGCCTTCCGATACAGGCAGTGAAGCTCACATCGCCGTTCAGCGAGCGGGCGCGTTACAATCTGTTCGCCGCCCTTTCAATACTCCCTCGTCACCAGCATCGACACCTCTGGCAGGCGGAGCAGGTGGCTGTCGCACATTCACGTTAGCGCGCGACGAGAGCGCGCCGAGAGCACACCAGGGAACGGCTTCGTTCCGTTGCTGCGCGCCGTGAGGGAATACCGTACACGTTGGCGGTCGCGCCCCGACTACGCCGGAAGCTGAGCCTGCCTAGAATCCAATGCATGAGCAGCCGTGTCCCTCGCCCAGCCGCCTCTCAGGAAGGTCAGTCGAACCGATCCCAGCGCCGGTACGACGTGGCAGCCCTGCGCGCCGTAGTTCCGGGTCGCAAGTTCCTGATGTTGCTGGTGCTGCTCTCGTTCATGCGCGCCGTCGCCATTCCGCCGTGCGAGATGCACCTCGGCACCTCGACCGGGGCAACGGAGTCGGAGTCGGCCGCGCTCATGGCAGCCGCCGCGCACCACCACTCATCCAGCAAGCCGGTCACCGAGCATGGCGATGAGCACAACGGCGCCTGCACCTGCGTTGGTGACTGCCATCCCGCCGCGGCTACACCGCTGGCGAGCCGCAGTCCGGCTCTGTTGTTCGCCGCCACGGTCACGACCGACAATGCTCACCGGCCAGCGGCGCCGCCGAGCATCCTGCCCGTCACGCAGGCGTACATCCTTCCGTTCGCCACCGCTCCTCCCACTCACGAAGTCTGACACGCCGCGCGCTCACACCGCGGCCATTCAATCCGACTTCAGAGTCTCGTGTGCACCTCACCCCGGGTGCGCCCGCGCTTCCAGTGCGATCTCCATTCGAGGAGCCAGGATCCATGTACCGCAACAGATTCACACGGCACGGTTGGCGCGCACTGCGCACCATCGCGCTCACAGCGACATTGCCGGCGCTCGCGCCAGGATTTGCGCCGCGATCAGCCATCGCCCAGCAGCCCGCGCCAACCGCACAGGCAACCCCTTCCGCCGCATTCACCATCCTCGTTCGCGACGCCGCGACAGGGCTACCGTTGGACGCCGTGCAGGCCACCCGACTTGCGGCCGGAACGGAGCACCAGGTCGTAGCCCGCGGCGATGCTTCCGGCCGCCTGCTCATCCCTGCCAATGTCGCCACTGGCCGGGACGGTAGCCGGATAGGCGAATTCACCCTGCTCATCCAGCGTATCGGCTACGAGCCACGGCGCCTGGGCAGCGCCGAGATCTCGAGTCATCTCGCCGCCACCGGCCTCCCGGATCTGGACATCCGGCTCACGCCGCGCCCTGCCCTGCTCTCGACGATCAGCGTCGTCGCCGCCACGCCCAACCAGTTGGCGGCCGGGACCGCGCTAGCCATGGCCACCAGCGACCGCTCGGTCGTCTCCGAGCGGGCGGCTACCTCGCTCGCCGAGTCGCTGGACGGAATGGAGGGAGTGACGACGAGCCGCGTGGGTGCATGGGGTAGCAAGTTGAGCGTCCGCGGACTGGGCGGCGAACGGCTCGCCTTCATGGTCGACGGCGCCCGCGTCAACCGCGCCTGCACGTTTGGCATGGACCAGGGGCTGGCGACCATCGACCCGTCCAGCGTCGAGCGGGTCGAACTACTCGCCGGGCCAGGTTCCACCCTTTACGGCTCGGGGAACGTGGGCGGCGTGGTGAACGTCGTCACACGCAATCCGTCGCTGGACATTGCCGACGGGCAGGTAGCTGGTGAGGTCCGGCTCGGCGCTTCCAGCGCCATTCCCGGCGGTACCGCCGGCGCGGGGATATGGACGCGCCGCGGGCGCTTCGATGCCGCGCTGCAACTGGATGGCCAGAATTACGGTGACTACCGCACGCCGACCGCCAGCGTCGCCGGCTCGTCGTACCGCGCCGCCACGCTCGACCTGAAGGGCGGCATGGCTCTCACGCCGGCACAGCGTCTGGCGGCCCAGTTCAGCGCCTATTCCGGCCGCGACATCGGTTGGCCGTCCATGGCCGGCGGGTCCATTCCGCTGGAAGACCGTCGGATGGCGGCGCTGGATTGGGGATGGCAGCGCGGGCGGGGGCTGGTGGACGCGGTGAGTGCGCGCGCCTACGTCCAGCGATTGGATCACCACATGTTGATGGACATGGTGATGCCCATGGGTGGCACCATGCCGGCGATGGGCGGCGCGACCATGCGTTCCACCACCGACGCCCGTTCGTACTCCACCACCAGCGGGGCCCGTGCCCAGTTGCGCCTCCGTCCCGATTCGCGCAGTCACATTGACGCCGGTATCGAGGCCGTGCAGTGGGGCGCCGAGGGCACCCGGTGGGTGACCAACAGCAGTTCCGGCGGCATGGGCGCCGTGTCCAGCGAACCGACCACGACCACCTATCATAGCTGGCCGGATGTGCGCATCCTGGACCTTGGCCTCTTTGCCCAGGGTGAACGTCAACTCGCCGAGCGATTCACGGTGAGCGCCGGCGCACGCGCCGACCATATCACCAAGCGTGCCGACGGATGGGAGAACGCCAGTCAGACAGTGGCCACCGGCAACCTGGGCGGCCGTGCGATCCTGGGTGCTGGCTTCGGCCTGCGCACCAGTGCCGGCCTGGGATACCGCATTCCAGATCCGACAGAACTGTTCGGCACCGCCGCCCGCCCCGATGGTTTCGTCTATCGCGGCAATCCTGAGCTGAGCACGGAGAAGGGGCGCACGGTGGAAGCCGGCCTTACCTGGGACGGCGCCGTCCACGCGCTGAACGTGCATGAGGCTTCGCTGAGCGTCACGGCATTCCGCAACGATCTCACCGGCCTCATAACGCCGTCGCTCGTCACCGGCGACTCGGTGGGCGGCAAACCGGTTCGCGAGTATGTGAACATCCAGGACGCCCGTCTCACCGGCCTCACTTCAGCGCTCAGGATGGACCTGGCACCAGCGTTCCAGCTCCGCGGCACCGCCACCTATACCCGTGGCGAGAACCTGCAGACCAGCACGCCACTCGCCGCGATCGCGCCGCTCACCGGCACGATGACGCTGCGCTTCGCCCCGAACGCCGAGGCCGGCGTACTCCCCGTAGTCGCCGACGTGGGCGGCTGGATCGAAGTAGAGGGTCGCGCCGGCGCCGAGCAGCGTCGGAACGCCCTCCAGGCCGGCGAACAGCCGACGCCGGGCTGGAGCGTCCTCACCCTCCGTGCCGGTGCGCGGTTGGCGGGAACAACACTCAGCGTGAGTGTCGACAATCTGCTCGATCGGAACTTCCGCGAACATCTGGATCCGGTCACGCTGTTCCGCCCGGGACGCAACTTCTCGGTGCGTGCTGCGCGGGGGTTCTGAGACGGTCGGGACAGGGAGCTCCGGCTGCTCCCCTTCCCGATCCCTCATCACCGGACATGCTGGTCTGCAATCAACCTCATCGAACGCGCCCGGACGGTCGCTGCATCCTCAAATTCCTACTCAGGGAGCCTCAAATGCCAACTCTCTCCCCATCGCTCATCACCAGAAGGCCCGACCGATCCGCTGGCGCGCCAGTAATAGCCGGGACCAGGGTGCCCGTCCGGACGCTCATCGAGTATCTCGAGGCGGGGCATCCGCTGGACCGGTTCCTGGAGAACTACCCGAGTGTCACTCGGGAGCACGCCATCACCGCACTCCAGAATGCCAGGAAAGCTCTGGATCCACCGGCCGCGTGAACGCAGCTGTTCGGGAAAACCCCGCCCCCCAACGACCAGCTACTTCCCGGCGACCACCCTTGCCGCGTACTGCGAAGCAGCGTACAGGTCGATACGCGAGTACACCCCGAACTCCGATCCGTCGTCCAGAAAACCCCCGCCGGCGCCCTGGGTCCTCGTGAGGATGTCGTTCGCCTCCACCAGGGTGAGCGACGGAAAGGCAAACGTGAGCAGGTATCCGGCCTCCGGCGCGATCTTCCCCACGTCCTCCAGCATCCTTGCAGTCTCCTGATGAACGACCGGGAGCCCGTACGTCTGGGTCGACGCGTAGAAGGCGCTGTTGGCGGCCGGGTCGCTCAGGCGACCGATGTCCTCCCGTGCACACTCGGCGACGCTCCTGCCACACGCAGCCGACAGGGCTTCCCTCACATCCGCCCGCGCCTTCGCGAGCGCGGCGCGGAAGTCGGCAATGGCCGGCGCACCCTTGAGCGTTTGCCCGACATAGTCCGGATCGTTCGCCAGGAGGTGCGCCATCGCGTGGAGCGCCACCGCTCGACCTCCCAAGACATCCATGACATAGTGCGCACCAACGAGAACGCGATGGTTTCCGTACTCGGCCGCACGTGTCACCATCTCCGGGTAGCGCTCCGGAACCATGAGAGCCAGCAGGATGGAGCCGGCGTAGCCGTATGTCGTATGGCCACTGGGATACGATGGGCTGTTGGTCAGGTCCGCCATCGGCCCGCGGTTGTAGACCAGGTTGTCCGCTGGTGTCCCGAAATAGTCCCGACCAGAGATTCTCGTGACAGAAGGTTGGGTCTGGAAGGGCCTTGCATCGCCATACCTGCCAGCACCCGCCGAGCCGGCGGGAAAGCCGTACGCATGCCCGAACATGTCCGGCCTGCCGCCGGTCGAATCCATGATCGCCGCAACAGCCGGCGGCACGGGCGCACTCCCGTCCACCGTCAGGTTCGCGAAGAAATACTTGCCAGCGGTGGAGTTCGCCCGCGCCGCAGTGACCGTATACGCGATGACGTCAGCCACGGCCTGCGACACACTCGTGAAGCTGTCGCGGTCCACGTAGTGGGCGCGGGCGATGTAGGCGGCGCCGAGCGTGGTTCCGAGCCCGTCCGCCAGTTGAGCGAGATTGCCGTAGGTACTGACCACGTCCCGAAGCGCCAGTTGCTGTTGCTCGGCGAAGGGCAGCAACGTGGGCTGACGCCAATCACCGGTCTGGATGCCGCCAGTCACGGCGTAGTTCGCTCCCAGCGCCGCGCGTCCGGCAGGCGTCCTGGACAGCGCTGCGACTGGCGCGAGGCCTCTCAGCACCTCGGCGTCCCGCCCTGGCTGCGCCCCTGCCGACGAACCCAGCGCCGCCAGTAGCGCCAGCGTGGCCACGAACATTCTGCCTGACATCACTTCCCCGCTTCTGAGGACTTGAGTAGCCGGTGCGTCCAGCCGCACCGGATGATCCGCGCCCGCACCCGCGACATCGCCCGCGATGTGAGCTGGTCGTCCGCCTTGCGACGACCGTGGAGCGGTAAATTACGATGCGCCTTCTTGCTGCGCCACGCACCGCCCCGCAGTTCGTTCCGCGACGCCGCAGGGTCCCGGACCATCCGTGCTGGTACACGGTTCGGGGCGTTCCATGCATGGTGCGAGCGACTTCCTCGTTGCCCGACCAGGACGTGCATGGCATCTCCGCTCCGCACTGGCGATCTTTCTCGCCACCACCACATCCTGCCCGCCATGCCCACCAGCCGCACAGTGTTCCACACCACTCCCATCCTTCCTCGCGGCTTCACGACCGCCAGTCGCAACGTCGGCCTCAAGCCCACGGCCCGCGATCTCGCGCTCTTCGTGAGCGAGGTGGACGCAGCCGCGGCCGCTGTCTTCACCCGCAACCACTTTCCCGGTGCTCCCATAATCCTGGGCCGCGAAACGATCCGGCGCGGCGTGCTTCGGGCGATCGTCGTCAACAGCAAGGTGAGCAACGTGGCCACCGGTGAGCGTGGCGTGGACGATGCCCGCCAGATGGCCACCGCCGCTGCGGCAGAGTTGGGCACCAGCGCCGATCGCGTGCTGGTGAGTTCCACCGGTGTCATCGGCGTACGGCTGCCCATAGGGAAGATCGAGGCGGGACTGCGCGGCATGAGCGCCGAGTTGCAGGGCGACCCGCTGGTGGGTGCGCAGGGTATCATGACCACCGACACGTACCCGAAAGCGATCTCCGCCAGCGTTGGCGACGCCATCATCAGTTGGGTGGCCAAGGGGTCCGGCATGATCGAGCCGAACATGGCCACCATGCTCGCCTACGTCTTCACCGACGCAGCGCTGGACGCAACGACGCTGGACACGATGCTCCGTACCGCAGTTGGCGAGAGCTTCAACATGCTCTCGGTAGACAGTGACACCAGTACATCGGACACGTGCGTCATCATGGCCAACGGCCTGGCGGGCGCGGTGGATCACGACGCGTTCCAGGAGGCGCTGAACATTGGCTGCGTGCGCATGACCGAGCTCCTCGCCCGCGATGGCGAGGGTGCTACCCGTCTGCTCCGCGTCCATGTTCGTTCGGCAGCCAGCGACGGCGAGGCGCGACGGATAGCCAAGTCGGTCGTCAACTCACCGCTGGTGAAGACGATGGTGCACGGCGCCGACCCCAACGTGGGCCGGTTGTTGATGGCCGTCGGGAAGTGCTTCGACTGTACCGTGAATCCGGACACTACTGATGCGTGGATCAACGGATATCAGGTTGTGAGCGGCGGTCTGCGACTGGATTTCGACGAGGCGATCGTTCGCACGGCGCTCTCCGCCGACGTGGTGGAGCTGGAGGTTGCGCTGGGAGTGGGCAACGCTGACACTACCGCCTGGGGCTGTGACCTGACGAAGGGCTACATCGACGAGAACGCCGCCTACTATTCAAGCTGACCCGCCCATGCCAGACACCACCATGAACCAGACAAGGCAACCGAACCCGCCGGCGCCGACCATCCGTCGCGCCACTACCGCCGACGCCGTGGCCATCGCCGCCCTCGTGGAGACGCACGTCGCCGACGGCGACCTGTTGCCGGTGACCGCCACCAGGGTGGCCGAGCAGGATGCGGACTTCATCGTCGCCACCGACGACGGCGGACGCGTGGTGGGTTGCGCGCACCTGCGCGAGTACTCCCCGAGCCTGGCCGAGATACGTTCGCTGGCGGTGGATGCCGACCATGCAGGCAGCGGGCTGGAGGGGGCGCTCCTGACGGCGATCGAGCAGCTCGCGGTAGCGCGGGATTATCCGACATTGTTCACGGTCACCAACGACGTCGACTTCTTCAGGGCGCGCGGCTACGCGCCCTGGCCAGTGCCGGAACTCCATCCCGAGCGTGACGAGGTAGGCCGCTTCGCCGGCGTCCTCGCCCGCGAACTGGGCGAGGACTGAGCAAGGCGTCGAACGCAGACGGGCTCACCCGCAGGGTGAACCCGCTTCACACGGCACTGTCGTCACCGCATCGTCGATGCGATGTCTTCACGGCTTCGCCATCATCGAATCGCGCTTCGCCTTGAACTCGGTGCCCGGCTTCCACTGCGGCATGTCGGCTTCCTGGGCTACCAGATAGCCTACGCGAAAGAGAACCCGCAGGTCCTCCACCGCGCCGCCCATGTCCCAGTCGTCCTTCACCTCGTCGCTCGGCGAGTGGTAATCATTGGCCGTGTAGGCATCGCGCATGCGCATCCCGTAGGTGGAGTCCCGACCCACGAAATCGGTGCCGCCGTTCACGTACAACGCCGGTACGCCCTGCTTGGCGAACTCGAAGTGGTCGCTCCTGTAGTAGAACCCCTTCTCGGGCTCGGCGTCGGGCTTCACGACCCGCTTGTCCGCGTCCAGTACGCGCGTCAGCACGTCGTCCAGCGTGCTGTTGCCCAGGCCGACGACCACGATGTCGTTGGTCCGACCCCACGGATTCAGTTCATCCATGTTGATGTTGGCGGCAGTCTTCGCCAGTGGATAGAGCGGATGCTCGGCGTAGTACTTGGCACCCACCAGTCCCTTTTCCTCGGCGGTGACTGCGAGAAAGAGGATCGAACGCGCCGGCGGCTCGGGAAGCGCCAAGAAGGCGCGGGCGATCTCCAGCATTCCCGAGACACCGCTGGCGTTGTCCAGCGCACCGTTGAAGATCTGGTCGCCCGCGAGCGTCGTGTCGCGCCCCAGGTGGTCCCAGTGCGCGGTGTAGATCACGTACTCGTCCGGCCTGGCACCGCCGGGCAGTTTCGCCACCACGTTCTTCGACTGCACGCGACGTGAATCGATCTTCACGTCGAAGCTGGCAGTGGCATTGGGCAGGACGACCGGCCGGAAGTCCTTCCGCACAGCCGCTGCCTTGAGCGAATCGAAGTCGTAGCCGGCCGCACTGAGCAGCGCCTTCGCTCGGTCGAGCGAGAGCCAACCCTCCACCGGGACACGCTTCCCGGCGTCGTCCGACGGCACGTCGAACTGCTCGGCGCCAAAGCTGCCGCTCACGACGTCCCAGCCGTAGCCCGCCGGTCCCGTCTCGTGGATGATGATAGCCGCCGCGGCCCCCTTCCCGGTGGCGATCTCGTACTTGTACGGCCAGCGGCCGTAGTACGTCATCGCCTTGCCGCGGAACATCGTCGAGTCCAGTTGGTTCATGTCGAACAACGGAGCGCCGGCCGCTGGCACTGCCGGATCGTTGATGAGCATGAGGATCGTCTTCCCCTTCACGTCCACATCCTTGTAGTCGTCCCAGCCGTACTCGGGCGCGACCACGCCATAACCGACGAAGACGATCTCCGAGTCGGTCACCTTCGTCTCGGCGCGTTCGTGACGCGAACTGGCGACGAAGTTGTCGGGAAAGCGCACCGGGATCGTCTTCCCGGCGACGGCGAAGGACGCCGTAGGACGCGATGTGTAGCCAATGAGGTCCACGTTCTGGACCCAGGTGCCGTCGGGGTTCCCGGGCTCGAGCCCTATGGACTGGAACTGGCCCGTGAGATAGGCGACGGTCTTCACCTCGCCCGGCGAAGCGGGAGCGCGGCCCTCCATGGAGTCGGCGCTGAGGTCGCGGATCTGCTGCAACAGGCGTACGGAGTCGATGACCTGGGCGGCGGCAACCACTTGCGCTGCGGTGGCTGCCGCGTCCGGGAAGGGTGTGCGAGAAGTTCTGTCGGTCGCGTTGTCGGAGGCCGGGGCGCAGGCGGCCACGGCCACTAGGCCAGCCGTGGCGGCCATGATGCCCAGCGAGCGGGACGATGGGTGTTTGATGCGATTCACGGAGCGCGTGGTGTAGGCGTGAGCGGCGGCCGCGTCGCCGTGCTTCCAGCGACAGAGCGACCGGGGACGATGCATCCGGACGCTCTGAGTGTGCGTCAGATCTCCGCGAAGCGCCAGCGGTTCATCGCCCTTTCAGTGTCTGACATCTCCGGAATCGGTCGTCGCGGCAGCGGCTCCGCGAACGAAGGCCATGTAATCGACGGGCACCGGAACGGCTGTTGGTGACGCCCTGGAACCAACGCGGGGTCATCGGGTTTCTCTGTCCGTTCCTACCCTTGTCGTCGTGTTCTCCACAACTCCTGTCCTGACCGTGTCGGAACGTCCATGGCCTGATGGCTGAGCCCGGTCGTTGAAACGCAGCACGATCGATGCAGCCCTTTCCAGCGTGCCAGGCGGCACCGTAGCTTTTTCTGTCCGTGAAATTGAAGCTCACCGGATGTCGCGAGCGAGAGCGCATCCAGAAGAGAGTGATCTGTATGACCGCGACCAACTACCTGAGATACTCGACAGCGCTGTTGATGGCGGCCGCGCTCGCCGCCTGCGGCGGCGGAAATCACCAGTCGGCGGTTGTCTCCTCGCCAGCACCGGCCGGAGCGGCGTTCGAGCAGGGAGAGGCGGCGGCGATTGCCCGCGCCCGCGCGGACAGTGCGCGCCGTCCGTATACCGAGGCGGACGTGGCCTTCATGACGGGAATGATCGGCCATCATGCGCAGGCCATCGAGATGTCCCGCATGGCGCCCACCCACGGCGCCAGCGCCACCGTCCAGACTCTTGCCGAACGGATCATCAACGCGCAGGAAGATGAGATAGCCACGATGCAGCGCTGGCTCAGGGACCGCCTGCAGCCGGTACCCGACGGCAAGCCCCACGGAATGAAGATGATGCACGACGGCATGGAACACGAGATGCTGATGCCCGGAATGCTCACCGATGCCCAGATGAAACAGCTGGACGAGTCGAGAGGTAAGGAATTCGACCGCCTCTTCCTCACCTACATGATCCAGCACCATCGCGGCGCCCTCACGATGGTCAATGAACTGTTCAGCTCATACGGCGCTGGGCAGGATGAGCTGGTGTTCAAGTTCGCCTCTGACGTGAACGTCGACCAGACCACCGAGATAGCGCGCATGGAGCGGATGCTGTTCGCGCTCGCCATGGAGAAGTACTCACCCTGAGCCATCAGGCGCCCTGACAACACTCCCAAGCTGTACGCAGCAGCCAGGACCGAAGCTCGCAGTCGCAGTTCCACATGCCCTACCCTGACCCACCAGAGGACCCAGACATGGCATTCGTCCACCCGTCGCGCCGCCAGGCGACGCGATCGCATTTCGTTCCCGCACTGCGATTCTCGCTCGCCGCCGGCGCGCTCGCCGCGGCGGCGTGCATTCCGTCCACCACCACTGCGCAGACCAACAACGCTGGCAGCGCATCGGCCACCGCGCCCAGCCCCGACCCTCGCGTGGGCCTGAGATCGGGGATGATGGACGCCGCTGAGGCGTACTGGAACCTGAAGGTGCTCTCGAAGACGCCGCCGTCGGAGAAGTTCGTCGGGATCACCAACTCCGACCTCGCCTTCACCGGCAAGTACGCGATCCAGGGTAGCTACAACGGCTACCAGATCTGGGACATCTCCAATCCCGGCAATCCCAGGCTGGAGACGGCCTATTTCTGTCCGGCCTCCCAGAGCGACGTCTCGGTCTACAAGAACCTGCTCTTCGTGTCTGGCGAGGGCCTCTCGGGGCGCATCGATTGCGGCGGCGAGGGAGTGAAGGACACCGTGAGCAGTGAGCGGCTGCGTGGCCTGCGCATCTTCGACATCAGTGATATCAAGCATCCGGTGAATGTCGGGAACGTCCAGACCTGCCGCGGATCCCACACCCATACCGTGTTGGCCGACCCGAAGGACCCGGACAACGTCTACGTCTACATCTCCGGCTCGGCAGGCGTCCGTTCGCCCAGCGAGCTTCCCGGCTGCAGCCATGAGACGCCGGACAAGGATCCCAACTCGGCGCTCTTCCGTATCGAGGTGATCAAGGTTCCGGTCGCGCACCCGGAGCAGGCGGCGATCGTGAGTTCACCACGCATCTTCAACGACCTCGTGGCGCCGCCGCGTCACGGCGAGGCGCCAGCCGACATCGAGGCCGCCGCACGGGCAGCGGCTGCGGCTCGGGCCCGCGGTGGCTTCACCGCCAACGTCATGGGTTCCGAGATGGTATTGCCTCCAGCCTTCACGACGCCCATGCTGGACAGCATCGTGCAGGCTCGCGGCGGCACCGGAGCACCCACGGCGGCCGACAGTGCCGCGCTCCGCGCCGGGCTGCCGGGGATCATCGCGAAGATGATGGGCGGGCCCGCGGGTAGTGGCAACGGACCGCGACCGGGCCCCACGCAGTGCCACGACATCACCGTCTACCCGGCCATCGGACTCGCTGGCGGTGCCTGCGAGGGCTACGGCCTGCTGCTGGACATCAGCGACCCGGCCCACCCCGTGCGCATCGGCGCCGTGGCCGACTCCAACTTCTCTTACTGGCACTCGGCGACATTCAACAACGACGGCACGAAGGTGCTCTTCACCGACGAATGGGGCGGTGGCGGGCAGCCCAAGTGCCGCGCGACCGACAAGCCCGAGTGGGGTGCCGACGCGATCTTCACCCTCGAGAACCGGAAGATGGTGTTCCAGAGCTACTACAAGCTTCCCGCCGCCCAGACTGCCGAGGAGAACTGCGTCGCCCACAACGGCTCGATGATTCCCATTCCGGGACGCGACGTGATGGTCCAGGCCTGGTACCAGGGCGGCATCTCCGTCTTCGACTGGACCGACGTGAAGAACCCGCACGAGATCGCCTATTTCGACCGCGGTCCGGTGGACTCGACGCACATGGTGATGGGCGGCTCCTGGTCGGTCTACTGGTACAACGGCGTACTGGTCAGTTCCGAGATCGCTCGTGGCCTGGACATCTTCCAGTTGACTCCGAGCGCCTTCCTCTCGCAGAACGAACTGGATGCGGCGCGTAGCGTCCATCTCGACTACCTGAACGCCCAGGGACAGCCGCACTACGTCTGGCCGGCGAGCTTCTCCCTGGCCCGTGCCTACGTCGACCAGCTCGAGCGGTCCAACGGCCTTCCCTCGGCACGCATCGCCGCCGTGCGCAACTCGCTCGACAGCGCCGAGGAGGCTTCGGGTGCGCAGCGGCGGGCGGCGCTCGACGCCGTGGCAACCCAGATCGAGGGTGAGGCAAGTTCATCCAGCGATGCGGCCAAGGTGCAGAAGCTGGCGGGTGCAGTAAGGGAGCTCGCCAGTGCCAGTCGTTAAGCAGTCGTAGCGACGCGTAGTCCGTTCCAACGCAGAGGACCTCCCCGGCCGACGGGGAGGTCCTCTGTCGTTCACTGGTCATGGACAGACGGCCAGACGGGATTTACGGGATTGACAGGATGACCGAGAACTCCATCCGGGCTCGTCGACCGGCTACGATGACGGTCGACTGAGCCTGCGTCGCGTCAATCCGGATATCCTGTCAATCCCGTCCGGGACCTGAGGTGGCACGGTCGCAGATCGATCAGGGAGTGAAGGTACGAGGAGCGCGGGCCGGCCTCGACCCGTTCATGCGCGGACGGGGGCCGTTGGCGATCTCGACCAGCAGGTCGTTGATGTAGTTCGTGATACGCGCGTAGTGCGGGTAGTCGATGTACTCCGGCTCATCGCTCAGCTGGTGGTAGTCACCGTGCAGGCCGGTGAAGAAGAAGGCGATGGGCACACCCTTGAGGGCGTAGTTGTAGTGGTCGCTCCGGCCATAGATGTTGTTGTAGCCGGTCCAGGTGAGAGTCGTGTCGTAGCGGTAGTCGAAGTGGAGTGGCTGCTTCGAGTTCCTGTTCACCTCTGCCACCATCTCTCCAAGGTCCTTCGAGTCGAAGAAGGAACCCACCACGCCCAGATAGTCGGGGCCGCCACCCGGCAGGTCACCCTCGCGACCACGACCGATCATGTCGATGTTGATCGCCGCCACCACGGAGTCCATGGGGACTGTCGGATTGTTGGTGAAGTAGGCCGAGCCGATCAGTCCTGCCTCCTCACCGGTGTGCCAGACGAAGAGAATCGAGCGCTTGGGCTTCACCGGCATCGCCATCACCTTCTCGGCGATTTCCAGCACACCCATCGAGCCGGAACCATCGTCGTCAGCACCATTGGCGATGGAATCCAGCCGGACCTGGGGGTGGATCTTGCGGATGCTGTCCATGTTGACGCGGATGGTCGCCAACTGGGCGGCCGTCGGGGCGATCATGTCGTTCGCCAGCAACATGCGGTTGCGCGCATCGTTGAACGCCTTGAGCGAATCCTTGTCGACCGGGGAGCGCATCCCGACGTGGTCGTTGTGGGCGCCGATGGCCACGTACTCGTGCCTGAGCGCCGGGTCGCTGCCAGGGATGATGGCAACGACGTTCCGCCCCCACTCCGTGGGCAGTTCCACGTAGTCCAGTGTGGCCGTCACCAGGCCGCCAGTCGCGCCCGGCTGCAGCGCGTCCGGGGACGTGCCACGGAACAGTTGCGCCGCCGCTGCGCGGGTGAGGCGGAGCGTGGCCGCCGGCGACGCCGCGTTGAGCGCTGCCTTGAGGAGAGCGATCGAGTCCACGGGAGCGTCGCTGGCAGCACCGCCGCGGCCAGACCGACCGAAGTTGCCCAGCGTGGCCACGTCCGGCTCGTTGATCGCAGCGCGGGCCGCAGCGTCCAGTCCGTCCAGATTCACCGTGGCCACGGCGACCGCGTCAGCGAAGCGCGACGGGCCGGCACCAAAGCGCCCCCGACCACGAGGTTGCGGTGTCGCTCCTGGCGGCGGCGGCAGCAGCACGACGAACTTGCCGGCAGCCTGGGCCGCCGTTATCTGGCGCGTCGTGTCACCCTCCACACCACCAAAGATCACCTGGGCGTCGTTCACCGCGCGCGGGGCACGATTGCCCGGTACGGGCACGAAGTCCCGTTCCCAGGCGAGCGGATTCCCGTCGACCGTCAGCCGCGAATGGGGGGTGAATTTCCTCAGATGATAGGGCAGCACCTGGAAGTAGGTGCCGTTGTCTCCGGCCGGCACCAGGCCCAGCCGCTTCACCTCGTTGGCGATGTAGGTCGTGCCCTTGTAATTGCCCAGATGCCCCACCTGCCGCCCCATCATGGAATCGTCGGCGAACTGGTAGAGACGCACCTGGAGATCCTTGACGGTGATCTCCGGACTCGTGGGTGCCGGCGTGACGTGCGCCGGGTTGCCGTAGATGTTCAGCTCGCCGGCATTCTGGGCGAACGCGGCGGAAGGTAGGGCCAGCGCCGGCAGAGCCACGGCGAGCGCCGCGGCAGCCGGTAACAAGCGGCGTGAGGGATGGCGTCGGGTCACGGACATTCGTGCTCCATTGATGGGGATAGCGCAGCGCGCGGCCCTGGATGCGGGAGCGAGAGGGGCCGTGCCGATGAAAAGATCATCGCCGTCGGGCGGAAAGACAATCAGTAGCGTCCGCTTCAGCCGCCGGACCTGCCGCCACTCCCGTGCGGTAGCCGGTACGAATGGGAAGCGCGCTCAACGCTGCTGTTACATGTACGGTAGCGCGGGCAATCTGTTCCCTCGTGCGGACATGCTCCGGGCGTACCGGCGGGCCGGACAGGGAGAGGTGATCAGGAGCGGGACGACATGGGTTCCGGCTTGCGCGGGAATGACGGTGCTCCGGCCGGTGCCGGCAATGACGATGCCCGGCTGACAAGGGTGCGCGGGGACGCCAAGGGTTCCCGCTTGCGCGGGAATGACCGTGCTCCGGCCGGCGCGGCGATGACGGTGCCGCGATTACCGCGACGTCAGGTCGCCGATGCTCCAACTGCTGATGTCGCTGACCGGACAGCGCCAGAGGAGGCCGTTGCGGCCGAGCGGCAACAATCCCGACGGGCCCACGTAGCGTGCGTCGGATAGATGGAGGAAGGTCACCGAACGAGCGTAGGAAGCTGCGTCCGGCGGATCCCGACGATCGCCGCGGGCAACGCCGGCCGCATCGTCCACGAGGTCGCGGAACGACTCGGCGAACATGTCGTCCATCTCCGTGCCACCTGTGGACGAAGCGAACTGATCAGCCAACGCCCGGCAGTAGGCCAACGTGCCGATGAGCGTGCCCGTGACCACCACCCCGTCAACTGTCACCGTTACGCCCAGGCGTACCTCGCGCTCGGCCGCCAGCAGAAGGAGATTGAGCATACGGTCGTTGGGACGCGACTGACGACCCTCTGAAGCGACGGCGTCGGATGCGCGCCGACCGTGCGACGGGAAGCGACCGCTGCCGCGAGTGATGCTGAAATCGCCGCCGGGGGAAACTCCGGGCTCCGCTCCAGCCGGTGGGGAGGAAGTCGTGGCTGACCCTGAAGTGGAGCCGGTTGGCTTGCCGGTGGACGTGGTTTCAGGCATGGTGCGATGGGTCTGGGTCTCTGGACAGCATGCGGCAAGGACAGGCGGATCCTCCACCGCATCCACACTATCCATGGAAATCTATACACCTGTACCACACACCGTATCGTCTGGATGTTCGTGCGTTGCCGGATGGCATGGCAGAAAGCACAACCGGCCCGCGACCCCATCAGGCAGCAGGTCGGTCACAGTCTGCGGCGTCATCCAGTCCGGGGACGAATCCTGTCGTTGGCAGCCCTAGGCAGCCGCACAGGCTTGATACTCCGGCGCGTCGCGGCGTACGTTCACACAATCCTTGCCGCGACCCGCGACTTGCAGATCACAGTCGTCCGCGCCAGCTACAGTCCCGCCGCCCCGCCATGCCGACGATCCGACCAGCCGCGTTCGTTCTCGCCGCCGCGCTCCTCGCAAGCGTCCCGATCGGCCCGGCCGCCTCCGCGCAGTCGCCGACGACGCTCGCCATCATACCCGCTCCCACCTCGGTCACTCGCGCCAGTGGACGCTTTCCGGTCGACACGGCGACGACCATCGTGATGGACGCCAACGCCAGCGCGGCAGTGGAGGACGTCGCCCGCCAACTCGCCGATCTGCTCGCGCCATCCGTGGGTGCCACGCGTCGGCTCGCGGCCGGGGCTGCTGCTCCGCGGCGCAGCATCCATCTCACACTCTCCGGCGCCGACGCATCACTGGGCGAGGAGGGCTATACCCTTGTCGTGGGTACCGATCGCGTGGTGATCGCCGCCAACAGCCCTGCCGGCCTCTTCCACGGCGTACAGACCGTGCGTCAACTGCTGCCGACCTCGGTCGAGTACCGGGCGGCACTCAATCGCGGGCTGGCAATACCTGCCGTGCGCATAGTCGACTCACCTCGCTTTGCCTGGCGGGGTGCGATGCTCGACGTGACCCGACACTTCCTGCCGCTGGACGCGGTGAAGGCCTATGTGGACGTGATGGCGCTCTACAAGCTCAATCGCCTGCACCTCCACCTGTCGGACGACCAGGGCTGGCGCATCGAGATACGCAGCCGGCCGGAGCTGACACGCATTGGTGGCGCCAGCGAGGTGGGCGGCGGACCGGGCGGTTATTACACCCAGGCGGAGTACTCCGACCTGGTGGCCTACGCGGCGCGCCGGCACATCATGATCGTGCCGGAGATCGACATGCCGGGCCATACCAACGCCGCCCTCGCGTCCATCCCGGCCCTCAACTGTGACAACAAGGCGCGGCCCATATACACCGGAACCAGGGTGGGCTTCAGCACGGTGTGCGTGGAGAGCGACACCACCTACGCGGTAATCACCGACATCCTGCGCGAGCTCGCCGAGCTCACACCTGGCCCCTACCTGCACATCGGCGGCGATGAGGTCGAGAAGCTCACCCACAAGCAGTACATCACTTTCGTGGAGCGTGTGCAGGGAATAGTGCAGGCGCAGGGCAAGCAGATGATCGGCTGGGGCGAGATCGCTCCTGCGGCACTGGACCCCAGCACGATCGTGCAGCACTGGAAGAAGGATTCGTCGGCGGTGCACGCGGCGCGCGGGGGCAAGGTGATCCTGTCGCCCAACACGCGCGTCTACCTGGACCAGAAGTACGACGCCGAGACCGCGCTCGGCCTCAAGTGGGCCGGCCTGATCGAGGTCAGGGACAGCTACGACTGGGATCCGGCCACCCAGATTCCCGGAGTACCGGAGCGCTCGGTGCTCGGCGTCGAGGCCCCACTCTGGTCGGAAACGCTATACAGGCCATCAGACTTCCAGTTCATGGCCTTCCCGCGCCTCGTCGCCGTGGCCGAGGTGGCCTGGTCGGCACCAGCCGTGCGATCCTGGCCAGGCTTCCGCACCCGTCTGGGCGCACACGGCCCACGTTTGAGCGCGCTGGGTGTGAACTTCTATCGTTCGCCGCAGATCGATTGGCAGAAGTCCGGCTTCATTCCATAGTTCCGCCCGATGCATGGGTACGTCCGCTACTCCCATGCTCCGCATAGCCGACGTGCCGCACGTAACCCGAGGCCATTGATGCATCGTCGAACCAGGACCACACTGCTCGCCGCCGGCGCCGTCATCTCCGCGTGCCTGGTGGCGACGCCTGCAGTCGCGCAACTCTCGCAGGACGCCCGCGGCGTCATGCCGGTGAACCGGGTGCTCACCCATCGTGAGCAGAACGACATCGTGCGTGCCCGCCTCCAGGAACGCTATGCCACCGTCCTGCCCGCGGTCATGCGTCGCGCCGGGGTCGACATGTGGGTGGTGGTCTCGAGGGAATACTTCGAGGATCCGGTGTTCGCCTCGCTCGTGCCCCTCACCACCTACTCGTCGCGTCGGCGCACGATCCTCGTCTTTCATGATCGCGGCGAGGGACAGCCGGTTGAGCGGATATCCGTCGGACGCTTCGACTATGAGGGGATCTTCAACCCGTATCCCACACACAACGACAGCCAGTGGCAGGGGTTGCGGGCCATAGTCGAGGAGCGCCAGCCGCGCGTTATCGGCATCGACATGTCGGAGGAGTTCAGCCACGCAGACGGCATCTCGGCGACCGAGCGGGACAACCTCATGCGAGCCCTCGGTCCTGTTTACTCAGCCCGGGTGAGGCCCGCCGAGGAAGTGGTCGTCGGCTGGCTGGAGACCAAGCTGCCCGTGGAGTTGGACAACTATCGCCACGTCATGCGCATGGCCCACCAGGTGATCGCCGAGGCCTTCTCCAACAGCGTCATAGTACCCGGCGTGACGACCACCGAGGACGTGGTCTGGTGGATGCGACAGCGAGTGGCGGAATTCGGTTTCGGACAGTGGTTCCAACCGTCGGTGTCCATCTCGCGCAAGGGCGGTATTCCGGCCGGCACCCCGCCCGACAAGCGCGTCATCCAGCGCGGTGACATGCTGCACACCGACTTCGGGATCGTCTACGTGGGCCTGTATACTGACACGCAGCACCTGGCCTACGTGCTCCTGCCCGGCGAGACCGAGGCGCCGGCGGGGCTGCGTGCCGGGCTGGAGGCGGCCAACCGGTTGCAGGACCTCACGATGCAGTACGCCGTGGTCGGTGGCACCGGCAACGAGGCTCTGAAGAAGGCACGCGCTCAGGCGATCGCTGAAGGGATCCAGCCGAGCATCTACTCCCACCCCATCGGCTATCACGGCCATGCTGCCGGCACGCCGATCGGGATGACGGACTATCAGGACGGAGTGCCGGGCCGCGGGGAGTGGAAGTTCAACGCGAATACCTGGTACTCCATCGAACTGAATGCCGCCAGGGCGGTGCCTGAGTGGGACGGACAGATGGTACGGTTCGCGCTCGAGGAAGACGCCGCCCTGACGCCGACGGGCTGGGAGTGGGTGGACGGCCGTCAGTCCAGATTCTACCTCATCCGCTGAGCCTGGCTGGCATCACACGGTCGCGGTCAGCGGTAGTGGGCAGGACCGCGTCCGTGGCGTCTGGCATGTGCCGACAGGGGCGGGCGTCACGGCCTCAGTTGCGGTAGCGCTCGGCGCTGAGGCCATGCCGCAGGAGCATCCGCTGGAAGACCTGACGTAGCACCCCAGCCTCCTCGGCCGCCTGGGTGACGTTGCCACTGCAGCGGGCGAGCGCCGCCTGCAGGTAGGCCCGCTCGAAGCGATCGACGTAGTCACGCTTGATCTGCTGGAAGCCAGCCGTCGTCCCGTCGCCTTCGACGTTATCCGGCATGGTCTTCATGAGGCCGAGCGGCGACTGTCTACTGGTGCCATCCATCAACGCGTCGGGCAGGTCCTGGACGCCGATTCCGGGGCCGTCGCCGACCAGATATGCATGTTCGATGGCGTTCCGGAGTTCGCGCACGTTGCCCGGCCACGAGTGAGCGAGCAGTCGCGCCATCGCGACGGCTTCGACCTGCCGGGCGGGTTGCCCATATCGCGCCGATGCCCGATTGGAGAAGAGCGAAGCGAGAAGCGGGATGTCCGAGCTTCGTTCGCGAAGTGGCGGTACCATGAGTCGCACGACGTTGAGCCTGTAATACAGGTCTGCGCGGAAGCGGCCGGCGGCAATCTCGTCCTCCAGCGCCCGGTTGCTGACGGCGATCACGCGCACATCCACCGGTATCTCCTCACTGCCACCCACGCGGCGCACGCACCGTTCCTCCAGGACGCGCAGTAGTGCAGCCTGGGCACCGGGCCCCATCTCGCTGATCTCATCGAGCAGCAGGGTGCCCCTGTCAGCCACCTCGAACATTCCAGGCTTCCGTGCGCGGGCATCTGTGAACGCGCCGCGCTCGTGACCGAACAGCTCGTCCATGAGCAGCGACTCCGTCAGCGCCGAGGTGCTGGTGCGCGCCGGTGACCGTGGCGGAGCCGCCGCCCTGGTCAACCCACTCCGCGCGGCGTGGGGGCTACCGCCCATCTCCTTCCCTGGGCCACTCGCCGCCGACCTGCGGATAATGGCGGAGGAGCGCTCGCGTGAACTGTTCCTGACCGGCGAGCGACTGGCCACGCTGCGTCGCTACCTGAAGGATGGCGTCGACCTCTTCCCAGCGGGCACGGGCGGGACGGCCACCTGTTTCCCGGTGCCGCAGCAGGAACTGGACACCAACCCCAACGCGCGCTAGCTCGCGGCGGTGGTTCCACGAAACGAAGTTCGATGTCCGGCCGGCGATGGTCGCCCGGCCGGACATCACTCGTCTGGTCGCGGATGCCGGTCGTCCGCGTCAGCCGTCGTTCACGTGAGCGCCTGCAGCACACGCTTCGAGTTGCGCTTCCTCATCACGGCGCGCCACAGGTCACCCACCTGCTCCAGACGCTCGGGCACGGTCTCGATCGTGAACACCGCCGGGTCGAGCGAGTCTGTGAGTTCGTCCCAGGCGAGTGGGGTAGACACCGTTGCGCCGGCCCGCGCGCGCACGGAGTAAGCGCCGGCGACCGTCTTTCCGGGAATGTTCTGCAGGTAGTCCACGTAGACAGCATCCCTTGCCCGTGCGGCAACCTTGCGCTCGATCGTCGCGATCTTCGGCTGGGCCACCGCCACCCGCGTTGCCACCAACTGCCCGAGTATCAGGGCTGTTTCAGCACTGGTTCCCCGCGCCAGCGGGACATGGATGTGCAGCCCTGTAGCACCGGACGTCTTGAGCGCTGCTCGCAGCCCCAGATCGTCGAGTACCGTCCTGACGGCACGGGCAACTTCCACCACGCGTGCGAATGATGCGCGCGGGCCGGGGTCCAGATCCAGGATGGCATAGTCGGCAGCATGTACATCATCTATTCGCCCGTGCCAGGGGTCCACGCTTATCGCGCCGAGTTGGACGGTGTAGAGTAGCGTCGCGAGGTCGCCGCCAATGAGAAAGGGAACCGCTTCGGCATCGTCCCCGAGCGCCACGGGCTCGGTCCGCACTCCGTCCGGCACACGTGTGGCGCGATGCTGGTAGAATGCCTTTCCGTCTATCCCATTCGGGAATCGGCGCAGCACGAGCGGCCTGTCGGCGATGACAGGGAGGACGTAGTTGCGCACCGTCGCGTAGTAGCGCATGACGTCCCCCTTCGTGTAGCCGGCGGCCGGGAAGTACACCTTGTCGAGATTGCTGACATCGAGCGTGAGCCCGCGACCGAATCTTGCGGTTCCGCTTCCTCCCGACTCCTCGATCCTTCGCAGTTCTCCGACCACTGGTGACACTCGCGACTTCCTTGGGGCAGCCGGCTTCTTCAGGGCAGCCACCTTCTTCGTCGCAGCCACCTGCTTCGCGGCGGTCGCCTTCCCGCCCGGTACCGACTTCTTCGCCGCCGCCTGTTCCGTCCTCCTGGAAGCCGCGGCCGTTGCACCCTGCACACTCTCCGCTTCCCGACCCACCGCCCGCGCCTCCTTGTCGTCGCGCACACCAACGAATATGGGCTGGCGCAGGCGACCGTCCTCGGTCCACTGGTTGAACTTCACCTCCACCACCACCTCCGGCTCCACCCAGTGCGCCGGCTCGTTCGTCTCGATCGGGTCGGCGAACGGCGAACTGTCTCGCTCGAGCGGCGCCAGTCGCCGCGCCATGTCGGCGAGTGCGTCCCTGCTGAAGCCTCCCCCGACATGACCCGCGCTCTTCAGACGGCCGGCATCGTCAAAGTAGCCGATCAGCAGGGCGCCGAAGTGCTGCCGGCCACGGCGAGGTTCAGTGAACCCACCGACCACGAACTCCTGGCGATGCTCGATCTTGAGCTTCTGCCAGTGACGCACCCTGACGCCAGGCTCATACGCCGCGTCAGTGCGCTTGGCCATCACTCCCTCCCACCGGCCGGCACGAGCCCGCTTCATCATCACCGTGGCGTCGGCAACCTCGCTCTCGGCCAGGATCAGTTGCGGCGCCCTGTTCTTCGCCAGCAGACGTTCCAACCGCGCGCGGCGCGCCGACCACGGTTCGTCCAGCAGCACATCATCGCCATCCAGCAACAGGTCGAAAGCGATGAGCGCAGCCGGCGCCCTGGCTCGCAACGCTGCGATCGTCGACGCATCGGCCGTGTGCATGCGCCCCTGCAATTGCTGGAACCGAGCTGGCTGGCCGTGGACCACCGCCACGATCTCGCCATCCAGGACAAAGGGGCGGCCAAGCGCAGCCGAGAGGGTGCGGAGGGCGTCGACCACTTCGGGAAACTGCGCTGCCTTGTCGTTGTCGTTGCGCGTCATCAGACGTGCTGCGTCGGCGGTGGCAAAGCCCAGCACCCGAACCCCATCGTACTTGGGCTCGAAGGTCCAGTCATCGCCGTCGGGAACGCCATGTCCCACCGACGCATACATGGGCTCCAGCGGTGGGAAGCCCGTCCGCTTCGAGCCCGATGCCCGGGTCATGTTCAGGCGGTCTTCTTCTTCCGGGGTGAGCGTGTCGACTCACCGCTGCTCGTTGCCTGCTTCGATGAAGCCGACTTGCCGGCTGTCGGTCCTGACTTCGTCGCCGCCGACCGCCCGGCTCTGGATCCCTTGCCCTGTCCCTTCCTGGATCCCGCCGCAAGGCTGGCCTGCAGGCGCGCCATGAGGTCCACGACCTTGGTGTCAGCCACGTCGTCCTCGGATTCCGGCAGCGGCAACTTCTTTCCCTTCATGCGTGCCTTGATGATCTTCATCAGGTTGGCGCGATAGTCGTCCTTGTACCGGCTGGGATCGAATGGCTCGGCGAGGTTCGCCACGAGATCCTCGGCCATCTTCAACTCCTGTGGCTTCACCAGCGAGTCGTCGGGAAAGCTGAGCTCGTCCTCGTTGATGAGCTCGCTCTGGAAGCGCATGATCTCCAGTACCAGCGCGTCGCCCACGACCTTTATGCCGACCAGATGCTGGACCTGCCGCATGACGATCTTCCCGATTCCCACCGCGCCCGTCTTGCGGACCGCCTCGCGCAGCAGCGCGTACGCCTTCTCGCCGCCCTTCACGGGCATCAGGAAGTAAGGCGTCTCGAAGTAGCGCGGATCTATCTCCCGGGCCGGGACGAAGTCCAGGATGTCGATCGTCTTCGACGATTCCAGCGCCGCAGCCTTGAAGTCCTCATCGCTGATCACGACGTACTTCCCCTTCTCGTATTCGTAGCCCTTCACGATCTCATCCCACGGCACTGTCTTCCCTGTCCTGGACGAGATTCGCTCGTACTTCACCGGGCTCAGGTCCTCGGCATGCAGCAGACGGAATGAGATATTGTCCGACCGGACAGCGCTCTTGAGTTCGACGGGAATATTCACCAGTCCGAATGCAATCGAGCCTTTCCAGATCGTGGCCATGATCGCGGGGAGAACAGGGAGGGAACGGGCCATCGGCAGGCACGACGGGCGGACGATGGCGAAGACGGGTCTCTCAAAAGCAAGAGTGGGGCCCGTGCGCGATCGTGCCGTCGCGGGCCACGAGCGCAGCTCCTCGGCCCGTCGCAGCAGCCGCCCGTCGGCCGCCCGACGATCACCCAGCCTGCAACGGGTTGCGGCGCTCGGCGATCAACTCCGCGGTCACGCCGGAGTCGGACAACACGCGGGTCATGAACCGCTGCCCCTCGCCGATTCGCTCGACCTCCACGGCTATCGCGTCCACCGACTGCTCCAACTGCCCGAACCGCTCCATCAGTTCGCCGGGCAACGCTGTCGCAGCCACCGCCGCGCTCCGGCGCCAGATGCGGCGCGAGTAGGCGATGACGATGGGCATGAAGAGGATGAAGAGGAACACCAGGCTCATGGCGACGATGTCCTCATCCGGACCGGAGCGCTGGACGATGATCGGTGGCGGCTCGATGGTGGCGCCGGGTACCGCCGTGGCGGCCGCCACCTGGGCATCGGCGGCGGCTATCCGGGCGTCGGTGGCCGCTATCCGTGCATCCACGTCGGAGAGCCGCTTCTCGATCCCGGCGCGCTGCGCATCGGTCTGCGGCTCCCTGGTCAACTCCCGTCCCAGATCGCGGCGCATGTCCTCCAGCGAACTGAGCTGATCCTGCAATTCATTGCGTT
>CALCHX010000131.1 GCA_937906875.1 uncultured Gemmatimonadota bacterium | reverse complement strand
AGGCGATCCAGCAGCTCCTGGCGTAGCGCCGCCCCTGCCCCGTCTTGGCTCCCACGTCCGACACTTGGCACTGGCCACAGCCCCGATCAGCGAATCAACGTTGCCAGTAGAGTTGAGAAGTGCGTATAACGATCAGCAAGATCCGTGACCTCCTCGAAGAACAGCGAGTTTTTCTCATGGGGGCCGGAGTCAACTCGGTGATGCAAACGGGGGCCAGCTACCGAGACGACCAGATCATCAACATCCAACCTGGCATCAGACTCGAGCCTTACACCACCTTCTGGAGCGGTAGCGGCAGAAATCTAGTAAGCATGGGAGCATTCTCGTATACGCACACTCCTCTCCCCCATTTAGTTAGCGTGGGCCGCTACACTTCGATCGCCACCGGATTTAAGATCATGGGAGACAATCATCCGATCGAGTGGCTATCGACGAGCCCCGTTTTCTACAACAAGCGGCTGATGATGGGCACCTTCGAGGAAGACATGACCGTCGCGGGAACTTATCAGGAATATTCGTACCAGCCACAACCGATCTCCATCGGCAACGATGTATGGATCGGCGAAAACGTGACCCTGGCTCACGGAGTGTCTCTGGGCGACGGTTGCGTTGTTGCGTCCAACGCCGTCGTCACCAAGGATGTCCAGCCATACACCATTGTCGGAGGAATACCCGCGAAACCGATCCGACCGAGGTTCGACGAGAAGACTATTGACGCCCTCATTCGAGCGCAATGGTGGCGGTACAGCCCTGACCAAATCTCGGCTCTAGACGTCCGCGACCCGAAGAACTTCGCTCCGCGGCTCGCGAGCCTGGTTTCAGAGACGAATCTCGCTCCCTACCAGCCGAAACCACTTACCTATGCAGATTTTGAGAAGCGAGCCGGTCAGCCCTAGCATCTGAAATAAGGACGTAGTCGTTGAACATCTACGGCAATGAGCCCGACTCATATATCATTGCGTAGCCAGCCGTCATCGACTGCGCGTTGTTCACGTTCTCGCAGGGGTCGAACCGTGGTCGCCTCGCACATGGCCTCGAACACACGGCCTCGGTTTCCTCCGTCCCGCACCGGAAAAGCACGCTCAACACGCGCAGCGTATTTTGAGTCCACCGTCCCGTCGAGTGCGTCCGCCACAGCCTGGACCGCGTGACGCGCCGTCGTGGTGACCGGGCCGAACCCGTCGGCATAATAGTCGAAATATCCGACTCTCTCGGTATGGCTTGAGAAGTAGTCCTGCTGATCAAACTGATAGTAGACAACAGGGATGTCAAGATATGCAGCATTGAACGCTGTAGAGGAGTAGTCGGTGAGCAACACGGCAGCACGTGCCAGTATCTCGCGTACGTCCGCATCGTCATATGACACCATCTCTACGCCGGGTGAAACACGAAGACGATCAAGATAGTGACGCATATTCGGATGAGGCATGAAGATGACACGCATATCATGCACGCGTGCGATTTCCGTGAGCTCTTTGGACGCGAGCAGATCATTGATACCGTGGGCGTAGAGGGACTCATCAAGGCCTTTGACAGTGGAACGCTCGTTTGAAGCACCGGCCATCGCGCCTACCAAGTAGTTCCGCCATGTCGGCATCAGAAGTATTATGTTCCGCTCGTCTAGAGGCACCCCATCCCGACGTTCTTTCAGGACATCGAACCGCGGTAATCCCGTAAGCCGCGTCTCCTTCCGTCCGAATCGATACGGTGAAACCTCTGTGATATATCGGTACTCATCCTCCGTCGATGTCACAAAGACATCGATATTCTTCGGATTCAGCCAAAGTGAGAGATCCCCCTTGATGACGCCGTGCTGCAGGAAAGTGAATGCATAAGCGGGTGGTGTCAGTTTTCGCGGAAGGGCATTGGTGACGAAGCGATCAGCGTGGCTCGAAGCGAGGTGCTTCGCGTGTACCAGAAGTGCGTAGAACTCAGGCGACGCATATGCGACGAGACGCGCGCCGCGTGCTTTCATCCGCCGCCAGTCAGCGGAGGATTTGCGCACAACGAACCAGGAATTGATATCAGGGTGGTTCTGTCGAACCCACCAGTACATATCTTCCGCGCTGTCATTGGCGTCAACATCACGATCGATGAACACCCACGCATCGCGAAAGCGGGCGGCTAAGGTTTGGGAGCGTACTGAAAGATCCCTGCGAAGAAGGGACCAGAACTGGCCGGTGAGGCGGCGACGGACGGCGTCGATAACGCGCTGCCACGATTTTTCGTATCCTCCCGCGCCTCTGCCCGTTGCATACGCGGATGAGGGAACGAGAGGGTGGTCAAGAGGAGCATCTTGACGCACGCCATCGAGTTCCAGGTCGACCTCGCAGTCATCGGGAACCCAGAGAGTCCGCTGCCAAAGCACCGGCTTGCCCACATACTCAAGTTCTTGTGTCTTCGTGTACCGCGCTTCAATAGGGCGGTCCCCGACGAACAGCCGCTCGAGCGGTGCAGCACCACCGTAGCGATACATCAATGCGACCAGTCCACGACGGCGGTCACGATTCGTCCTGTAGATCGCAGTATGTCCCCCGCCTCGTTTTGAGAGCAGAAGGGCCTCACGCATCCACGGAACGACCGGCATCACCGAGAATTCCTCGATGGCCTCTTCCGTCACATGACGGAGATACATCGGGATCAGCTCGGCAAGCTCGTCATACATCTCGGGCGGATACGTCGCCTGTCTGACGGCATTCGTCTGCGAGCTGCGAAGGATCCAGAACTGGTCGTAGAGAAAGAGATTCTGCGTCCACCGGGGCAGCAACCGGCCGAGGCGGTCGGCTTCGGCGACCACTCCCATGAAGCCATAGCGGATGGTGTCCGTATACTTCTTCGGGTTCGAGAAGCTCGACTGGATCGTCGACGAGCTGTCTGCCCGCTGTCGATAGAGGTACTCCGCGGTGGGCACGAAGGCAATGACCGGTCTCGCACAGTGCAGAAGGTACCGAGAGATGAAGTTCCCGTCTTCGAAGCGCAAACGCAACTCTTCCGGAAAGGCAAGGCCCTCGTCCCGAACCACATCTGCTCGAACAAACCCGGAGGTGACGTGCGGCTGAATCCATTCGGGGTCCTGGTCCAGGTCTTTGATCACCAGACCGTGATGGAAACGCGCACTCAACGCGTGCGTGTCTCGCACTTCATCATCGGCCTCGTACCAAAGGAGAATCCGGGTGGAGACGACCGCAAGCTCCGGCACACGCGCCCGTGACACAACGTCGGCCACCTCACGGAAGTATCCGTCCGACAACACGTCATCGGGATCCGGGAACGTCAACCACTCTGCCGTAGCCGCGGCGAGTCCCACGTTCCGCGCAGAGGCTTGCCCGCCGTTCGCTTTCGAGATGACGATCACGTTCTCGGGATGCCGCTTCCTGAACGCCTCCGCCAGTCTCAAGGTCTCATCCGTCGATCCATCGTCGACAAGAACAATCTGCAGCTGCTCGATGCCGTACGTCTGACGCTCGAGCGAGGCAAGGAACTCGGGAAGATAGCGCTCGACGTTGTACATCGGGGAGATCACCGAGAACTGATAGGCCACCCGAAGACGATATCCGACCGCTCAGCACAGACCAATCCTGGCTCGGATCCATGCGCCCAGGACACACCAGAGTGTCAGACAGACTTTCCCCACGGCGAGATCGCGTAGACTCGTCGACGATCCGCTGCGTCCACCGAAAAGAGCCCGAACCAAGATGCCGAGCCTTCGCAGCCTCCTGCGCAAGAGCCGCATCCTCCAACGATGGCGTTTCGGGCCGTATGCGCTGGCCTATGGGTTCTTGTCCCGCGTCGCGCACGTCCACCCGGGCCGCATCCTCTTCCTCTCCGACTCGCGCGGCGGGTACTCAGGCAATATCGCGTTTCTCAAAGAGGAGATCGCTCGCCAGGCTCCCGAAGCAGACGTCGTCGGCATCTTCAAGCCGAGCATGCGAGCCGCCCGGCCGATCCGCGACGTCCTGCGTCTTCCCTGGCTGGCAGCCACCGCGCAGACCATCGTCGTCGATGACTACTACCCGCTGATCTACCCGTTCCGCATCCGCGCGGAGACGAGACTGCTGCAGGTGTGGCACGCCGCGGGGGCGTTCAAGCGCGTCGGATACAGCCGGGAGGGCCTGCCCGGCGGTCCGATGCCCGGCTCGATCATCCACCGCAACTACACGGATGCCACGGTCAGCAGCGAGGCCATCCGCGCTGACTATGCACAGGCCTACGGCATCGACATCTCACGCGTGCGTGCCCTCGGGGTGCCACGCACCGACGTCTTCTTCGACGACCAGCTGGTCGCGGAGGCCACACGTGACGTCCGCAACCGCTACGGCATCGGTCCCGACACGCGCATTGCGCTGTACGCGCCGACATTCCGTGGCAACGGCCAGGTGACGGCGACGTTCGACTACGACAGCGTGGACTGGGAAGGCCTGACCGAAGAGCTCGGCGAGGGCTGGGTGGTGATGGTGAAGATGCATCCGTTCGTCACCCCCCTGAGCACGGCCCGGCCAGAGGTCACCGGGGTGATCGACGTGACGGCCGATCGAGAGATCACGCAGCTGCTGATGGCCGCCGACGTGCTCGTCACCGACTATTCGTCGACGATCTTCGAGTACGCGCTGCTGCGGCGACCGATCGTCTTCTACTGCCCCGACCTCGGGTCGTACACCGCATCGCGTGACTTCTACTATCCGTTCGAGAAATATGTCACCGGCCCCGTGGTGATCGATCCCGCCCAGCTGGCGACGACGATCGCCACCGCGCGCTACGACACCGATCACAAGGCCTTCCTCGAGTTCTTCATGGGAGCGTGCGACGGCCACTCGACCGAGCGGATCACCCGAGAGCTGATCCTCAACCCTCGCCGCGTCGGTCGTCCGCAGGATGCCGCCCCCGGCGGCAGTGCACCCGCGCCGACGCAGGCGAGCGGCCGGATGGCGCTGCGGCTGCTCGTGGCGTATGCCGCGCGCATCGGCCTGAACCTGGTCTACGCGCCGATGCGGCTGCTGCCGCGGCGGCGCAAGGTGGTCATGATCAGCCGAGAGCACACTCGCGTGCCCGACGACTTCGTCGACCTCGCCGACGCGATACATCGAGCCGAACCGGGAGTGAAGGTCGTCACGCTCGTGCGCATGGTCCCCCCCGGAGTGCTGGGCAAGATCGGATACTCATTCCACATGCTTGCGCAGCTGTACCACGTCGCCACCTCACGGGTGCTCATCATCGACACCTATGCGATGGTCGCGAGTCTCCTGCACCACGGCAAGGGCTTGACGGTGATGCAGATCTGGCATGCGCTGGGCGCCTTCAAGAAGTTCGGCCTGAGCATTCTCGGGCACAGCGAGGGTCGTGACCGCCGACTCGCCCAGGCCATGCGCATGCATCACGGCTACGACCTGGTGCTGGCCAGTGCCGAGGCGTGTCGCCCCGCCTACGCGGAGGCGTTCGGGGTCGCTCACGACCGGATCGCCGTCGCACCCCTGCCCCGCGTCGACCACCTGCGCAATCCCGAGGCCGTCGAAGCCACCAGAGAGCGCGTCTTCGCGGTGCATCCGCACCTGCGCGGCAAACGGATCGCGGTCTTCGCGCCCACGTTCCGCCTCGACGGGACGGTGACGGTGGATGCCGCCGAGCTCACGCGGGCTCTCGAACCGCTCGGCGTGCACACCGTCGTGAAGCTTCATCCGCTGATGACGGCGGACTTCGGTGCCGACGTCGACGTCGCGCACGGCTTCTCCACCCAAGACCTGCTGTGTGTGGCCGATCTGTTCATCACCGATTACTCCTCGGTGCTGTATGAGGCCACGGTGCTCGGTGTGCCCTGCTACTTCCTCACGCCGGACCTCGACGAGTACCTCGCATCGCGCGACTTCTATCTCGACTACCGTCAGGGCCTACCCGGACCCATCGTGCGCGACGTGACGGCGTTGGCGCAGGCCGTCGCCGCTTCTGAAGCGACCGCCAACGCCGCGGCCGCGTTCGCAGACCATTGGGTGCAGGCTCCCGCATCGAACTCCTCGTCGCGCCCGTACGCCGATGCGATCGCCCGGCTGATCATCGCTCAGCTGGAACGCTGAGGCTGCCGCATAGGATTGGCACGTCGATCAGACGACACATCTCCAAGGAGCGTCCATGACTGAAACCCCTCGTACCGTCGCCGTCGTCCTGGCAGGAGGCATCGGCGTGCGAGTCGGCCTGGGGATCCCGAAGCAGCTGATCAAGATCGCCGGCAAGGCGATCGTCGAGCACACGCTCGAGGCGCTGGAGGCGAGCCCGCTCATCGACGAGATCATCGTGATGATGAACAAGAGCTCGATCAGCGAGCTCGAGCCGTTGCTGGGCAGCGAGCGGTTCCCGAAGCTGACGAGGATCCTCCCCGGCGGCGCGACGCGCAACGACACAACCCAGCTGGCCATCGACGTGCTCGAGGGCGACGACACGAAGGTGCTGTTCCACGACGCCGTGCGCCCGTTCATCGACGACCGCATCATCGGCGACTGCGTGGACGCCCTCGACCACTACGACGCGGTGGACACCGCCATCTCATCGGCCGACACCATCATCCGCGTCGACGACGGCGGACACATCGCCGACATCCCCGACCGGTCGTACCTGCGGCGCGGTCAGACTCCGCAGGCGTTCCGGCTCGCCACGATCCGGCGCGCATACGAGATCGCGAAGACCGACCCCGGCTTCAAGGCCACCGACGACTGCGGCGTCGTGTTCACATATCTGCCCGACACCCCGATCTTCGTCGTCAATGGCACGGCCGAGAACATGAAGGTCACCGAGCCCATCGACGTGCACATCGCCGACAAGATCTTCCAGCTGCAGTCGGCCAGTCTCTCGCTGGAGACCATCGATGGGCCGATGGACCTGAACGGCAAGGCGATCGTGATCTTCGGCGGAAGCTACGGCATCGGCGCGAGCATCGTCGAGCAGGCGACCGCGGCCGGCGCCGCCGTGCGGGAGTTCAGCCGTTCCACGACCGGCACCGATGTGACCTCCCCCAAACAGGTGCGCAAAGCACTCGCGGAGGCGGCGGCAGAGCTGGGCCGGATCGATGCCGTCATCATCACCGCGGGCGTGCTGCGCATCGCGCCCCTCGTCGAGACCAAGAAGCGCGACCTCAAGAAGACGATCCAGACGAACCTGACGGCTCCGGCGGTGGTGTGCCGCGAGGCGTACCGCTATCTGGCGAAGACGTCCGGACAGGTCATCCTGTTCACGTCGAGCTCGTACACGCGCGGGCGTGCGAATTACAGCACCTACTCCGCCACCAAGGCCGGCGTGGTGAATCTGACCCAGGCGCTGTCCGAGGAGTGGGCCGAAGCCGGTGTGCGGATCAACTGCATCAACCCGCAGCGGACCGCAACGCCGATGCGCACGGCAGCATTCGGTGATGAACCGCCGCAGACGCTTCTGGACCCGTCGGATGTCGCCCGGGTCACGTTGAGCGTCGTGAACTCCGACCTCACCGGCCAGGTCGTCACGGTCGAAGTCGCGGCCATGGCCGCAGCCCACCGCCGCGCGAACGAGCAGTGACCGGTCTCAGCCGTCTTCCACGATGTGCCGAGCGAAGCTTGCGCGAGCCTCGACGCCCGGGGGCAGCTTGTAGGTCAGCTTGTGGATGAGCGACCCGGTCGATAGCCTGTCGAACTCGTCCTCGTCGAAGTCTGCCGACAACTTGCCCAGCATCGCGAGCGCGGCACGCGGATGGGTCTCGGCCATGTCGTCCCATGCCGCGCGGTACTCGGGATCGACCCAGTAGAGCATCTCGACGATGTCATGCCA
>CALCHX010000130.1 GCA_937906875.1 uncultured Gemmatimonadota bacterium | reverse complement strand
CCGCCGCGGCCAGCAGTATCTGCGTGACGGTTCCAATGATGGCGCCAAGGTAGTCGGCGCTGTGGGTGGGATCGTTTCGTGCCGCAGCGGCCAGGTTAGTGATGAGCGGGATACCGCTGGCCAACCGCAGCGCCAGGACGGCGCCGGCCAGGTAGCCCAGGCCCAGGAGCGTTTCGCCCCGGGCAGGGCCGGAACGCTTGACCCGTATCGCGATGATGCACGCCGCGAGAACAATTCCCCAGCACCACAGGCCGTATTCGTCGACCGTTGCCCACCCGAGCGCAAGGAGCCACCAGTGCGAGCTGCCCCCGCCCTCGGCGAAGCTCGGGTAGAGCGCCACGTAACTTGCTACCTGAATCACGGCTAGGGCGGCGGCTGCCGCGCCGGCCGTGGCCAGCCACATTCGGCTCCGCCCGGCCGTGACCTCCCCGCCGGTGGCCGCAAGCGCCGCCAGAAGCAGAGTCACCGCGGCGTAGATCGACACGGTGACGATACTTTCCGCGATCCAGTAGTAGCCGAAGGCGGTGAAGACGCCGACGACGGCCACCATGGTCGGGATCGCGGCAAATGCGGCGGCACATGTCAGAGCAATTCGGCCGCCCCGCAGCGCCAAGCCGGCCGCCGGGATCCACGCGGCGAACGCCCACGCATCGATCGACGGCCACACACCCACGACCTGAGGCAGACCGAAACGCGCGGCCATCGGCAGCGAAGCGTCGAACGCCGTCGGCGGCCACAGGACGAAAACGATTCGAAACATCAGATTCACCGCGGCGATCGCGGCCGCCAGAACCAAAAACCCGTACAGCGACCGGCGCAGCGCACCCGAGCGCATCCGGTAGCGCACCGGCCCGGTGGGATCAGCCAGTAGCAGACGCAACGCGAGTGCCACTATCGACCACCGCTCCGTCCACGAGGGCGAGCCATGTATCAGGGCAAGATCGAAGTTGTCCGGATCGGATCGCTCCTGCGCTTCAAGGAACGTTGCGACCATCTCACTGCCGCGCGCGTCCCGGTAGGGGCGCGGAAGCAGACGCAGCAGCCGCCTGTATCGCACCTCCAACGCCGACGGCCCGTCGACGGCGGAGCGGCCATCCGGGCCACCATCGGCATCCGTGCGCGACTGCGCGCCCGGGTCGGCGGTGTTCATGACGTCGCCAGGGCCAGCCGCGTGACACCTCGAAGCCGTCGCGCCACCACGCGGGCATTGGCCGCCTGCCGGGCCACCTCCGCCTCCAACAGGCTCCGCCCGTCAGAAGTCAACCGGTAGTAGCGCCGTAACCGCGAATCGACGATCTCCTCGCGGTCAATCTCGATCCGCCGCGCCGCGGTCAGCCGATCCAAGATCCCGTACAACGTGCCCACCGGCATCCGGATCCGTTCGGCGGATAGCTCCGCCACCTCGGCAAGCACCGCATACCCGTGCAGCGGGCCGCTGGCCAGCGCCGCCAACACGAAAAACACCTGCTCCGAAACCGGACGCACATCCATAGCCTGAATATATCGCGACAATATGCATAGACGTCAAGGCCCGGAACCCACTCATCGATCCGTCTATGCAGCTCACAGATGGAATGGAGCACTGGGGCGACAAGCCGCTCCCGACAACCCGCCGCCCACAGCCAGCCGATCAGCTGCCACACCTCGACCGCAGGGCCGAAGTACCGCACCATCGCCTGGCGACCGTATCCGGAAGCGAGCCGAACTCGATTGAGGAACGCTGAACGGCGACATCGGTAGAGGGGCGGATCGGACACCGCTTCAAGATCGCCGGATCGTCGCAACGGGATCGTTGAGCGGACACCCAGCACCCTGGTGACGCCCATACGGGAGCCGACTGAAGGTCGGACATGCGGACCGATGGATTCTTCCTGCGCGTATTGTCAATGGACAGGGCCGCGCTACGCGGCAATTGTCCGTCAGCGGCTCAGATCAGACTGTCAGCTTCAGGAACAGTGTCTCGAACCGATCCAGGGTCTCATCGTCGACCTGAGCGAGGAACTCAGTCAGGTTCCCGGTGAGATAGTGCGCAGGCTTTGCGTGATCGAACTGAGCATGCCCTGCGACGCTGATCCGTCTCAGAATTGGCTCGGACGTCACTGGCAGATCGGCTTCGCTGATCGGTGCGACCGCGCGATCGTAGAGCCAGAGGTAGTCCTTAGTCGTGAACAGATCCTCGATGTCGGCGGTCGCTGGCAGGCCGTGGCCAAGCTTTCCTAGGACGACGATCTTGTCTGCGTCGATTCCGACAGCCTCGGCAGCAGCACTAACCTTCTTCGCTGTCGAAACGGTATCCGCGCCGTCAACGAGCGCGCGCACGTCGAGGCGCCGTCCCATGATGGCGACGAAGGCAGGCATGTTGCCAACGCCGCCCACGGGAATGATCGAGAGCCGAGGGTCCAGGCCGGTCCGCCCAAGACGGGCGAGGTGGTCGGAGAGGCGCAGGAGGTAGACGAAGTCGCTGCTGCCCTCGACGGCCAGGTGCGGCCCGGTGCCGAGGAAGAGGTGCTGCGACACCGAGTAGCCGATCGCTGCCTCGACGGGCAGGATCGTGTGGCGGTCGGCGGAGAGGTCGACCGGCGTAATCACGACGCCAAGCTCAGGGATTTCTCGTGTGGCCCGATCGTGGATGGCACGCATGGTTTCGTAACGTGTCGGGTCAAGCATGTGTTGTGAGTGGGTCGTATAGAGAACCTGCTGCCTCGCGCCAAGCTCATCGACTATATAGCTTAAAAAGTCCTTCTGTGCCTCGCCGTGAAGGCTCATTGCAGGCTCGTCGAGTAGCACGACAACGCGTTTCGGATCGTCGCGGTAAACGCTGAATGCCGCCAAGAATGAGAAGAACCAACGGAATCCTGCAGATCGCAGCTCAAAGTTGGTGCTGACGCCGCCGTGACGCTCATCGCGCAACTCGATTTTGAGGAACCGATGGCGAATAGGGTGTCCGTCCGAATCGTTGCCCACGATCGGCATGTCGGTATCGAAGTCGACCGTTAGGGCGTCGTTGGACTTCCAGTACTTGAAAACCTGATCGGTTAGATCGGCACCGGCTGCTTGCAACTCTGCCTTGCGGCTCGTGTAGTTCTCGTCTAGCAGGCTAGCGGGATCCTCACCGGCGAGGCGCAACAGCGCTAGCAGTGCTTCGTCGCCGCGATTGCGCTTGCCTGAGGCAGCTCGCGCGGCAAGTTCCGTCAGGTCGCAATCGCCGGGTAGAAGAGCATAGTTGTCGAAGTAGAAGAACCGCGGGAGCAGTGGCTCGATTTGCTGATGCTGCTCCTCGCTAATTTGCTCCGTCGTGAGAAGCACATAAGGCTTAAGCGCGTTGGGAAGCTTCGCGACGGCGTTCGAGCGGGCCTGTTCGCTCGCGGCTTCGAGGTCTTTCGCCAACTGGCGAGCTGCACTGCCGACCTCATCGAGAGTATGCCCAGTCAGCGCATCCCGGTCCGCATCGTCGACACCAATGTCCTTACACGCGGCGGCAACGATGGCTGCGACGTCTGCGTAGATGTCGATGCTCAGCTGGCCGTCGTAGCTGCGCGCAGCGACGACTTGGGCTCCTTCTGGCGGTTCGAAACCAAGGATGGGCTTGAGAGCAGCTACATCGCCCGGTTCGAGGTCGAACCATGCGGTGATCGGCTCCACCTCTCCCAGGTTTTGCGCCTGTCGATCACGCGACAAACGTCGTCGCGGGTACTCGGTTACAACATCGAACACGTCGCTCGCGTTCGCCGGGTTCAGCCGGTGCAGCGCCTTGAGCACGGTCGTCTTGCCCGACTCGTTCTTTCCGACGAGGCAAGTCACATGTTCCTCAACGTCCATCGTCTGCGCGTCGATAAAGTTGCGAAACCGCTCGATCTGGATCTGGGTCAGGATCATCGTGTGCCCTCGTGTATATTCGTGCCGGGTTCGCGTCGTTGATCGATCTCGATCAGCTGCCGCCTCAATTGTGCTGAATTCCTGGAAGGAAGGCCAGCAGATCCGCTTGTCGATCCCGCTAAGGGACAGCGCGCTCGATTTTGACGCTGTCCATTTCGTCCCGGTGCGTCGGCACCGTAAGCCGTTCTCTCACCGGTCACCGATCGGCTTGGTGATGTGATGCGGCGTCCGGTCGCGATGGAAAGTGGCACCATTAATAGCACCTCAATTAGCCTGACCGTGTGACAACCGGTGATTCAGATGGTGAGCGGCGTATGTGCTTGGAGGCGCTAGGGTTCGCCATCGATCGTTGGGAAGGAGCAACGGCTCTTGCGACAGATGCAGCCATCTCGGAACGTGCGCTGCGCTTCGCGACGATCGGGGAGGCCCTGTTCTGGGCATCTTGCCTGGACGAGGCAACTGCAAACTTGCGCGATCGGCCGGATCGGGAAGAGTCGCAACTGCTCGACGGCTTGCGTTACGCTCGGAACCGGATAACCCACGATCTAGTACAGACGACTGTGGAACATCCCGATGCAGTTCTCCCGATCCGTTTGCCAGCCCGCCTCGCGCACTACCGGTGGCAGGACGCTGACAAGATTCCCCCACCTGAGCGAGGGCTAGGCTCTGGTGATGCCCGCGGTCGGCGCTCAGGCTACGTCGCGGCATGGCAGGGCCAACACGTGGATCAGACTTTACAAGCGCTGCTCTCGCACTTTCAGCAGCTCCAATGACCGATCGGCCCGCGGAGCGCCTGGGTCCTTCGGTGTTCATCCGCCCTGGTGGGGCACTTCGGCAAGTAGCGTTGGCGGGCGCTCTGACAGAAGGACTCGACGGCGAGGACCCGGCTAGCTCCGACCAAGGTCTACTTGGCCCGCTGGATTGCGCACGGATCGGGGCATGCGGATGGCATCCCCGACCCGTTCGCGGCTGCGGCCGCTAAACGGCGATCAAGGATCCGAGTCGTCGTCGGATAGACGGCAGTAGAGCCCGCTGTCTGCGGCGGCGCACTGCAGAAGGTCGGTCAGCTTGAGGCCCACTGCGCGAGCGTCAAAGGGTTCAGTCGCTGCCCGAAGCGCAGGTGCTTGCCCGCGTTCAGTTGGTTGGCAAGGTCCGCCAGCTCCAAAGGGCTCGTACCGGGCCACTGGTTGCGGATGGCTTCGACGGCCAGCTGGTTTGGCACCAGTATGTGGCCACGATCGCGCATGTAGGTGAGAGCCTGGACTGCCATCGAACGTTCCCTGGAGTCGATGAGCCCTTGATTGAGCACCGGCAACAGCGAAATCCCCTCGATCATCGCCTTGATCGGAGCGCTTGCTTCAGGCACGGGAGGGACAGGTTCGCCACCGAGGAACTCGACGCGATGGGCTGTGATCCAGGGCGCGTGGCCCTTGGAACCGCGGACCACAGCGAGCCCGTCGAGTTCAGCGCGACGCTCGATGTTAAGTACTTCGTCCAGGTGCAGGCACCACGCGATTACTACGCCGGTTCGAGCCCGCGCGGTGTATCGACTGTGACGGTTGCTGGTCGTCCCAATGGGCCAGCCGGTGTGCTCCAGCCATGGCGACGCCTCGATCGCGCTCGTGCTTGGGCCAATGATCGTAATTGGGGAATCTTTGCCGGCCCACGTCGCGGCGAGACGGAAAGAGTCGCGTAGGTCGACGTGGGAAGTGATGTAGGCGCGGCGCATAGGACGAGGATAGGTGCACAGTCTGACAGCGCTACCTCCTGGCGGCGAGAGCGGTCCCTACATGGTGAGCCGGTCGTGGTCCGCGCGTCTCATCCGGCCGTTGCTGTTGAAATCACCATGGCGATGCTGTCGACTGCGCCGATCAGTTTGACGCAGATGTTCTCAAAAATTTCCGTCGGTAGAGTCGCACCGCCCGCTACGCGGGCAAGCGCCTTATCGGCGGAGCTACCGGTGTAATGGGCAAAGCCACCCTGTGAGCGAAGGTCTTGCAGTTCGCGCAGCGGCTGCACTGCGTCCTCGGGACCGTCCAGTTCATCGACGTACTGCTGTAGGAGGGCGAGGCTCTTCGCATCCCTGTGCGGCTCGGTGCGCAGCACTTTCCTGAGCCGTGAGGAGTCGATGCTGTCGACGAGAACTTTTGACAGCGTGAGTAGGGGGCCCTGCAGGGCGCTCCTGTCGCTGACAACGGGGGGATGCAGGGCTGCCCACTCGGTAGCCGTGGGTTCGGCGAGCGGTCGCCATAAAGGCCAACCCAAACGACGCTGCGATGCGTTGTTTGCCCGACCGAGCGCCGCGCGGATGTCCCGCACGACATCGGGGCTGGACGCCACCTGGTTGAGCCGCTCACGGCGGAGCTTGCCTTCATCGGGATCGCCACCTGCCGGAGCCACGTTGTGTGCCCGCCAGTGATCCCACTCCCGCCATGGCATGCGAGAAAGGTCATAGAGATCGACTTCCACGAGATTGTCGGAAGTTCGCCCGATGGACAGGCTCCAGACATGCAGGCAGGAGATGCGACTTCCGGTGACGGTATACCGGCGTGGCTCTGCGAGATAGCGATCGAGCACCTGGGCGTTGAAGTAGATCCGGGTCCAGAAGTGGGGGCCGGGGCTCCCGTCCACCCCGGTGTTGTCGGTCGTGGGCTGGACCGTCAAGGGACGTCCTGTCGATGCGTTGAGGCCATAAATGAACTCAGGGTAGTCATCTGGCTCTTCGTCGGTGCACCATGCTGGACCTGGCGCGCCGTCTGCCGGGAGGACAACGTACTGGCCGTGCAGTGAGCTCGCGGCCAGCGGCTTTCCGCCATCGGCACCGTCGTAGTCGTAGACCTGGAATTCCATCGACGCCCAGCCGCACGCCAGTGGATGTTCCTCGCGCTCCACCTCACTTGTACCCGGATGGTCTTGATCGACCTGGACGGCAAGCAGCATCGCTCTGCCTCGAAGGTGTAGGTAGTGACGAAGAGCGAGTGCCCGGACCTCGACCGCGTAATCGTCGGGCGCGGCTACGCGCACCCTTGCCAGTTCGACGTCCCGTCCAGCCGAGTCGAGATAGATCCACTGGTCGCCTCGGCGAATGGCTCGCCAATACCAAAGGAACGGCAGCGCCCACTCCACGGCGGGTACGGTCGCAGGCTCCTGCCATCTCACCTGACAAAAGAACTCTGCACACCCACCGAACCGATCGGCCATCCCATCGTGAAAGATCCCGTCAAATATCTCAACCTCGCCAACCTCCCTGGCCACGCACTGCGGCCGGGCCAGCTCTGTATCGACATCTTCGATGGGTATGAGTGCGCAGCATCGAACGTCCGATGCCGGGCCAGGCGTTAGTTCAACGATCCGGACCCAGTCAACCGGGAACGGTGCGATCGACCGCATCGCGTCGACAGGCCACCACTCCAGATGGCGACCAGCCGGAGCGAACTCGGCAGCTAGCGAAGTTCCACTGGGATTGCTCACGGGATCCATCACACCATCAAGTGGTCACCATCGCAGTGGTGTGCCATGCGGTTCTACCAATCGGCGCCAACTGTGATATTGGAAGGTCAACGCCGATAGCGGAACCGTGACCGGGACGCTTCCGGTCGCGCTGGCGTTACGTGTGCGGCGAATGGGGTCGCGTCCCGTGGGGGCCGTCCGGTCGTCGTCGCCGGGACACGGCGGCTAAACGGTACCCGGTGAATGCGGCGCTGACGGCGGCTTGAACGCCGCTGGCGTTGCACGGACCCCGTGCCTCGATCTGGCGATGGGCAGTGCCGGGCGGTACTCCTGCAACGGTCTCTGCGATAGCTCCTGCGCCGAGCGCATCCTGAGCGCATCCTGAAGTCGGCGTTCCAGGATGCGCAGGTCACGCACCTACACGACGCCAGGATGCGCCTCCGAAATCCCAGGACGCGCCCCTCGCACCTGCCTGAGTTGCGCCCAGGAAGCGGGCAGGTTGCGGCTGGGATGCGCTCAGGTTGCGGGTGGCGGCGACGCTGCCGGCCATGGATACCAACGACAATGCCCGCGCGGGAGTCCAGGTGCGGGCGAAGGAAATGGAATGGGCCGTCGCTTTTGCGTCCGGGGATCCGGCGCGGCAGTGGGCGGCGTCATGCTCGATCGCGCGGGTCGTAACGAGCAATGATTCCTGGGCGGATTCGACCGTGCTTCAGGAGGCTGCGGTCGGCGCATTTGACGCGGTGACCGAGTCTTGCGCCCGCAGTGCTGTGGCACTTGCGGTGCTCGGTGCGCGGCGCGCCGCCCAGTGGGAGCGGCTCGCTCGGCGTCGACTGGTTCCGCCTGCGTCATACGCGGGCCATCGGTGGCGCGCCGATGTTCGCGCGGGCCGAGAATATCCGGCCCTGCTGGAGCCGATCGATGAGCAGACGGTGCTCGCCGTCCAGCCGCAGCCGACACCCCGGCCGCTGTCGCGGATTGCGCCGTGGCTCGGTGCCGCGTTGCACGATGCCGGCTGGCGGTGGCAACCCGCGCCGGGCGAGGCCGTCGAGGGCGCTATCGACGTGATTATCGACGTTGGTCGGGATGCCGCGCCACACGAGATCCGCCGGCGATATCCCGGGTTGCCCAGCCCGGTCGTCAACAACCTCGTGCTGCTTCTCGCCGGATCGAGGATGCGCGACGGGCTGGGCTGGCCGGGCGTCGTGTGGCTCGAGGCACACCACGGCAGGCGGGCTGCCGAATCCGACCGCGGCACGCAATCCGTCATACGCGCCTTGGTCACCGAGCGGCGCGGCCGGCCGGTCAACTCGATCACCGGAACTAACCGGGCCCCCATGGCGAAGCTCATCTCGCTGCGGTCCCGTTCGACGGCCCGCCGGCAGCCTGCACGCGAAAACCTCAGCCGGGCGGTGGCGTCATGATCAGCCCAGCGCGACGCTACGAAACCGCGGCGGTCAACGCACTCTCAGCAGCGTTGTGGTCGTCACAAGCTGCGGACCGCATGTTCTCGATCGTCTTGCCGCGCGACTTCCACCCGGTCGACGACACGATCGCCGCCGCGATGCTCGACCTGCGCGGCCTGGGCATCACCTGGGCGGACCCGAAGCCCGTCACCGACAGCCTGCACACCTGGCGGCAGCGTTGGAAAGATCGCGTCGACTCCGGCCGCTTCGGCCTGCCCAAAATCGAAACCCCGATCGCAGATCTGCTGGACCCGGACAGGTGGCCGCTGCGGTTCGCCAGCCGCCCGCTGGTTTCCGGCCGCGTCTACGACATCCAGATCCATATCGCGAACGTCGACATCGACACTGCTGCACGGGAAATCGCCGCGGTCCGCCGCCACGAGGTCGCCGAGGCCACCATGCAAACCGTCCATGAGATCCTCACCGCGCCGCCGCCCGACTCCACCCGGGCGCAGCGGCAAGAAGCCGTCACCCGCGTCATGTACGACTATCGCCGCGACATGTTCGCCAACCACCTCTACCCGCGTCGCCCCGACACGCCTGCGAAAACCGCGTTCGACCTGCACCGTTGACGGCCGCCGGGCGACTAGCGCGGATGCCGGGCGCCCTGTACCGGCAACAGGCTCGGCGTGCGTCGGGCGTAAACAGGAGGTTCTCCCATGATGCTGATCGACAAAGCCTGGGCCGGCGCCACGGTCTTCCTGATGGACGATCCGCTCGGCGGCGGGGACAGTGTGACGATCCCCGGGCTCGCGCGCTTCAAGGGCATCGTCTCGGCGTTGGTGCCGTTCGCCCTGGTCGCCTGCGTGCT